>CBFHHL010000069.1:0-54044 GCA_965655685.1 Luminiphilus sp.
CATGAAGCTCGCGGTTACTAAGTATTCAAGTGGAATGCCCAAAGCAACATAGCCCGCCATGACAGAACCCGCGATGGTGGATAGCCCGCCCACCATCACAGCGAACAACTCGGAGCGCGTCATGACGGGAATGAAGGGCTTCACCACGAGAGGCGCTTCTGCTTGTCCGACAAAAATATTTGCAGCCGCCGACATCGACTCCGCGTGGCTAGTACCCAGCAGCTTTCTAAGGCCACCACCCAAAAACCGAACGATCCACATCATGATACCTAGGTGGTACATAACCGCGATGAAGGCGCTAAAAAATACCACCACCGGTAGAACGTTAACGGCGAAAACAAAACCAATGGGACCGTCGTAGGCTGCCAACTGCCCGAACATAAAATCAATACCGGCACGCGAGTAGCTGAGAAGCGCACCGGTCGCCTCCGCCGCTGCACTCAACGCAAGATTGCCCCATGAAGTGAAAAGGGCGATGCCACCGACTGTGAACTGAACAGCGAATGCAATACCCACGGTTCGCCACGAAATCTGCGCACGACTTGAAGAAACCGCGTAGGCAAAGGCCACGATGACCAACATACCGATCACGCTGTGCATAGGAAACCCAAAAGAATTTGAAGGCGTAACCATACCGAGATTAGGCGCATGCTCCAAACTTTATAGACAGCTGCCCTAGGCAATAGCGTCGCCGCTATCGTTCCGATAATCGAGGGATACTACTACAGCGCAAGTGTCGCCCCTGTCGCGGCGTTGGTTTCTACGCTGGCTAGCCGTCTTCTTCCCTTTGGGTACAGTCAGCCTCAGCTTGAGGGCCGCTCTATTTTGCCTTTCGCTCGGCGATGCATCGGCGCATCGGCTTTAGCTGCGCGCCCGCCGAAGGTAGCTATTTGTTACAAAGAGTCCATGAATACGGGCGCGACATAATCGGCCGTCACTGCTCGCGATGTGACGGCCGATGGCTTTCTCGTCGTCGAAGACAAGCCGCGTTCAGTGATCAGCGACATTAAAATTAGCGTAACGAGCGCTGGCACCAGCCCCCTACGGTAAGAAGTCTGGCTCAAACCATCGACCCAACGGAGTAGAACATTACCGACACTACGACCGAAAAAGTGATTGCGGTACTTGCCATGTTTAACCAAAGTGAAAGATTACTTTTCATGTTACCTCTTAAATTCAGTGTTTATGCGACCTAACGAGACATATGTTACCTTAAAACACAAAAAAGGTAACACTATAAAAGTGTTAGTTTTAAACTTATGAATATATATACAAAAAATAAATAACCTGAAGGAATATTTTATTTGCAGCGTTGACTGTCCGAAACAAAAAAAGGCGCCTTGCGGCGCCTTTTTGATAAGTTTCTGAGGTGGCTCTATTGAGCGCCAACTCGTCTACATAGCGATTAGAAGTTGTAGTTAAACCCTACGCGGATCTCCCAAAGCGACGCGCCACCAATGCGTGATTCGGTGCGTCCTGCATCGATATCGTCTTGCGTGACACCGTATGGGAAGTTTGGCTTGTAGAGCACACCCCAATCATCGTTCAAAAGATTGGTGAAGTTGTCTACGACTATGAACGCACGCGCGGTGTGCTCATCGCTAAATCCAGGCAACTCTTGCGATACGCGAAGGTCTGCCTTCGTCCATGAGCTACCACGACGGTTATTACGTGTACCAGGCTCGACCAATACGTGCTCGATAAAATCGAGATAAGGCGTAAACCCATAAGCGCCGATCGTACCATCGCCACCGTTCAGCGTCACACTGTAGGGCACACCAGAACTCGACTGACCGAACAGCGAGAAGCGCGTGTTGTAGCCGCCGAAGAGCTGTACGTTGTAGTTGAGAACCGCTGTAACGCGATGTTCGATGTTGTAGTTTGACGGCGAGAGCACCTCTTCCTCAGGGTCATAGAACGCACGGTTCACGTAGTTTGAGAATGCAACCGAAGACGTCATTGGGTTCACATCTTTTGAGTCCACCCACGCATAACCAACACGCATGTCGAGCCCGTTCTCAAAGTTCTTGAACACGCTCACTGCGATTGACTCTGACTCGTTACCGACGCCACTGTTTGTCAATACAAAGCTTGGAAGACGCACACTGTCGTAGACAGGATAGCCGTTACCAAAATCATTCGTACCAACCTGCTCCAAGTCGCCGTGCTTGTAGATCGCAGTGTCTTTGCCGCGTGTGATTTGCGCATCGGCAGTGATCAGATAGCCAGCGTCCGTTTCCCAAGTAAGACCAAGCGCATACTTCCACTCCGAGGGTGCTTCGAAGTCTGGATCTAGGTATACAATTTCGAAGTTGCTTCCGTCGCCTGCTGCCACTTGTGCCACCTGCTGAGAGGGCACACCGTAACCAGGACCACAAACAGGAACACCGGGCTCACACAACTCGTAAGTTTGTTCAAACAGGTTTACACCGCGAATCTGAGTTTGAACCGCCGTTGTATTGGTATTCGAGAATACGTTCGAGTACCAAACATTTGGGTTACCGCCCGAGAACAAACCAACACCACCGCTCAAGGTCATGCTGTCATTCATCTCGTACGTAAAGCCAATACGTGGCATGAGCAGATCAAGTCCGTCCAACGTTGCGGTGTTGGGGAAGCCATAGTCAGCAGTGAACGCTGGGTTCAATGCGGGCTTGTCATCCGACTCGTAGTAGTCGTATCGCAGACCATAGGTCAGACGAAAATCGGGGGATACCTGCCACTCGTCTTCGATATAAGCAGTGTTGACCGTGTAACCCCATTCAACCGCCGCATCGAGTTCATTGTTGGAGATCGCGTTACCGTAGTAAACCCGCGAGGCGATGCCCTGCTCAAAGTTATCAATGCCGTCGAAGCGGATTTCAGTATCAACGTGCTGGTAGAACAAGTTGAAGATGTCCGAAGTGTCACGCTCATAACCGAAGGTGATCGAGTGATCGCCCAACGTGTAAGTACCTCGTGCCACTAATTGCTCGACTTCCCAATCGAGGTCGTTCGCCTGACGGCTGTCGTCCTGACCGAGATAGACGTCTACCTCATCGAGTTCGATACGGAACTCAGCAAAATCACCGCCTGAGACTGAGGCCTGAAGGAAGTCAACCTCGTTGTACGAATATCGAACCTCTGTAGAAAAGTTCTCGCTCCAATCAGCGTACCAGTTAATGTTGTAGGTAGTAAGTTCAGCACCGCGCTTGTAAAAGTGCTTGTCGAACTCGAACTCGTCCAAGTCACCGTCGGATGGCGTGAAGTTGAAGGAGTCATTGTACATGTAGGTCATCGACAGACGCTGTGTGTCCGACGCATACCAATCGAGTTTTACGAGGTACTTTTCGTCATCAAAGTCAAAGGCCTCTGAGACAGTACGGCCTGGCTCGTAGCCATAGACATCACGCGAAATTTGCGCAATACGGTCGAGCTCAGCTTGTGTAACAGGTACTTCATTAACAGCGCCGGTGTCGATAGCGCCGCGGTTGTTCAGGTCAGCGCCTTCATACTTTTCGTAGGCACCATAGAAGAACAGCTTATCTTCGATTAACGCACCGCCCAGTTCAAAGCCATAACGTGTCTCAGAGTAATCTTGCTGAGCAATGCTGTCGCCCTCGAGCTTGTCACCGCGAAGGTCATCCGAACCGTAGTCAAAGAACGCAGAACCGTAAATCTCATTGCGACCAGCCTTGGTTACCGCGTTGATATTACATGCGGAGAAGCCACCGTAGACCACGCTCATGGGGGCCATCTCTACCGCAACACTCGAAATAGCGTCGTACGGGAAAGGCATACGCTGCGTAGGGTAGCCGTTTGAGTTAAGACCAAAACCGTCATTCAAGCGAACGCCATCAACCGTCAGGCTGTTGTAACGTGGGTTAGCACCGTTACACTGCACCGCGTCAATGCTACCGCGCGACTGATCAACGTACAGTCTTGGGTCTTGCTGAATGATGTCGTTGATATTTCGATTAATTGCAGGGCTGTCTTGTAAGTCCGTGAGATCAAAAATCGCATTTGGACCTACCGCCGTCTCGGCGATCACAACCTGCGTACCAGTCACGACAACCTCTTCAATCGCGGACAAGTTGTAATTGAGGACAGCCGATTGTCCAACTGCCAGGGAGACACCTTTAGTTAGCGACTTTTGAAGGCCATCAGCCACTACTTCAACGTCGTAAGCGACGCCTGCGGGCAGGCCACGCACCGAGTAACCACCGTTTTCGTTAGCTTCCACTGTTTTTGAGATACCTGTGGCTTTACTGGTAACCACAATGGTCGCGCCCTCAAGTGGTGCGCCCGACGTATCGATTACGACGCCGCGTACTTCAGCGGTGGTTTCCTGAGCAAAGGTGGTGGGTGTCGCCACCAAAGCAGAAGTGGCAGTCACAGCAATTGCTGCCGCAAGCATCTTCCGCGATGTTTTGAGTCCTCGAGCAATCATCGATTTTCTCCTGGGTTGGGAAATTAATTTGAGTCACGCACATGTGATGCGCGCGAGCATCAAACACCACCTAGATGACTTTTTAATGACAATGATTGCGCGCTGGTAAAAGGTCACAAGTTGTTCATCTTTGAATCTCTTGGCGACGTTTCTTATGGGACTTAACCTACCCAGAAATAGATTCCTTCGTATCCTTACTCCAAGGTCATTAGCATAGGCTTTTCAAACGCTACAAGACGGTCCACGTTACCCTGTTCAACCACCCGCACCCAATCCGGGTTAGCGATTAGTGCACGTCCCACGGCAACCAAGTCAAAGTCTCCCCGATCAAGCATTTCATTTAGCTTATCGAGAGATGCCGGTTTAGCCGCTTTGAAACCCACTTCGCCGGGATCAGGAATAAAGTCTGCGTCGAGACTGACGCTGCCCACTGTAATCGTTGGCTTACCGGTCAGCTTCTTAACCCAGCCTGCTAAGTTTAAATCACTGCCTTCGAACTCTGGCTCCCAGAAGCGTCGCTGACTGCAGTGGAAGATATCCACGCCGGCGTCAACGAGTGGCTCGAGAAAGTCAGCCAACGCAGCTTCGGTCGTTGCCAACCTCGCTGTGTAGTCCTGCTGCTTCCATTGCGACCAACGGAGAATGATTGGGAAGTTTGAACCCACCTCTGCACGAGACGCTGAGATGATTTCGGCGACAAATTTCCCGCGATCAGCCATTGACCCACCGTAGGCATCCTCTCGCTGGTTTGTTCCCTCCCAGAAGAACTGATCGAGCAGATAACCATGCGCGCCATGGATTTCTACCGCATCAAAGCCGACTGCCTTAGCGTCGCGCGCGCCTTTGGCAAAAGCAGCAATCACATCATCAATGTCTTGCGAGGACATGATATGTCGATTCACCTTGCCTGGTACGTTCATACCGGAGGGCGCATACCCGTCGACATCCCCCTCTGGGAGTGCACCTTTTTTACGCATACCACCGACGTGCCAGAGTTGGGGCGCGATTTTGCCACCCTCCGCATGGACTGCGTCTACGACACGTTTCCAACCCGCAAGACGATCATCACCATAGATGTAGGGCACACCGGGATAACCACTGGCTGCGATATGATCAACACAGGTGCCTTCCGTGACAATTAAACCCACCCCGCCCGCCGCTCGTTTTCGGTAGTACTCGACGTTTGCATCAGTCGGAATATTTTCTGGGGACTGATTACGGGTCATTGGCGCCATCACGACACGGTTCTTGAGGTGGAGGCCATCGAGATTAATCGGACTCAACAGAGTGTCGTGTGCGCTCATTGCTTAACTTCCTTTTTTGTTTACTGACGTTGTTAGTTGCTAGAGGTTGGGGCCGGCATAAAAGAATCATTTGCGCCCAAAATAGACCCGCAACAAGCTAATTGCAAAACTTACCGTCGACTCAATAGCCCCAACGCTGGACCTAAATGCGTCGGGGCGAGAGTGCGCGCCGCGTTATAATTTGGACACGCGCCACTCATTGCGCTAAGCGTGCGTCAAGACTGCGTCCGACTTGAAGTTCATGCCAAATACTCTCCGGCATCACTACCTCTTGTAGAGTGAAACGTCGACAAGAGGCCTTACTAATGCGTCACCTTCACTGGTTTAGAACCGACCTGCGACTCAACGACAACCCAGCGCTCACGAGTCACGCTGCAGTTGATTCTTTGCTGTGCCTCTACCTGATGCCGAAGCCCAAACCATGGTGCAACTTAAACGGGATCGGTGAGCAGCGTGATCGATTTCTGAGAGAGTCGCTTATCGAGCTAAAGCGTGATTTGCAAGAACTCGGACAGGACCTGCTCGTCTTAGAAGGCTCTCCTGAACTGGTTATTCCGCATCTGGTAGAGCGCTATAGCATCACGGAGGTCAGTGTCAGCCATCACCCAGGGTGGGAGGAAAAGCAATCGCTCTCCTACCTCGCAGGTAAGCTTTCTATTCCGATTCAAATTCATCGCGGAAACAGCCTTTTTACCGAGACTGACCTTCCTATGGGACTCGAAGAGTTCCCCAAAGTGTTTTCTCCTTTTAGACGCAAAGCGGAAAAGTTGAACGTTCGTGGGCCCAAAGCAGCACCGGAGCAGTTACCACCCCCGCCCTCCGCACAGTTTGATGCTATCCCTCCCTCGATCAACAAACCTCATCCGGGTCTACCCATACCCGGAGGACGACGCGCAGGCCTGAGGCGACTCAAGCAATTCATATGGGATGACGAAGCAATCACCCGATACAAGCAAACCCGCAACTGCTTAGATGGCTTTGATGGTTCAAGCACGCTCTCTCCTTGGCTTGCCAATGGCAATTTATCGGTACGCGAGGTTGCGCACTGTATTTTTGATTTTGAAAAGCAGCGACTGAGCAACGAGTCTACTTACTGGCTGTTCTTCGAGTTGCTGTGGCGCGAATTCTTTTACTGGCGGGCCGAGGTCGATGGCAAGTCGATGTTTACACTCTCCGGCAAAACCGGAAAACCGCGTCGCTCGACCTTCGAGCCACGCAATTTTGCGCGCTGGTGCGCTGGCGATACGAATTACCCCATCGTAAATGCGCTCATGCGCCAGTTGGTGGCAACAGGCTGGATGAGCAATCGAGGTCGTCAGATTGCCGCCAGCTGTTTGATTAATGAACTCGACGGCGATTGGCGCTTTGGGGCAGCGTTCTTTGAGAAGCATCTGATCGACTACGATGTGGGTAGCAACTACGGCAATTGGCAATATATTGCCGGTGTTGGCAGTGACCCTCGAGGCGGCCGTCACTTCAATCTAGATAAGCAGACGGCGGAGCACGACCCTAGCGGTATTTTCGTGACGAAATGGGGCGGCGTGAGACCGTTTCAGCCCGACTTTGTCACCGACGCGGCAGATTGGCCAATCGAAGATGAAAAAGTCTGATCTTCCAACAAAAGTCTGCCCAGTCTGCGACCGACCCTTTACGTGGCGCGCGAAATGGAAACTCAACTGGGAGTCCGTAGTGTACTGCTCGAAGCGATGCTCCGGCCGTCGTTACACGTTAAAGCAAAAAGACGCCTAGGGCGCGATGACGGGGTAATCCTCGTCTATGGAGACTGCGATCTAACGAAGACCTAAAAATAACTTTTTCTCCCTTGGCCCCGCACGCAAATAATCCGAGCAAGCCGCCGTGTGCTAAGTCCAGTCCTCCACCATCTTATCCGCCCATCTCACAATCACCTCGCGCTCATCGGGATCGCGCTTGCGCCAGTTAGCGACCACCAACCCCATACGAGGGTTCTTGCCAAATTTATCAATGTGCTCATCGATGAAGCGCCAATAAAGACTATTGAACGGGCAGGCATCGGGACCCGTGACTTTGGTTGGCTTGTAGCGGCACTGCTGACAATGGTTGCCCTGCTTTTGGATATATTTACCGCTTGCCGCATACGGCTTGCTGGCAATGACAGCATTGTCTCCGTAGAGCGCCATCCCCAAGGTATTCGGCAACTCCACCCATTCGTAAGCATCCACATAAACCGCTAGATACCAATCGCAGACCTCCATTACGTCTAAGCCCGCGAGTAATGCGAAGTTACCAATAACCATTAGTCGCTGGATATGGTGGGCATAACCATGATCAAGCGACTGTCCAATAGCACGACTTAAACATCGCATCTCGGTGTTGGCATCCCAAAAATAGTTTGGCAGCCGGCGTGTTGCACCCAGCGTATTGCGCGTTTTGTACTCAGGCATTAACAGCCAATAGATGCCACGGATGTACTCTCGCCAACCGAGCACCTGACGAATAAAGCCCTCGGCCGCCGATAGCGAACACTTACCTTCGCGCCAGGCCCTCTCAGCGCGCTCACAAACGGCAAGAGGCTCGAGCAGACCTGAGTTTAAGTACATCGAAATAAGTCCGTGAAACACCCACGGAGATTCCTCAACCAAAGCATCTTGGTAGGTACCGAAGTCAACGAGCGCGTTATCCACAAACCAATCAAATTGACGCTCAGCATCGGCTCGCGTTACTGCAAGACGAAACCTCTCTAGATTCCCCGGGTTGTCAGGAAACGTCGCGTTCACGGTATCAATCACCTCTGCTGTGATTGCATCGGGAGTAACGTCGGGTCGAGATGGGATGCCGACTTGATTGCGCCAACCGACCCGATTGTCCGCATCGTAGTTCCACTTTCCGCCCGCAGGCTGACCTTCATCCATCAAAATCTGATAGCGCTCGCGCATCTTTCGATAAAAGAACTCCATACGAAGCTGCTTCTTGCCGTGAGCCCAGAGTTCGAAATCTTCATGGGATGCCAGAAATCGATCATCCTCGAGTACCGTCACCGGCACACCGAGAGAGGATGGCCACGCCGTCCGCATCTGATTCACGAGGCGATATTCTCCAGGCTCGCAGATAATGACCTCGTTAGTTGCGGTCTGCGCCAGGACGTTACGAACCGCTTCCTCGAGACTAGCTACGCCTTGATCTATGGTGATGTAGTGGACGGTATGTCCTAATGTCTCAAGCTCGAGACGGAAGTGACGCATTGCAGCAAACAACAACGCAATCTTATGTCGGTTATGGCGAACGTAAGTGGCCTCTTCGACAACCTCAGCAAGCACAATAATGTCCTGCCCCGGTTCGGCATGCTTTAAGGCCGGCTGATTGAGACTAAGTTGGTCGCCAAGGACCAGGATGAGCTTGGATTCATTCATGGCTAGGCTTACGATCGACAACTAGGTTTAGACGCATCAACCACGATAAAAAGGTTAGACATGGCTGCGCTTCGGTTTCTGCTGACACTCATCGCTATACTGGCGCTCATCATGGTGGTGGCGATCTATACCCTCGGACCAGCCGCGCTGGAGAATACGCAAAACCGGGTTGCCGGTGATAAGGGGCCCGCGCCCTCTCCCGATTCCCTGGCACTGCACCAGTCACTCGACATAGCTGACCTTCACGCAGATACGCTGCTGTGGTATCGATCACTCATAGAGCGTTCGGACCGTGGTCAGGTCGACTTGCCGCGAATGATCGACGGCAACATGGCTGTACAGATGTTAACCACCGTCACAAAATCTCCAAGTGGTCAGAATTACGACTCAAATTCAGCAGAGGCTGGCGATACGATCACCCTGCTTGCGCTGGCACAGCGCTGGCCTTTAGGGACGCGTGATTCACTCTTTGCACGCGCCATTTACCAATCGGAGCGATTACATAACTTTGCTTCTGAGAGCCCTGATCTGGAAGTGGTGACATCCTCCGAGGAGCTAAAACAAGTATTGAAGGCCCGCGAGGCCGGTAGCAACGTTGTTGCTGGCTTATTGGGCACTGAAGGCTCACACGCCCTTGATGGTGATCTCGCCAATATCGAGCGACTCTATGACGCGGGCTTCCGCATGATGTCGCTTCAGCATTTCTTCGACAACAAGCTCGGTGGCTCGCTTCATGGCGAGTCTAATGCAGGACTCACCGACTTTGGGCGCCAAGCAGTGCTGGAGATGGACGCCCTGGGGGTAATGATCGACGTCTCGCATTCCTCACCTCAGGTAGTTGATGATGTTCTCAACCTTATTGAGAGTCCACTCATCGTCAGCCACACCGGCTTTAAAGGTCACTGTGATCGAAAGCGGAATATAAACGACGCGCTGATCGCACGAATTGCGGCGCGAGGCGGGCTCATTGGTGTCGGGTTTTGGTCCGAGGCAGTCTGCGGAGACGATGTCGCAGCCATCGCCGATGCCATCGCTTACGGTATTAACACCTTTGGATTGGACGCAGTGGCGCTTGGATCTGATTGGGATGGTGCAGTGACTACACCCATTGATGCGAGTGATCTTGCCTACTTAACCTCGGCACTCATCAAACGAGGCCTGGCCCCAGAAGAAGTCCGCGCGGTTATGGGTGGCAACACTATCCGCTACTTACTGGAGCACTTACCGCGGACCGATTGAACGCCGTCCGTGAATTCCAGCAATCAAGACCTATTAACTCTTTGGGCAACACAGACCGATTAGGCTTGTAACGCAGCGCAACAACAATCGAAAAAACGAAGTGCCGCATGCCCAATGTGTCGGCTTGCGGCTAAGAAACACTGTAGGAGATAAAAACCTAAGGCGATAAAAAATGGCTGCGCAGACCGGGCGCACGGGACCGGTCCGCTGAAAGAGCCCCACTTCAGAGGCCCGTCAATCTAAAGGCGTGTCTAAGCGTCGAGTAGCAGAGGCGCTAAGTGCTTTCGGTGATGCATCGCGTCGCCAAACTGCTGCTGACTGTACGCCGCACGCCGGATAAACAGCGACGAGTCGCATTCCCAAGTGAAGCCAAAACCTCCGTGGAACTGCACCGAGCGATCGCCTGCGAATTGAATCGTCTCTGAGGCCTTGGCTTTTGCCATACGGCATGCAATCTCAGCCTCTTTACTCAGCGGACCATCATCGATTTCACTCGATGCGTGGTAAACAAGCGAACGCGACTGCTCCATACCCACGTAAATATCGACGGTCGGGTGCTTCAAGGCCTGGAAAGAACCAATTAACTTACCAAACTGCTTTCGCGTCTTGAGGTAATCCACAATGCCGGCGAGGCAGGCAGAGGTGGAGCCAACAGCCTCTGCAGCCGTCAAAAGGGCCCCGATTAACAGGTAGTCTCGAATGGCCGCGTCGACCTTTGAACCGCTCAAAACACGATGGGCCTTGATGCCCGTAAAGTCGATCGTTGCCGCACGCTTTGTTAAGTCGATGAGCGTATGGCCTTTTCGCGCATCGACGGACACGTCATTACCCGAAACCAGGGCCACAACAGCCTCGCCCGCTTCGTTTGACGCCACAACCGCAATCCAAGCGGCGTGTGCCGCGTCAGAGACCATAAACTTACTACCCGAAAGTACGCCTTGAGCATCGACCGCAACACCCATATTCGTGCCGCCCCAGTCGCTTCTATCAAGGTAGGCGACGGTTGCCGCACAGCCACCTGAAATATCCTCGAGGATACCCTCTTCAGCAATACCGCCCGCTCGTCGAATTAACTCGGAGGCCAGTACGGTAGATACCAGTGGCGTACCCATCAGGCCCTTACCCATTGACTCGACTACCGGTATCAGTGCTGCAATACCGAGTCCAGAGCCCCCAACAGACTCAGGCAGGTTTATGCCCGTCCAACCGAGCTCGACCAACTCCTGCCAGACCGGCTGAGAGAAGCCCTCTTCGCTCTCTAAAAACTTACGAACTTCGCTGCCGGGCGACTTGTCCTTTACAAACTCGCGCGCAACATCAAGGAGCATCCCCTGCTCCTCAGAAAAATTGATTTTCTTGCTTCCAATAATGGCAGTCATCTCTCAGCCTCCTTAAGACTTCGGCAGGCCGAGCACATGCTCGCCGATGATATTGGCTTGGATTTGGGTCGTGCCCCCGCCAATGGTCGTACCAAAGTTAGCGAAGTAAGCACGCTGCCAGAAGCCACCTTTGTAAGACTGCTCGTCATCCATAAAGAGCGCACCTTGCGCACCCTGAACGTGCGCACCCATCTGCTTCATGCGACGTGCAAATTCGGTATGTCGGTACTTGTTCGACAAAGCAATACCGAAGGGATAGTCGGTGTTCAGTGCCGGTATCGCTGCTCTGCGATCGCTGATTGAGTTTGCTTTGGCTTCGATCGCGAACTTCACTAGCTCATCGCGGATCATCGCGTCCTCTAGAATTGGAGCACCATCGCGCTCGAAGTCGTGCATCGACTCCATGAGGTGTTCCAAAGTGATGGACTGGCTCATATGCGCGCTCGCCTGACCGGCAACCACACCGCGCTCGTACTCAAGGGTCTTCATTGCCATGCGCCAACCGCCACCTTCATCACCCAGGAGGCAACTTGCTGGGATACGGGCATCGGTGAAGAAGGTTTCGTTGAAGCCAAACTCACCGGTTACTTTTCTAATCGGTCGCGCCTCAACACCCTCCACTCGCATGGGTGCGAGGAAGAAAGACAAACCGTCGTATTTCCGAGCGGTGCTGGTATCCGTGCGCGCAAGTAAGATCATATGATCAGCGTAATTACCAAGCGTGGTCCAAACCTTACTGCCGTTAACGACATACTCGTCGCCGTCTCTCACTGCGCGGGTCTGAACGTTACCCAAATCAGAGCCATGGTCAGGCTCCGAAAAGCCCTGGCACCAGATCTCTTCGCCCGTCAGAATATTCTTGATGTAACGCTGACGGTCATCCTCACTACCCACGTCTAGCAATAGTGGGCCCGTCCAGTTGAGACCAATCGTGTTAAAGATAATAGGCGCGTTATGCGCCGAAAGCGCCTTATCGACAATACCTTGATAAGCAGGATCAGCGCCCTGACCGCCGTATTCCGTTGGCCAGTGCATGCCCAAAAAACCCGCACTCCAGAGTTTGTGCTGCCACTCGCGCAGAAAGTCGAGCTGCTGTTCAGTGCCCACCTCCAAAAAGGTCAGTGGCAATAAAAAGCCAGGATTCTTTGGAACATTTTCCGTCATCCATTTGTCGATGTCGGTCTGAAAGTTTTTCAAGCTGGTCTCAGCTGTTGCCATAACTCTTTCCTTTCGTCTGTTTTCCTTGCTGATCCTTCAAGGTCGCCTAGAGCCCGTACTGCCGACTCGCCAAATCGCGCATAATCTCTTCAGAACCACCACCAATCGCGTTAACTCTCACCTCGCGATAAATCCGCTCGACGCGATTTCCGCGCATGTAACCAATACCACCGAGGATCTGCATCGCTTCACGCGCACAAAATTCCATCACCTCGCTGGCTTGGACTTTCAAGAGAGCAATGTCGCCTGCATTGGGCTCACCCGCCTCAATCGCCTCGTAACACATGCGAATGTATGCCTGAGTGGCATTTAGCTTCTGCTTCATCATAGCAATCTTGTGACGAATTACCTGGTGATCAGCCAGACGCTTACCGAACGTCTGGCGCTCCGTCGCCCAAGCCACCGCTTCTTCCATACAGACACGGCCGAGCGCCTCCATAGAAGCGGCCATGCCCATGCGCTCTGAATTAAAGTTCGCCATGATGACTTTAAAGCCTTGGTTCTCTTGTCCAATAATATTCGAGACCGGTACCCGTACCTTGTCAAAATACAAGGTTGCCGTGTCAGAGGCCCACCAGCCCATCTTCTTATCGAGTGGCGTGCGTGAAAAACCCTCAGCATCGGTTGGAATCAGCAACATCGAAACACCAGTGGCGCCCTCACCACCAGTTCGCACTGCAGTCGAGACGTAATTCGCGCGCATACCGCCTGTGATGTAGGTCTTTGAGCCGTTAACGATGTAATGATCACCGTCGCGAACTGCAGTTGTTTTAAGACTTGCCACATCTGAGCCACCACCGGGCTCGGTAATGCCTAATGAAATCCAGGATTCACCGCGCAGAACTGGCGGTGCAATCTCAGCCTTCATTTCCTCGGTTCCCCAATTGATGACCGGCGGAAGACCGATGCCGTGGACCATGAGCGAGGCCGACAAGCCACCAACACCGACGCGGGAAAGCTCTTCGTTGATGATCCAGTTATGCCAGCTGTCGGTCTCCATGCCACCATATTGCTCGGGGTAGCCCGCACCCAACAGACCAACCTCAGCCGCCTTAGGCCAAAGCTCGATAGGAATATGACCCGCCTCATCCCAGTCGTCAGCATAAGGCATGATCTCTTTATCGATGAAACGTCGCAGTGCATCACGCCAGGCGAGATGGTCTTCTGTCAAATGCGGATTCGGTATTCGGGCGGTGTCGAACGTAAGACTCATTTTATTTCCCAGGTCTTTTTTTTGTAGCCGAAGTTATAGGGGCCCAAAGGGGGCGAGTCAAATCGAATAACGCGTTAGAATAGCATCCGTGAGGCAGTCACATGCGTAGGGTGCTCTGAACGGTACTCACCTTGCCGCCTCGTTTTACCACAGGATTTTTTATGAGATTTATTGGTGCGTCGAATTACGACCACGGCACCCAACCCAAGATCGGAGTTTTGCTTACCAACCTCGGCACTCCGGAGGCGCCCACGGCTAGAGCCCTTCGTCCTTACTTGAAGCAGTTCTTGTGGGACCCTCGCGTCGTGGAAGTGCCCCGACTGCTGTGGTGGATGATCCTCCACGCTTTTATCTTGACCACGCGACCCAAGAAATCCGCCGAAGCCTATTCCGAAGTATGGACAGACCGTGGTTCACCGCTCCTCTACCACCTAGAAGATCAGGTCTCCGGTGTGGCCGAAAGTTTGAAACAAACCTGGGGTGACAGCGTCATTGTCAAAGGCGCTATGCGCTACGGGCAGCCCTCAATCAGCTCGCAAACACGAGCGCTGCTCCAGGAGGGTGTGCAACAACTCATCGTGCTACCGCTCTATCCTCAGTTTGGTGGACCGACTACCGCATCAACCTTTGATGCCTTATCGGACGAACTTCAAGGACAACGCTGGCTCCCTGATCTTCGATTCGTCAGTTCGTACCACGACCATCCAGCCTACATTTCAGCGGTGGCCGACAGCATTCGGAAACATTGGGATGCCCATGGACGTGCCGATAAGCTTTTACTCTCGTATCACGGCATGCCAAAACGTTACCTGCTAGAGGGCGACCCCTACCACTGTCAATGCATGAAGACGTCTCGCCTCGTTGCTGACGAGCTTGGACTGGGGGAACATGAATACATGTCGACGTTTCAATCTCGTTTTGGGCGAGATGAATGGCTAAAGCCCTACACAGATGAGACGTTGCAAAGCCTTCCGGAACAGGGTGTGAAATCACTTCAAATTATTTGCCCCGGCTTTTCTGCTGACTGTTTAGAAACCATTGAAGAAATTGGCATGGAAAACCGTGATTACTTCCTTGAAGCGGGCGGTGAGCGTTACGAGTACATTCCCTGTCTCAATGCGACGCCTCAACACATTGAGGTGCTAACTCAACTCGTCACTGAACAGTTAGTAGGTTGGAAGGCGCCTAAATACGATGCCGCGGTCGCTAAGAAAGAGGCCCAAAAGCTCGGAAGCGAGTAGTGCCACCACGGCCACGTTAAAACAGCGCGTAAGGCTAGCGCCGACTCGTATCGCCGAGGCTTCGATTATTGATAGGTTCATTGATGGAAGTGCGGTTCAAATACCCCAAGCGCCAAGGCGATTAGCAACCCTGTGAGAAAACTGCCCGTTAATATCAGCTTATCGTGGCTGTGAAATTGGACCTCAGGCAATAGATCGGCCAGTGCAATACACATAAACGCACCCGCTGAAAACGCCAAAGCAGCCGGCAAGACACTGGCAATAGGACCACTGAAACCGAGATAGAAAACCAGCGCGGCAAGCGGACAGAGAAGTGCGAAGATAAAATTGACGATACTGCGCTGTCGCTCACTCCAGCCGTCGAGACGCATCATGGTCTCAATCGAGAGAGAGTCCAAAGGCTTGTGAAGCAAAATGGCCGCAAACACCCCAAGCCCGGGCAATAAAACTGTTGCCTGCTCGACTCGTAGGATAGCGCCGAGAGCAATGCCATCCAATATCGTGTGAATACTCAACCCCAGGAACAACCCCATCCAACCCACATCCCGGGGGACGTGTGCCTGATCGTACGCCTGAGCGTGCGCATGTGCATGTGCATGTGCATGTGCATGTGCATGTGCATGTGCATGTGCATGTGCATGTGCATGATTGTGCTCATTCGCATGGGCGCGGGGCTCGCCCTCAATGGGGATATCGTGCTGATGAAAGTGGAACAGCCGCAACAAGAGCAACATGAATACCAGCCCACCTACAACGAAATACATAGTGAGATCGATCGACTGACCCAACTCAACGCTATGGGGTATCAGGTGAAAACCAGCCACACCGAGCATCAGTCCCGCAACCAAGCTCATCACCAACTGGGTTTGCGTGTGTGAGAACTGATAACGACGCGGCAGCCATCCACCCAACCAAGAGGCCACGAACAGGGTAACGGTATAACTTAGAATCACTGTCATAAGGCGCCTGGCTACCTCACCGTGATGAGGTTATCGCGATGTATCAACTCTTCGTCACCGCCGAAGCCCAAAATACTCTCAATGTCCGCAGACGAGCGACCCAACAACTTCTGAGTATCCTCATAACCGTAGTTGATAAGACCACGGGCAATCTCATCACCCCTGCTATTCACACATCGGACAAGATCACCACGAGCGAATTCTCCTGAGACCGACCTCACTCCGACGGGTAACAGTGATCGTCCCGATGTCGTTATGACTCGGCAAGCGCCGTCATCCAGCACTAACTCGCCTCTGGGGTATAGCAAAGAGGCAAGCCACTGCTTACGAGCGGGCTGTGGCTCCTGTTCTGTGGTAAATAGCGTTCCTACCGCCAGACCTTGAGTCGCTTTACTGACTGAGACCGCGTCTCGTCCATCGGCAATTATTGACAACGTGCCCGATCTTGCCGCCAAGCGCGCTGCGCGAAGTTTACTGACCATTCCTCCACGCCCAAGCGTCGAACCCTCTGACACCATGGCGTCCAGAGCGGTATTGTGAGCATCGGTCTGATCAACCAGTGTTGCACTGGAGTGCGTGCGCGGATCTGCGCTAAAGAGTCCTTGCTGATCGGTCAGCATGAGTAGCGCATCAGCATCGATGAGGTTTGCAACTAGGGCAGCCAAGGTATCGTTGTCACCAAAACGAATCTCGTCGGTCACCACCGTATCGTTCTCGTTAACGATTGGGATCACTCCCTGGATCAACAGTCTCTGCAATGTAGCGCGCGCATTTAAATATCGTTCGCGAGATTTGACGTCATCGTGGCTGAGCAAAATTTGTGCACAGAGGACGCCCGCGGGCGCAAACGCCGCTTCGTAGGCTTGCACAAGAGAAGATTGTCCAACAGCAGCCGCTGCTTGAAGTTCGTCGAGTGCTGAAGGACGCTCAGAAATACCCAGTCGGGCCAAACCTGCGGCAACTGCACCGCTCGACACGAGGATTACCTCGCAGCCGCGCGCTCGAAGAGAAACCACATCCTTGGCGAGCTGTTGAATAAAGGAATCACTGAGTCCCTGACCATTATCAGTAAGCACGGCGCTGCCAATTTTAATGACCCAGCGACGCGCGTTTGCGACGCTTAGGCGCGCAATCTCCAGCGTCGCTTGTTGGCTCTGTGAAGTGGCTTCAATCAACTTCGGTACTCGACCTCAACATCACTGTCGTCAAAGTCATCATCCTCGTCGCTGTCGGCAGCCTGTGACATGCGCGTCGCTTTTCGTTCAAGTCGCAGCGACTCGATACGCTCACGCGCCTCGCTCTGCATCTGCATCTGCACATCTTGCTCGCGAAGCTTCAATTCCTCGTCTTCAGCCTCTTGCTCGTTCAAGTACTCGATCGCAGTCATCAAATCACCGCTTAATCGATCGGTTTCTCGACCACTAATTGCTGAAATCTCATAAACAGGACCGGTCCACTCAAGCGCCGATACGATGGCTTCTCGTCGCTCAGCTAAGGTCTCTTGGTCAACTAAATCGATTTTATTCAATACCAACCAACGGGGTCTGGCGGCGAGTGTAGGACTGAAACGCTCCAACTCACGCACAATAGATAGTGCTTGTTCTGCAGGATCGCTATCGTCAAACGGAGCGACATCAACAAGGTGTAACAAAATTCGGTTCCGTGTCAGGTGTTTCAGGAATCGAATACCCAGGCCGGCACCGTCTGAGGCACCCTCAATTAGCCCGGGAATGTCTGCAACAACAAAAGACCGATAGGCATCAACTTTGACCACGCCCAAGTTGGGTACCAGGGTGGTGAAAGGGTAATCCGCCACTTTGGGCTTGGCAGCTGAGACCGCACGAATCAACGTCGACTTTCCTGCATTAGGAAGACCCAACAGACCAACGTCTGCAAGGACTTTAAGTTCAAGCTTCAGCGTACGAGACTCACCTAGCGTCCCCTCAGAGAACTGACGAGGTGCTCGATTGATACTGGATTTATAGCGCGTGTTCCCGATGCCATGGAAACCACCCTGCGCAACCACGAGTCGATCGCCAGCAGCCTGAATGTCACCCAGAACCTCTTCGGTTTCTTCATCAATAATGGTGGTGCCGAGCGGAACAGGCAAAACGATGTCTTCGCCGGCTTTGCCTGTGCAATTGCGACCGCGTCCAGACTCACCGTTTTGTGCTCGAAACTTTCGCGTGAAGCGGTAATCGACCATTGTGTTCAGTGACGCACTACCTTCTAGAATCACACTGCCACCGTCACCACCGTCACCGCCATCGGGACCACCCAGCGGGATGTATTTCTCTCGACGGAAACTGACACAACCGTTCCCGCCTTTGCCAGCGTGGACTTCAATTACCGCTTCGTCGACAAACTTCACGTTATGCTCCTTTAGGCGATTTACCCGGTGGTAGATGACGCCCAAAAAAAAGCCCCGTCGACTGACAGGGCTTCTTTAAAAATTTGCTGCTATCAGCCAGTCACAATACGAACTTGCTTACGATTCTGCGGTCCGCCTGTGTAGAACTCTACTTTACCATCTGCGGTCGCAAATAAAGTGTGATCTTTACCAACGCGAACGTTCGCACCTGGGTGGAATTTTGTACCGCGCTGACGAACGATGATGCTACCCGCTGAAACTGCCTGACCACCGAAGGCCTTAACACCCAAGCGTTTGCTTTCGCTATCGCGTCCGTTACGGGTACTACCACCAGCTTTCTTGTGTGCCATTAGACTACTCCCTGGTTATCCCTTGATGCCTGTGATTTTAACTTCCGTATACCACTGACGGTGACCCGTCTCATTGCGGTAGTGCTTACGGCGGTTAAACTTAACGATTTTGATCTTCTCGTGGCGTCCGTGGCTTAGCACTTCCGCTGTGACACTGCTGCCTACGACAACAGGGGCGCCAATCTTCACATCTGCGCCTTCGCCGACCATCAGTACTTGATCGAACTCTATGGATTCACCGGTAGCGACCTCAAGCTTCTCGAGCTTTAGAACTTCGCCTTCTTCAACACGGTGTTGCTTTCCGCCACTTACAATTACTGCGTACATTTCGTTTTCCTTCCAGTTAGCCTGCTCGCTGTGTGATAACCGCTGCGCGGGGCAGAGCGTAGGCACTCGAGTGTTGTTATAAACAAGGGCGCGGAGAATACGTGGTTTGAGCTGATAGCGCAAGGAAAAGGCAAGATTCACGCAATGTGAATATCCCACCTCGTGACAAGAAAGACGAGAGCACTTTATACTCCCCGCTCGCCCCGGAGATGTATTGTGATAAATAAAATAAGAGCCAGCGTAGAGGCCGAATTTGCTCAGGTAAACGCAATCATCATTGAGCAACTGCATTCTGATGTTGATATGGTTGAGAACGTGGGCCAGTACATCGTGGATGCCGGTGGCAAGCGTCTGCGTCCACTACTCGCGTTGCTGGCAGCGGCTTCGCTGGGCGAAGTTACCGAAAAGCACATCAAGTTTGCAGCGGTGATCGAATTTATACACACGGCGACTCTCCTGCACGACGACGTGGTCGATATATCCAGCCTTAGACGCGGCAGACCCACAGCCAACAGTGAGTTTGGTAATGCGCCGAGCGTGTTGGTGGGCGACTTCTTGTATACACGCGCCTTTCAACTGATGGTTCAGTTGGATGAGATGCGTATCCTCAATCTCATGGCAGACGTCACCAATCTGATTGCCGAGGGTGAAGTCATGCAACTGGTTCGTGCGGGTGAACCTGACACCTCTCGCGAGCAGTACTTTGATGTTATTACTCGCAAGACAGCGATCCTCTTTGCCGCGGCATGCGAGGGCGCCGCCATACTCAGCGGTGAGGGTGAAGAAATACGTAAGCGAATGCACGATATCGGCCTGAACCTGGGTGTTGCTTTTC
The DNA here is from genome assembly GCA_965655685.1 of Luminiphilus sp. GTDB lineage: Bacteria > Pseudomonadota > Gammaproteobacteria > Pseudomonadales > Halieaceae > Luminiphilus. Next base: position 20,255 of record CBFHHL010000069.1, read on the forward strand.
AATTGATCGACGATGTCCTCGACTACGAAGGCGACCCTGAAACAACCGGTAAGAATGTTGGTGACGACCTTAACGAGGGCAAGCCCACCCTTCCGTTAATCCATGCCATGCAGCATGCTTCATCAGCTGACGCAGAGCTGATTGCAAACGCCCTGAGAACCAAATCTGCTGAGCACCTAACTGAAATCATTAAGCTTGCGGCGAACACCGGCGGCATTGCAGAGACACGTTCTGCAGCAGAAGCGCACTGTGATCTCGTAAAAGACGCGCTCACGACATTAACGGCAAGTGCCGCCAAGACAAGTCTAGAAACACTCGCTACCTTTTCATTATCCCGGGAGAGCTAATCGATGCTGCTAAGCAGTGACGCCGACATCTTAAACACAGAGGCGTCGCGCCTCCGTAACGCATCCATTGCAGACCTGCTTTCTGACGAAGCTAATCGCGTTAGCAACCTAACGCTAACCGCCGCAGGACTTCGTCTTGACGCTTCCAAGCAGCGGATCGATCGCACAGCACTCTCTTTTCTGACTCAAGCCGCCAACAATGCAGGCTTATCAGCAGCCTTTGAGCAACTCGTAACCGGTGTCGAGGTCAATATCACCGAGCAACGCGCGGCACTGCATACACTTCTCAGAGGCACAGCAGCCGACGATTGCGGAGACCTGCATAACGAAGTGCGCGAAACGCTAACTCGTATGAAGTCGGCCGTTGAGGGGATCCACGGCGGCGCTCACACAAGTGCATCGGGACAACCGTTCACCGATGTCATCAACATCGGTATTGGCGGCTCAGACCTCGGACCCCGCATGATCTGTCGTGCGCTCGATACGGACACCCCGAGGCTCCGCAGTCACTTCATTTCAAATGTTGATCCGCACGATCTCGATGTCGTTACACGCGATCTCGATCCAGCGACGACTCTGCTTATCATCTGCTCCAAGACCTTCACGACCGAAGAGACGCTCACCAATGCACAGCGCGCACGTGAGTGGCTCACGACTGGTGGTGTACCGGACGCGAGCATTGGTAAGCATGTACTTGCCGTCACCACCAATCTCGAGGCAGCGGCGGATTTTGGTATTGATGCAGATGTGTGTTTCCCTATGTGGGACTGGGTTGGTGGTCGTTATTCGGTGTGGTCAGCCATCGGCTTGGTGATTGCGCTGGGATATGGCTGGGAGACGTTTTCAGACTTACTCGAAGGTGCTCGCGCGCTCGACGAGCACACGCGCGAAGCTGAGCCGAGTCAGAATCTTCCGATGATGATGGCGATGTTGGAGCTGTGGAACACCCGTTTCTTAAATACAGAAACACACGTCGTACTGCCCTACTCGCAGCGCCTTGAATATCTCGCTGACTTTTTACAACAGCTGACCATGGAGAGTAACGGCAAGAGGGTAACGTTAGGAGGGGAAACCATCAACGAGGTCACAGCGCCCGTACTGTGGGGCTCTGCGGGGACCATTGGGCAACACTCTTACTACCAATTGCTCCATCAGGGAAACCGCGCGTTTTCTGCCGATATTATTTTCCCGCTAACTAATGGCGATGTTGACCTCGATGCTCACCGAAAACTGGCGTCGAATGCCCTCGCGCAAAGCAGAGCCTTTCTCATAGGCCGCTCGCCTGATGAATCCAAAGCACTTGCAGCCGCAAAGGGCCTGGCGTCCGAACTTGCGCCTCACTTTGAAATGCCCGGAAACCATCCTCACAACACGATTGTCATGGACGCAGTTACGCCCGCAACGCTGGGAGCGATGGTGGCCGCTTACGAGCACAAGACCTACTTCCTGTCAGTCTTGATGGGTCTCAACGCCTTTGATCAATGGGGTGTCGAGCTCGGTAAAGTGATTGGGAAGCAAATTCGTGGCGCTTTGGAAACGGGTGAAGGTCTAGAGACACTCGACGCCTCGACGGCCACATTGGTAGCTGCCTGGCGCGAAGCCAACGACGATCGCTGAAATACCGCAGTAAGTAACCCAGGCGCATGTAACCCTTAAGCTCTGTCGATAAAGCTTGCTAGAGAGGAAGGTGCGCTACTGGGTACTGCAAAGACATTCCATAAAAAAGCCCGGCTAATGCCAGGCTTTCTGATTCAGGCTGTCGTCGACCCTGGTACCCAGCTCCTACCGAGGGTCAGCTCGGGCGCCAAGGCTTCACAGGCGAGCAAGTTCAATTAGGGTACTGGGTTAGACTCGCTCAATAATAATTGCAGGCGCCATACCCCCGGCGGCACACATAGTGATGAGCGCGTATCGAGCACCCTGCCGCTCAAGCTCATCCAGCGCGGTACCCACAAGAATTGAACCGGTTGCCCCGATGGGGTGACCCAGCGCCATGGCACCACCATTAATATTCACCTTCTCGCGATCGAGATCGAGGCGACGTATAAAGCGTTCGGCAACGACGGAGAACGCCTCGTTAATTTCCCAGACGTCGATATCGTCTTTCGTAAGACCGGCTTTCATCAGCACTTTTTCTGCCGCGGGCACGGGCGCATTCAGCATAAGTGTTGGGCAATCACCCATATTCGCTGTCGCGACAATACGCGCACGCGGTGTCATACCGGTTCGCTCCATGTAGGACTCTGATGCCAATAGCAGAGCTGCCGCACCATCGACCACACCGGACGAGTTACCCGCGTGGTGGATATGGTTGAACTCAGTGATTTCAGGGTAACGACGCTGAATCAGCGCTCCATAGGTTGTACCGTCTTCATCAACGGGTACATCACGGACCACACTGAATACCGTCTTGAGATCAGCCAACCCTTCTTTGGTCGTCTCAGGACGCGGAAACTCCTCGTGATCGAGTGCAACCGTGCCGTCAGGGTTTTTAACGGTAATCAACGATCTGTCAAAACGGCCTTCGGCAATGGCGCGGGCGGCGCGCGCTTGGCTGACTAATGCAAGGTCATCCACCGCATCGCGGTCGATTCCCTCGAGTGTGGCGATTGCGTCTGCACAAACGCCCTGCTGTGACTGTGGGTGCATGGCACGAAGCTCAAGGTTGCCTGAGTCGATCATCGGCGGCTTGCTAGGGTCGCCGATCTGAGAGTGGTAGCTCATCATTTCGGTACCGCCGGCAATCACAAGGTCTTCCATACCGGACATCACCTGCGCAGCCGCTAAGTTGACTGTGGTGATACCCGAGCCACAGAAACGATCGAGGGTTACACCCGAAGAGCGAACGTCGTAGCCCGCGTTGAGCGCTGCCATACGGCCCAAGTCGCCGCCTTGCTTGCCACTTTGGGAAGAGGTACCCCAGATGATGTCATCAACCTCACCGGTGTTGAGGTTGTTTCGCTCTGCAAGTGCGGCCAGGACAGTTGACCCAAGGTACGAGGGATGAAGATGTGCGAGCGCACCTTTTCCAACTTTTCCGATGCCACGCGGTGTGCGGCAAGCGTCTACGATATATGCATGTCCCATTTAGATTCTCCAAGTGGTGAGTGACACAGGCACTTAATGCCTATTGTTATAAAAATAAAAGGTAGCGTGATGGACTCAGAAAGCTCTACGCCCACGTCTGTCTTGATCCTCGTGTAACGCTAATAGCAGTGTCTTTCTTGGTCAAGATAAAGCGAGGCTGATCAAGCCAAAGCGATCACGCGCAGGCAGACTCGATCTCCTGACACTCAGTAGCCGTCAGCCTAGGGTCGCTTTCTGCTGCCAAGCACTCAATCAGCTCCTTGCGGTTTTTTACGCCGAGGATCACAGACCTTGGCCCGTCGATGGAGAGTGCGTATCGATGAGCCAGCCGCGCGGGCGTTTGCCCCCATTCGCTTGCAAGCTTGCGAAAACCTCCGGCGCGATCGAAGTCACGTTGGTCGGCATCATCGGCGGGTAGATCGCGATCCATTGCGGAGGTCAATGCACCCGCTTGCACAGCTCGAATCGCCAGTGCTGGAACACCATGCTTGATGCACGCGTCTAATATCTTGCGTCCATCGAAGGTCTCGGTAGTGTAGGCAATGTTACCCGCCGAGTTAAGCGGATTGACCACACATTGCACGGCGCTTGGTGGTGTGCAACCAGAAATCATTGCTTCCAGAGCAGACTCCTGCCCCAGCGCAAATCCCCAGCCCCCTATTTTTCCCTCTGCCATAAGCCGCTCAAACGCAGGAATTACGGATTCCAAAAGGTAGCCTCGTGGTGTTGCGAGCCGATCGCGGTGCTCATCAAACCGATGAAGTACATGGCCATCCTCTATTAACTGGGAGTGCAGGAAGAAGAGATCAGCGCGCTCAATACCCATCGTTTGTAGGGATCGGGTCAACGATGCATTCAGCTTCTCGTAGGTAATTGAATGATCGACTCGGTCGTACATGGGCGCCATATCGAAATGGGTAATTCCACAATCTAGCGCTAGCCGCGCAGTCGCCACTGCCTCCTCACGAGACGTCGGACCCCAAACCTGTCCGAGACCTCCGCCACCCAAGGTCAATGCGCTTATCAAGCCAAAAGGTTTAAACGGTCTCATTTCCATAGCAGGCGGCACTCCAGCGACCAGTCGATCATACACCGCAACTCTCATGCGATGCGTTATTACGCGGCATCGATAATCGCGAGTAACTCTGTAGTCTTTGATCGCATGAGCGCTTCATCACCACGGCTCTCAACGTTCAATCGCACGACGGGCTCGGTATTTGACATACGCAGATTGAATCGCCAATCGTCGTAACTAAGGCTCAAACCATCCATGTGCTCAATGGTGTTTGCGCCGTCCGCATAAAGGCCTTCGATCTTCGTGATCAATGCTGGCGCATCTGCAACCGTCCGATTGATTTCTCCAGAGCAAGGGAAGGCGTGAGTGCGCTCCTCGACTAAGGACGCAAGCGTTTTGCCTGTGGTAGACATAATTTCAGCCACTAGCAACCAAGGGATCATGCCGCTATCGCAGTACGCGAAGTCCCGGAAATAGTGGTGTGCACTCATCTCACCACCATAAACCGCATCAACCCGGCGCATCGTTTCTTTGATGAACGCGTGACCCGTTTTGCTCTGCTCTGCCGAACCACCCTCAGATTGAGCGATGTCGATTGTGTTCCAGGTAAGCCGGGGGTCATGAACCACGATTTGATCACTGCCCTTGGCAAGAAAAGCGGCCGCAAGTAACCCAACGACGTAATACCCCTCGATGAACTCTCCGGTGTGGTCGTAAAAGAAACAGCGATCGAAGTCCCCATCCCAAGCAATTCCGAGGTCAGCGCCCGTTTCACGCACCAGGGCTGCTGAAGCGACGCGATTTTCCTCGAGCATGGGATTAGGCACGCCATTAGGGAAATTTCCGTCCGCCTCGTGGTGTAGCTTTATAAACTCAAAGGGCAGGTGAGGCTCCAACAAATCGATCACGCGACCCGCACCGCCATTGCCGGCTGTGCATACAATCTTGAGAGGCTTGAGCGCAGCGATGTCTATATAGCTCAGCAGGTGTTCAACATAAGCTACACTTGTATCGACTGGCTCATAACTACCGCGGATGGCAGCTGGCGTGAAGTCATCAATCTCCGCCCTCGCCTGAATCTCTTTAAGACCTGAGTCGCCGGAAATCGGCTTGGACTCTGAGCGCACGAACTTCATGCCGTTATAGTCTTTTGGGTTATGACTCGCGGTGACACAAATACCGCCGCCAACCTTTAGGTGCGAGGTTGCGAAATAAATTTCTTCCGTTCCGCACTGACCAATATCGAAGACATCGACACCCTGCTCCCGAAGTCCATCGACCAATGCAGCCTTTATCGACTCAGACGTAAGGCGAATATCGTGACCGACCACCACAGTGCCCGGCTTGATTACCTCGGCGTATCCGCGGCCAATACGGCGGGCAATGTCCTCGTTTAGCTCGTCGGGTATACGGCCTCGTACATCGTAAGATTTAAAGCAACGGATCGGCTCAGGCACTGTAGGATTCCTTAAAGATCGAAATAGATGTTCTCGTAGACAAAATTCGTCGCCTCAACAAAGCCAGGCACGCTACCACAATCGAATCGCCGTCCCTTGAACTTGTAAGCCAACACACAGCCTTTGTTCGCTTGAGTCATCAGCGCGTCGGTGATTTGAACCTCACCATTTCGCCCTGGCGGTGTCTCGCAAATGATGTCGAAAATATCGGGTGTAAGTATATACCGCCCAATGACCGCAAGATTCGAGGGGGCGTCCTCCACGGCAGGTTTTTCGACCATCTTATCGACGCGATACAAGCTATCACCCATCGGCTCGCCAGAGATAACGCCGTAAGCACTGATCTGATCTTCAGGCACTTCCATCACAGCGACAATCGAGCATCGAAACTGGTTGTATAGCTCCGACATCTGATGCAAGACACCGGCTCCTTCCTGATTAATGCAAAGGTCGTCGGCCAGCACCACGCCAAACGCTTGGTCGCCAATTAGAGGTTCGCCTGTCAGGATCGCGTGCCCCAGCCCTTTCATCTCGCGCTGGCGCACCATGGTGAAAACGCCCTGATCTATCACATTGCGAATGCCTTCAAGATACTTCTCTTTGGAGCTGCCGGAAATCTGGTGCTCCAGCTCATACGAAATGTCAAAGTGATCCGCAATGGCTCGCTTACCGCGCCCTGTCACGAAGGCACAGTTTTTCATGCCCGCAGCCAATGCCTCTTCCACGCCATATTGGAGCAAGGGTTTGTTTACGATCGGCAACATTTCCTTTGCCGTACTCTTGGTGGCCGGCAAGAACCGGGTTCCGTAGCCCGCAACGGGAAATAGACACTTCTCAATCATTTTTGATCCTCAACGTACTTTGTAGCCTATAAAGCCGGTCTATGGCTCTCGATTCAACACGGTAGCTTTTTCCTCCGCGCTTCCTTTCCTCCGCGTTTCCTCCGCGCCTTTTCTCGCATCAGCTCAGCGCTGCTAACCACCTGGCACTTAACCAATAATGGGCGTCACTGGGGCGAGCGTCCATAGACATCTTCAAAGCGCACAATATCATCTTCTCCTAAGTAACTACCCGACTGCACTTCGATCAGTTCTAAAGGATATTTACCGGGATTGCTAAGTCGATGCTTTGCGCCAATAGGGATATAAGTCGACTGATCCTCAGTTAAAAGCATCGTTTCATCGCCGTTCACGACCTCAGCAGTGCCACGCACGACAACCCAATGCTCGGCGCGGTGATGGTGCATCTGCAACGACAGGCGTTGTCCAGCGTTCACGACAATGCGCTTAACCTGAAACCCTTCACCGATAATCAAGGATTCATAGGAGCCCCAAGGACGAAACACTCGGTGGTGAGTATCCGCCTCACTGCGCGTCGCAGACTTGAGGGCATTGACAAGGTTCTTCACATCCTGCACCGAATGTCGATCGGCAACCATAACGGCATCGGCCGTTTCAACCACAACCAAGTCTTTGACACCGGTTGTCGTCACGAGGCGCGACTGACTACGGATGTAGCTGTTGCTGGTATTATCGATGACCACATCGCCCTCGATTACATTACCTGACTCATCTTTTGACCCCGCATCCCACAGTGCAGACCAGGCGCCGATATCGCTCCAGTCACAGTCAAGCGACACAACGGCACCCTCGGTAGTGTGCTCCATGACCGCGTAATCAATACTGTCGGCCGGACTCATGGCAAAACTGTCGGCATTGGGTCGGATAAAGTCCAGATCGCGCTCAGCGGCTTCCATTGAACTGAGGCAAGCAGCAGCCATCTCCGGCTGACCCGATGCCAAAGCATCGAGGTAGGCGTCGGCAGAGAACATGAACATACCGCTGTTCCACACGTACTCACCTGAGCTCACGTAGGCCTCCGCCGTTTCGGCATCAGGCTTTTCAACGAAAGCATCGAGCGTGGCAACGTACTCGGTGATCGCCGCACCGCGTTTAATGTAGCCGTAACCGGTCTCTGGCCTCGAGGGGATCAAGCCAAAAGTAACCAACTTCTGCTCACTAGCCACGTCGATTGCCGCATTGACGGCATCGCGCAAATCCTCAGGACGACCAATGTAATGATCCGCAGGCAAAACCAGCAAAAGCGAGTCCGGATCGTGAGCCAACGCAGCATGTGCCGCCAAGGCGATCGCAGGCGCAGTGTTCTTACCCTCCGGCTCGAGAATAATCGTCGACTTATGAATACCGATTTGACGCAGCTGCTCTGCCACCAAAAATCGGTGCTCTTCGTTGCAAACAATGATCGGATCAGTCTGCTCAAGACCCTCGAGTCGGGCGAGAGTTTGTTGGAGCATGGACTGCTCACCGATTAAATTCAGGTATTGTTTTGGTCGCCCCTGTCGAGAAACAGGCCAAAGTCGACTGCCAACACCGCCGCAAAGTAAGACGGGTGTAATGGGTCCCATAAACTCCCCAGATAAGCTGAAAACATGATTTGCGTAACGTTTGCTAATGTCTGTACCGATAAGAGGCTCTTTGGTCTGACAAGAACTCAGATCGCGTTAAACATGAACTCTAAGTAATAAAGATGACGGAAGTATAGCAACCACGACTTAAGCACACCTTTTTTACCATTAAAGAGCAATTGTGACATCTTCCACTCCGCGTCATGAAAGCAAGTGCAAGTCTGAAGCTATCTGAGGTACCCTATGTTAATGACGGAAGAAATTGCATTTACCCCTAAAAATGCCTACGCCAAAGACGAACTCGTCGCCTGCGGTATGGGTGATCTTTTTGGCCCAGGCAATGCCAAACTGCCGATTGATAATATGTTGATGCTCGATCGCATCACAGAGATCAATAGCGAAGGCGGCAAAGCGGGCAAAGGCTTAATTTTGGCCGAGCTCGATATACACAGAGACCTCTGGTTCTTTGACTGCCATTTTCCCGGCGATCCAGTAATGCCTGGCTGTTTGGGTCTCGATGCTATGTGGCAGCTTGTCGGCTTTTTCTTAGGCTGGCGTGGTAACCCCGGGCGCGGTCGCGCTTTAGGGTCGGGTGAGGTGAAGTTCACCGGGCAAATCCTGCCTAGCAGCAAGCTGGTCACCTATAAAATCGAAATGAAGCGGGTCATCGAACGAAAGTTGGTGATGGGCATTGCCGACGGATCCCTCTCCGTTGATGGCCGAGAAATCTATACCGCGACCGACCTGCGCGTCGGCTTGTTCCAATCCACGGATAATTTCTAATGACAAAACGTGTGGTCGTTACCGGCTTGGGGATCGTCTCGAGCCTAGGTAATAATGCAGAAGAAGTAACGTCCTCTCTTAAGCAAGGCAAATCAGGCATCAGCTACAACCCAGCGCAACAGGAAGTTGGTATGCGCTCCTGGGTTTCTGGTAAGCCTGATATTGATCTCGCCGAGCATATTGACAGAAAACAATGGCGCTTCATGGGCGATGCTGCCGGCTATGCATTTTTGAGTATGGAGCAAGCGATTGCCGACTCAGGTCTCACACCGGAGCAGGTGTCTAACGTACGGACGGGCATCATCGCAGGTTCGGGCGGCGCATCGAGTGCCAGCCAAGTAGAGGCCGCGGATATTTTGCGTGATCGTGGTCTGCGCCGTGTCGGTCCCTATCGTGTAACGCAAACCATGGGCAGCACTGTGTCCGCTTGCCTAGCAACCCCCTTCCAAATCAAAGGCGTTAACTACTCCATCTCATCTGCCTGTTCGACAAGCGCGCACTGTATTGGTAATGCGATGGAGCAGATTCAGCTCGGAAAACAAGACGTGGTCTTTGCTGGTGGTGGCGAGGAGCTCGACTGGTCGCTGAGCTGTTTATTTGATGCGATGGGCGCACTATCCACAAAGTACAACGAGACACCTGATCGCGCCTCCCGTGCCTACGATGCGGATCGTGATGGTTTTGTCATTGCCGGTGGCGGTGGCATGCTGGTACTCGAGTCACTCGAGCATGCACAGGCGCGTGGCGCTAAAATCTACGCAGAGCTCGTGGGCTACGGCGCCACCTCTGACGGCCACGATATGGTGGCACCGTCAGGCGAAGGTGCGGTTCGTTGTATGCAACAGGCGATGGCAACGGTCAAAGACGATATTGATTACATCAATGCGCATGGCACCAGCACACCTGCAGGTGATATTCAGGAGCTCAAAGCGGTGAGGGCAGTTTTCGGGGACAGTACACCCGCTATTGCTTCCACCAAATCGCTCTCAGGTCACTCACTCGGCGCAGCCGGCGTTCAAGAAGCAATCTACTCGCTACTGATGATGGAAAACAACTTCATTGCCGCATCCGCAAACGTTGAAACGCTCGACGACGGTGCTGAGGGAATGGACGTCGTAACCGATGCACGAACAGGCGTCACGCTGAACCGTGTGATGTCGAACAGCTTTGGCTTTGGTGGCACAAACGCCACGCTTGTCTTCCAGCGGTTTGAGGGCTAGTAGAGTCCTTAGATTGTTGTCACAGCTAACTTCACCAATTATTGAAAGACGCTCGATTGAGGGCGTTTTTTATGCTTGTCAGCTAAGGTTTTTATCCGCTTCAATAATGCCTGAATTTTGCTTTTGGAGTGGAGATTGTTGAGTTGCAACCCAGCCTAACGTCGCAGACTAAAAACAAGTCTCGCAGAGGGTGGCTACCCACAATCGAAACCGTACCTTTTGAGATTCTAGACTTCGCCCTTCAGCACCTTCACAAAGTTACAGGGCCGGTGTTCGACGTCCAGCTGATCCCGAATCAGGCCGTTCCATGCTGTTTTGCAAGCACCCGTTGATCCCGGCATGCAGAAAATAGCTGTTCGATTAGCAAGCCCTGCAATAGCACGCGACTGGACCGTGGAAGAACCTATTTCCTCAAAACTCAGCGCACGGAATACTTCGCCAAAGCCCTCGATTGTTTTATCAAACAGCGGCTGAACAGCCTCGGGCGTAGAATCCCGTCCTGAGAACCCCGTTCCACCGGTCACCAATACCGAGTGAACTTCAGGGTCGGCAATCCATGTCGACAGCACGGCTCTAATCCGATAAATGTTATCGATAACGATCCTGCGGTCTGCCAGCGTATGTCCGGCGTCCAGCAGTGCATCTTCTAAGAATTGCCCCGACGTATCCGTCTCTTTCGTTCGTGTATCGCTCACCGTCAACACCGCCACATTTAATATGCCACTCATGTTTTTTCGATGACTCCTTCACCTGAAACATACAACTCAAGATAACGGGTTACCGCGCGGTCAATAAAATTGCGCCACGGCAATTGTTGAATCCCAAACTCACGCCGAATCTTACTGCAGTCAAGCGTGTGATTGACCATCGGTTGAGACTCGTCGGTGACATCTTCCAGCAACTCTCGACCATCTACAAACGGCGCATACTGCGAGGCACATGCCATCGCCGCCTCTGCAAAGTCGAGATAACCGGTTTCACCGAGGCTACAGTAATGGAAGATACCGTGACGAGGCGCCCCGGTGCTCATTTGATCGAGTATCCCCATACAAACACGGGCAACTTCGGCCACATGCACTGGGTTACCCTGCAATCGATCCGACACATGAACCACTTGTCCGCGTCTCAAGGTATCAAGCGCTGTGCATAAAGCGTTTGGTCGCCGCCCAGCAAAAAGGCGTCCCAACCTCAAAATCAGAACATCGTCCAAGTATTCTGCGAGCGTCTGCTCGATTTCTAGCAGCACAAGCCCCAAGCCCGATTCGACGTCTGGGGTATCTTTCTCAAGATAGGGACGCGTCATCTTCCCAGAGAAAACAAAGGCACTCGACAGGTATAGGTAACTGGCGCCAATACGCTCACAGGCCTGGGCTAGCCAGGCACTGCGCTGCACGTCTCTTTGTCCAATGCGATCCGAAGAATCTATTTGCGTCACGATCCGAGCGTCCAGCACAACGTCTGGCGCGGCGTCCCTGATGAGCCGACGAACCTGTCGCTCTCTACCCCACCGGGTGTTATCGAGACTGACGCCTAGCAGCTCGTGTCTGCGAAGCGGGTTTGCAAAGGCGCTGATGGAATAACCCACCGGAGTGTCATTACCCAAAACGAGCACGCGCATGACGTTAAAACACCTTCATTAATGTTTTGGCATTACATTCTTGGGTTGGCAATGTTGGGCTATACAGCACTCAATCGACTAAAACGGAATATCGTCTTCGGGGAAGTCAGCAGGCTGAGACATCGGTTGAGGGGCGGCATAATTTTGCGCCGGTGCAGATTGACCACCTTGCTGCATAGGTGAAGGGCTCGGAGCATAACCTCCGTCGTCCTGGCTCATGTTGCGGCTATCCAACATCTGCATCTCATTGGCAACAATTTCAGTCGTATACCGATCCTGACCCGATTGGTCTTGCCACTTCCGTGTGCGCAGTGAACCCTCTATGTAGACCTTAGAACCCTTTCGCAGGTACTCAGAGGCAATCTCTGCCAACCGGTTAAAAAAGACGACTCTGTGCCACTCGGTTCGCTCCTGCATCTGTCCGGTGTTCTTGTCTTTCCAGGACTCTGAAGTCGCAATACTAATATTGGTGACGCCCCCACCTGAGGGTAGAACACGGTGCTCGGGCTCCTGCCCCAGATTACCCACCAAGATAACTTTGTTAATTCCACGACTGGCCATTTCTTTCTCCTAAGGCTATCGAAGGTATTCACCAACGCATTTGTTTTTGCAGTGGTTTATACACTTGTCTGTGTGCATCTTGCTGCACTGCGGTCTGCGCCAGCAAACCTCTCTTTCGTCGTCATACTATATCAATCAAGCGGGATCTGCGGGAGATCTCAAGTGCTCTTTATCTAGCCGCAACAGTCTCGGGTGACGCCAAACGCGACAGACTCAAAAGCATGCCCCAGATTAGGGTCACTAGGGCCATACCCAACCACACGCCAAATGCACCAACAATATCAAGCAATGCCCCACCCATGAGACCGCCAATAAATACGCCGATAAACTGCGACGAGGCAAAGACACCCATGGCCGTGCCGCGTGCACTTGCAGGCGCATAAATCGAGGCGAGTGACGGCAACATAGCCTCGAGCGCTGTAAAGCCCGTAAAGAAAAGGCACAGGCCAGCAAGTGTGGGGGCCCAATCACCAACGGAGAGAAGCAAAACCCCTAAGAAAAGGACACCCAGACACTGCAGTAGACTGGCGCTCGGCCTGTCCATATAGCGTCGTCCCTGCACCAACCAATAGATGCCGGGAACAGAGAGCAGCAAGGCGCCTAAATAGACCAGGGCATGGTGCTCTAGCGCGATACCTGCCTCAGTTTGGAGACTGGTTGGGACAACCACAAACACCGCCATGAGCGTAAGGTGTAAAAAGAAGATACTAAGGTACATGAGGTTAAGCGATGGAATGCTTAAGACTTCAGTGAGCCTGGAACGTTGGAATCCCGATCTATCTGCCTGCGCCTCCCTTTCAAAGCGCTGCGGCTTTGGAAGAAAAAATACGACCGCTACTCCCATCACAGCCAAACACGCTGTCGTCGCAAATACCATTTGAAGGCCGCCGACGCTTGCAAGCACTGGGCCCAAAACAAGCGCAATTCCAAAGGCAATAGCGATACTGCCACCAATAATGGCACTGGCCTTTGCGCGCTGCTCCTCGCGGGTATAGTCAGCAACCAACGCCATAGTGGCAGAGGCAATGGCGCCAGCGCCCTGTAAAAACCGCCCGAAAATAACGCCCCAAATACTCGAGGACATCGCCGCAACCACGCTACCGAGTGTCAGCATCGAAAGTCCGAGGATAATGACCAATCTGCGATCAATCCTGTCCGATAACCAGCCCATTGGAATCTGTAAACTGGCTTGCGTTAAGCCATAGGCACCGACAGCAAGGCCCAGTAGGAAGGGCGTAGCGCCTGTAAGATCTGCGCTGTAAATCGCGATCAAAGGCAACACCATGAACAATCCCAGCATGCGCACTACGTAGAGGGTCGCCAGCATTGAAACGGCACGCGTTTCATTCGAGGAAAAGGACGTCACGAATAAGCACCTTGAGTAAAAACATAGAGTATCACGATCGCGACAAATCTCGTGTAACGCAGTCTGCGGTGTCTCGATGCGCGTATACTCTGCAGCTCGCCTAATCTGCGAGCAGCGAGAGATTTCTGGTCACTGAGTCCGCAAAATGTGGTCGCCTCGGGATCGGGCAAGAGACAGCACATCACGCATAGAGAGCCCAGCAGTATGGATACCATTCAGGTTCGCGGCGCGCGCACCCATAATCTAAAGAATATCGACCTGGACATACCTCGCGATAAGTTGGTGGTAATCACCGGTCTCTCTGGCTCGGGTAAGTCCTCGCTGGCGTTCGATACGCTATACGCTGAGGGACAACGTCGCTATGTCGAGTCGCTATCTACCTACGCACGTCAGTTCCTTTCGATGATGGAAAAGCCCGATATGGATCATATCGAGGGCTTATCACCCGCCATCTCAATTGAGCAAAAATCGACCTCGCATAATCCTCGCTCCACCGTTGGCACCATCACCGAGATATACGATTACCTTCGCCTGTTGTTCGCTCGTGTTGGGGACCCACGCTGCCCGACACACGGCGTAACACTTAAAGCACAAACCGTTAGTCAGATGGTCGATACCGTGATGGCGATGCCCGAGGGCGAGCGACTCATGTTATTGGCGCCGCTAGTGCGTGATCGTAAAGGTGAGCACTTACATATCTTTGAGCAGGCTCGCGCTGCGGGCTTTATTCGTGTGAGGGTTGATGGGATTGTATGCGACCTCGACGACGTCCCCGAGCTCGACAAGAAAAAGAAACACCGCATCGATGTGGTGGTTGATCGCTTCAAAGTTCGCAAAGACTTGGCGCTGCGCCTTGCTGAATCGTTTGAGACCGCGCTTGAACTCACAGACGGCTTGGCCAGCGTTGCGCCGATGGATGGCGACGGTATAGAAACCCTCTTTTCAGCACGCTATTCCTGCCCGCAATGTGGTCACTCAATCGATGAGTTAGAGCCAAAGCTTTTTTCGTTTAACAACCCCGCGGGAGCCTGCGAGAGTTGCGACGGCCTGGGAGTTACGCAGTATTTTGACGAAGCGCGCGTAGTGGCACACCCCGAAGCGAGCCTTGCCGCAGGCGCCATTAGCGGCTGGGACCGACGCAACGTTTACTACTTCCATCTGCTTACATCGCTCGCCAAGCACTATAACTTCGATATCGACAAGCCCTATCAGGAACTTTCGCCTGAGCATCGCGACATTCTCTTGCATGGGAGTCGCGGCGAAGAGATCGAGTTTGCCTACATCAACGACCGAGGCTCTGTGTTTAAACGTCGTCATGCCTTCGAGGGCATCCTCTCTAATATGGAGCGACGTTATCGTGACACTGAATCGTCCGGTGTCCGCGAGGAACTCTCGAAGTATGTCTCCACCGCAGCCTGTCAAAGCTGTCAGGGTACCCGGTTGTGTGCCGACGCGCGCAGTGTCTACGTTGATGGCAGAACACTTCCTAGCATCACTGATCTTCCCGTTGGTGAAGCTCATGCGTATTTCGAGGCACTCGAAATGGAAGGCCGGCAGGGCGAAATTGCCGATAAAATTCTTAAAGAACTCCGGGCCCGCTACCAGTTTTTAGTTGATGTCGGTCTCAACTATCTGACGCTCAACCGCAGCGCAGAAACCCTCTCAGGTGGCGAGGCTCAGCGCATTCGTCTGGCGTCGCAGATCGGCGCTGGACTTGTGGGCGTTATGTACATTTTGGATGAGCCCTCGATTGGCTTGCACCAGAGGGACAACGAGCGGCTTTTAAAAACACTGACACACCTACGTGACATTGGAAACACGGTCCTGGTTGTGGAGCATGACGAGGATGCGATCCGAGCAGCTGATCACGTGATCGACATCGGTCCGGGTGCGGGTGTGCACGGCGGCACCGTTGTTGCCGAAGGTCCGATGCAAGCAATTATGGATAATAAGAACTCTCTCACGGGCGATTACCTCTCGGGCCGGCGTGAAATCAGTGTCCCTAAAAAGCGCCGAAAAGCGGATAGCAATAAACAACTCGTTATTGAGGGCGCGACCGGTAACAACCTGCAAGACGTAACACTCAACCTTCCTGTAGGTTTATTGACCTGCGTAACAGGTGTTTCTGGCTCGGGTAAATCCACGCTCATTAACGGCACCCTTCACCCCCTTGCGGCGACCGTGCTGAACGGGGCAACGACGTTGCGAGCAGCGCCGCACAGCGACTGCAAAGGTCTTGATCACTTCGATAAGTGTATCGACATTGACCAGTCGCCGATCGGCCGCACACCACGTTCTAACCCCGCAACCTACACAGGCATTTTTACGCCGGTTAGGGAGCTCTTTGCAGGCACGCAAGAAGCGCGATCACGCGGTTACAAGCCAGGTCGCTTCAGTTTCAATGTCCGTGGGGGTCGCTGTGAAGCCTGCCAAGGCGATGGCGTGACTAAGGTTGAAATGCACTTCCTACCTGATATCTACGTGCCTTGTGATGTTTGCAAAGGCAAGCGCTACAACCGAGAAACGCTCGAGATTAAATACAAAGGTAAAAATATCGCCGAAGTACTCGATATGACAGTAGAAGACGCGCTTGATTTTTTTGAGCCGGTGCCATCCATCCATCGAAAGCTCCAAACACTTATGGACGTTGGCCTCACCTATGTCCGGCTTGGGCAGGCCGCGACGACACTATCAGGCGGTGAAGCCCAGCGAGTTAAGCTCTCGCGTGAACTCTCTAAGCGCGACACAGGAAGCACCCTCTACATCCTTGACGAGCCGACCACAGGTCTTCATTTCGAAGATATTCGTCAGCTACTCGAGGTGCTGCACCGATTGCGCGATGGCGGCAATACCGTCGTTATCATCGAGCACAACCTCGATGTAATTAAGACCGCTGACTGGATTGTGGATCTTGGTCCTGAGGGAGGCTCGGGCGGCGGGCAAATCATCGCCACGGGAACGCCCGAAGCCGTTGCAAAAAATAAGAAATCACATACAGGTCGGTTCTTGATGCCACTGCTTCAGCGAAAAGGCTGATCTTTTGTACTAAGGGATTCACTGACTGGCACTAGTCTTAGTCGGCATCGCTTTTGCTCAGCACTGCCGGTGGGCGATTGGCTGGTACTTTGATCTAATACTTCAAAGCCCCATTACAGCCACCGCCCCTCAATAAAAATGTATCAGGGCAATATCATCGCAATTCTGAGACTAGAAGTTCAGGGTCAAGATCTCGCGCCATTAGAGCCAACAGCCTTATTGACAGTTTTTTCGTTAGGGTCGACACTAACGGTGAGTGAGACTAGCTATGGATTTCGTCGCACTTACTTTTGCAATGAAACAATAATATAAGCCGGAGCGCGCAAATGAAAAAACACGCCTTAGCTGCTGTAGTATCAGCGGCCATCCTTCCCGCAATGCCTGCGTTTGGACAGCTTGAGGAAGTTGTCGTCACAGCTCAAAAACGTGAGCAAAGTTTGCAGGACGTACCAATTTCTATAACTGCAATTAGTGGCGAAAGAATCCAGGATGCTGCGATTAATAGCTTTAATGACCTGGATAACTACATACCGAACTTTCAGGTGTCAGAGAACGCTATTGCAACATCGATTACGATGCGCGGTATATCGGTTGGCTCCAACCAGTCTTTCGAGCAATCTGTTGGTACGTTCGTTGATGGCGTATATCTCGGTAGAATGCGGCAAATTCGCTTGGGCTTTTTTGATCTGGAACAAGTAGAGGTTCTGCGAGGCCCTCAGAGTGTACTCTTCGGAAAGAACACGCTGGCGGGAGCTGTCAACATACGCTCTGGATCACCCGAGGTAGGGGGCGAGACTTCCGGTCGGATCGCGGCAAGCATAGAGAGCTTTGATGGACAAATTTTTGAGGGCTGGGTTCAAACGAGTTTGAGCGATACGCTGGCAGTGCGGCTAGCCGCGCGGGATAGATCTGACGACGGCTACTTAGATAATGCTTTTACTTCGGTAGACCCTACAGTACTTCCGTCAGCACCACAGACCGATGAGCAAATTTTCAGGATCAGCATGCGCTGGGAAGCAGACGAAAACACTCAGGTTGACCTGAAGTATCTGCGAAGTGAACATGATCGCCTTGGCGCCACCTCGGTGATTACATTGTTTCAACCCACCGCCAATTTGCCCTTGTTAGATACTGCTGGGTACGCACTAAACGCGGCGCTGTTTCCTGATGCTCCTATCGGAGAATATTATCGATCCGCTTTTTCAATCGGAGGCGCCGCCCTCAGCGGTAGGCAGCGCGATATCGGAGGCCCTGGGGAGCGCCCAGAGGGTACGGACACCGAGAACGATGAATGGTCGCTGAACATCCAACATGACATAAACGATACAACGTCCATTAGCTGGACCAGTGGATATTCGGAGTATGCCTTTGAAGATGGACTCGATGCTGACTGGGGCCCATTGCGCTTCATAGGCCGTAATGATGATCAAACATTTGACCAACAGTCTCACGAATTTAGATTTTCGTCTGGATCGGATGATTTATTTTGGACCGTGGGAGTCAACTACCTCGAGTCAACACAGAAAATCAATCGCTTGACTGTACTTGATGGAACATTTGGTGCACCGGCCACTGTGCAAGCGATCTTCGGACTACCCTCTGCGTTTGCGTATAGCCCAGCTCAGTTGGCTGGCGTGAATGCGCCCAATCCAGCTCTAGGTGGTGCCTCGCTTGCTAACCTTGCAGGCCTGGCAGAGGTTACGCCGGGAATGCCAGGTATAAGTATGTTTGGCGCAATGGGTGGTATGGCCGACTGGACTCAAGACACTGAGTCTACCGCCATCTTCGGGCAGGTGTCATATGACCTGACAGACACCTTGAATCTGACAGCTGGTGTTCGATACACGGAAGAGAAGAAAGATGTGGTTGCAATTACGGATGTCACCTTCTCTGAGCGCGGTATTGCAGAAGCAGTAGACTATTCGCCCATAGCTCCGGGATTCGACATCGGGGCATATCTCGGGCACGAGTTACTGGCCGCCCTGCTAGGACGCTATGAAACCGATTTCGTTGAAGATCGAAAAACAGATCAGATTTTGCCTGGAGTGTCTTTAGCTTGGACGCCATCTGACGCGAGCAGCTACTACATTTCTTACTCTGAAGGCTTCAAAAGTGGCGGATTTAACGCCGCTATTGACCAAAATCCTGTCTTTGCACAAGTTAACGGACAGCGTGTAGCTCTGCGTGATCAACCAGGAGTTGGGTTTGAGTTTGACGACGAAACAGGGAAGTCCTTGGAAATAGGCGGTAAGCACCAGTTCCTTGATGGAGATATGATCTTTAACTGGAACGTCTTTTTCAGTGAGTACCAAGATCAGCAGGTGTCTACGTTCCAGGGAACCGGATTTGTCATCGCGAATGCGGGTAGCTCGTCCTCAAATGGACTCGAAATTGATATGCAGTGGCAAGCAACTGACAAGCTGCGCGTTATCGCAGCACTTGGTTTACTTGACGCAGAATATGACGAGTTCGACGGTGCTGCGTGTACAGCTGAGCAGTCGAGTGCGTTACTGGGTCTAGCACGAGCCGAACCAGGTGGGGTGTTAACGCCCAACTCACCGGTTACCAGTGCATTAGGTTGCGATACGCTCTTCCAGGCAGGTGCCAGGACTGGCGAGAGTCAAAGCCTTGCGGGCGGACAACTTGGATCTGATTACAGTGGATCTATCATTCTCGAATATAACCAACCACTGACTGAGAACATGATGTGGTTTACTCAATTCGATGCAAACTTTACGGACGGGTATTTCATGACTGGCGACCTTGATCCAATCGACTATCAGGACGCCTATGAACTGTATAATTTCCGTACCGGACTTCGGACTGATAACTGGATGATCATGGCTTATGGTCGAAACATTGGTGATAAGTTCTACGCTACGGGCGCTGCTGACTTGCCTGTAGCGCTGGGGTCACACTTCCAGTACACAGGAACCACTGCGGTATATGGTTTACAGATGGCGTATGAGTTTTAAATACGACGTACGATAGTTAGAAAAGGCCACTCGTCAGAGTGGCCTTTTTTTTTGCCCGTGACTTAGGTTTGTAGCAACATAGAAACTTCAGCGCGCACTAAGAGTGCAGGGAATAAACAAGCACGAATTACTAAATATTTAATCTTATATACGCACCCTTCTACCAGTTCATCAGAGACTTCGGCTCAGTTAGCTATCCCTGAAACAAAAATCCGGCTCAGAATTCATCTTGCATCGCATTAGTGATAACTTTGTGGACAAAAGCAGAACAGGATAACTATGCGGCAAATTAGTCAAAAGGAGCTCGGTTCAGTGCACAGCATCGATGTAAGCGACCCCACAATTTACCTCAACGACACCTGGCCAGCCTATTTTGAGAAGTTGCGCGCAGAGGACCCTGTTCATTTCACAGAAAATAAGCTCTTCGGCGCTTTCTGGTCGGTCACACGCTATGAAGACATTGTGGCGGTTGATTCGAATCACGAGGCTTTCTCGTCCGAGCCGGCTATTACGATCGGAGATTACGGTGATGATGTGCCGGTCGAGCAATTTATTGCGATGGACCCACCCAAGCACGATGCGCAACGTGCGGTAGTTCAACCCGTAGTAGCACCTAAAAACCTAGCGCAGATGGAGTCTCTCATTCGTACTCGCGTGACAGAGATGTTCGACGCACTACCCATCGGCACACCCTTTGACTGGGTGAGTAACGTCTCGGTTAATCTTACGACTCAGATGCTCGCGACAATTTTTGAATTTCCGTTTGAGGATCGCTCGAAGCTAACCTACTGGTCCGATATGGGCGCAGCTATTCCTGAGATTGCGGGAGGGGACGGATCAGTGGATGAGCGAACCGAGGCCTTGCATGAGTGTCTCGCATACTTCACCGAACTGTGGCATGCGCGCGCCAAAGGCCAGTCAGATTCGATGGACTTTATTACTGCACTATCCAATCACCCAGACACTCGAGACATGGTTGATCGGCCGCTGGAGTATCTAGGTAATCTTTTACTGTTGATCATTGGCGGGAATGATACGACTCGCAATAGTCTCTCCGGGGGGGTGCTTGCGCTCAATGAAAACCAGGATCAATTCGATAAGCTCAAAGCTGACCATAGCCTCATTGGATCGCTTGTTCCTGAAATCATACGGTGGCAGACACCGCTCATGCATATGCGACGTATTGCGACACGAGATGTTGAGCTAGGCGGCAAACTTATCAAGAAGGGGGACAAGGTGGTGATGTGGTATATCTCCGGCAATCGTGACGAGACCGTTATTCAAGACGCCGATAAATTTATTATCGATCGCGACAACCCCCGTCAGCACCTGTCTTTTGGTTTTGGCATTCACCGATGTATGGGGAATCGACTGGGCGAGATGCAGCTTCGCATCGTCTGGGAAGAAATACTCAAGCGCTATAGCCACGTAGAAGTGGTGGGTAAGCCAAAGCGCGTACTTTCGAACTTCGTGAGAGGTATCGAGCACATGGAGGTCATCCTACACGTCTGACAAACCGGTATTCTTGAGGTCGATTGGCTTGTTAATCCCACCGGAATGACTGTCCCGATGTTTTGACGTCAAATTTTGACTACAAATAAAGACGTGACACGAACGTCACCTATCCGTTCAAAAAAATAACAATGGAATAACAAACATGAAGCATTACTTACTCTCCGCGCTAACTATCTTCTTGGCGACCGGTTTGGTAGCGGTTGTTCACGCTCAACCGGTGACCGCACCCTCTGACCAACGCGCTAACCCGGTGGTCCTTGCGCACCAAGAAACACTGGTGCCTGGACTCCAGAAGATCGGCGAGCGTGTGTATGCGGCAGAGTTCATGGGGTATTCCAACTTTGGGTTTATCGAGACGGACAACGGTATCGTTGTCGTGGATGCAGGCTGGTTCCCCACACCTACAGCAAATGCCTATGCCTTGCTCAGGGAGCAAACAAACAAGCCCGTTATTGCGGTGATCTATACCCACCTCCATCTGGATCATTACGGCGGCATTCAGGCCATACTGCCAGGCAACAATCCAAGTTCTATTCCTATCTACGGACCCGCAGACTGGGAAGCCACGGTTGCCATGGGGCAAAGCGTCACACACAGGGCCACGCTGCGGCGAGCTTTCATGCAGATGGGTATCCCGCTCCCCGAGGGACTCGAAGGGACTGTAGGCAACGGTATTGGTCCGAGTCCTCGTCTTGAGCCATTTGACCAGTTGACCTATCCGCCCACGATTGAAGTGATCGAAAAGATAGCCGTTACGATAGATGGCGTGGACTTAGAGATTTTCCCGGCTGAGGGTGACGTGCCAGAACATTTATGGGTATGGCTACCTGAAGACCGGATCTTATTCAGTGGTGATGCGCCACCGCACGGTGTCTTCCCAGCTGTAGAGACCGCTCGGTTTGAGATGGGTCGGAACCCCAACGAAATGATGGCCTCGGTGCAAAAGACTATCGACCTGAACCCCCTCGCCATTGTGCCGGGCCACAGCGCGATAATCGCCGACCCCTCCGAAATTCGTGAGTTGATGACACTGACACGGGATGCGATTCAATTCCTCATTGATCAAGTTGACCGCTTTTATCTTACAAACCGGTCAGTGGACGACTTGTTGAATACGATAGATCTCCCGCCCGCCATCGCTGCGCACCCGCAACTCCAGCCGTATTACCATCGCTGGGAGTGGATGATGCAACAGCGCTTTATAAAGCGGTCAGGCTTTATCGATGATTGGATGGACTACATGTCTCACAACGCTTACGAAGAGGCAGTGCGTCTCGTTCCTGCTTTAGGGGGTCGAGATAAAATTCTCGAAATGGCCAATGCCAATGTTTCGTCTGATCCTCAATGGGCCGCCCGGCTTGCCACCTATCTTATTCTCACAGACGAAAACGACGAAAAGGCACGACAAGTGCGCCGGCAAGCGTCGGTCCGCTTCGCGCAGGTCACCAGCAGTACCAATCAGCGTAATTACTTGCTCGGCCTTGTAGCTGAAGAAAACGGAGATATCGACTTCGATCGCATGCTGCGTGGCCCATTATCAACCTCGCTTAA
This sequence comes from Luminiphilus sp., assembly GCA_965655685.1. GTDB lineage: Bacteria > Pseudomonadota > Gammaproteobacteria > Pseudomonadales > Halieaceae > Luminiphilus. The sequence goes on from CBFHHL010000069.1 coordinate 43,211, forward strand.
CTCGTTAGAAGACGGTGAGCTACTCGGTCGACTCCGCAGTCGGGTTATTGCCGAGAACGCGGACAACGTCGACATAACTGTGCGGCTTGATCTTACCGATGGCGAGGTTTACGACCTCAGAATTGTCAATAACGTGCTTCGCGTTAGTTGGCCAGACGAGGAGCGCCTCATTACGAGTAATTGGCGTACAGACAGAGCAACGGTTATCTCGGTAATCACCGACGAGATGAGCTTGAGCGACGCAATCGCCAACGGGCGCATCGCTACGGTGGACAACACCCGCCAGACAGGGACGTTTGCGAAACTCTTTGAGTAGAGCGGCTTAACGCAGACCTACCGGATATTTTTTTCTTCGGAACAAGCGAAGTCTGGTAACGGGGCGCAAAGTAAGCAAAGGATTGGCAATATCACCTACTATGGGCGCCAACAAAAGCACAGCTTAGGGACATAAAGATTGCGAGCATAAAAAAGCCGCGATAACCGCGGCTTTTTTATTACTTCGGCAATAAATAACGACTTACTCGTCATCCATCTCCTCTACCTCGTCATACACCTCGGGTGCTGGACGATCTACGAGCTCAACAAACGCCATCGGCGCTTTGTCGCCCGCACGATATCCACACTTGAGAATCCGGATGTAACCTCCGGGACGCTCTTGGTATCTCGGACCGAGCTCAGTGAAGAGCTTGCCAACTGCTTCCTTTGAGCGCGTGCGGTCAAATGCTAGACGGCGGTTTGCAACGCTGTCATTCTTTGCCAAGGTGATAAGTGGCTCAGCGTACCCACGGAGCTCCTTTGCTTTGGCAACAGTTGTCTTGATGAGCTCGTGCTCAACCAATGACACTGTCATGTTTCGGAACATTGCTTTTCGGTGCGAACTGTTCCGGTTTAGTTGTCGACCACTATGACGATGGCGCATGACGATTCCCTTTTACTGTCTGACTCATCGCAAGATGAGCTCTAAATCATCTGTAATAATTAAGTGATTAAACGCTGAGAAGACGCTCGTCGTCTTTCAGGCTGGCAGGCGGCCAGTTTTCTAGGCGCATACCCAAAGACAAGCCCCGAGAAGCAAGCACGTCTTTGATTTCTGTCAGCGACTTCTTACCCAGGTTAGGGGTCTTCAGAAGCTCAACCTCTGTGCGCTGAACGAGATCGCCAATGTAGTAGATGTTCTCCGCCTTGAGGCAGTTTGCAGAACGAACAGTCAGCTCGAGATCATCCACTGGGCGGAGGAGGATTGGATCGACCTCATCCGCAGCTTCCGCCGCTGCTGCCTGTGTCTGCCCTTCAAGATCCACGAACACTGCCAACTGCTGCTGAAGAATCGTCGCTGCACGACGAATCGCTTCTTCTGGATCGATAGTACCGTTTGTCTCGAGGTCGATAACGAGCTTATCCAAGTCCGTTCGCTGCTCAACACGCGCCGAGTCGACGACATAGCTGACGCGGCGTATAGGCGAGAACGACGCATCCAACTGTAGGCGACCGATCGAACGCGTCTCGTCGTCGCTGTCCACTCGCGAGTCGGCTGGCGAATAGCCACGACCACGTTGGGCAATTACACGAATCATCAACGGCTGATCACCCGTTACGGTGCAGATTACGTGCTCTGGGTTGCGAATTTCGATGTCGTGGTCGACCTGAATATCACCCGCGGTCACAACGCCCGCACCAGACGCGCTAAGTGTTAGCTCTGCCTCGTCCTTGCCGTTCATAACAAGCGCGATGCCTTTAAGGTTAAGCAAGATTTCGATCACATCTTCCTGCACGCCTTCGATCGCTGAGTACTCATGAAGTACGCCATCTATTTCCACTTCGGTGACTGCACAACCAGGCATCGATGACAAAAGGATACGGCGAAGCGCGTTTCCTAGTGTGTGACCAAAACCACGCTCAAGTGGCTCGAGTGTTACAAGCGCACGAGTAGTAGACTTTTCGTCTACCTTGATAACGCGTGGTGTAAGAAACTCATTTACTGAATTTTGCATAGTGTTTCCCGTTCAAACATTCGGTTTATTAGCTGTACGCACTCAGGCCTTACTTGGAGTACAGCTCGACGATCAGGTTCTCGTTAATTTCGCTTGGAAGATCCTGACGCTCTGGCTTTGATTTGAAAGTACCCTCAAGCTTTTCGGCATTCACATCGATCCACTCTGGATCCGGACGCTGCTCAGCGAGACCCATAGCCGACTGAACGCGTAACTGCTTCTTCGCCTTTTCGCGAACAGAGACAACATCACCTGGCGCAACCTGGTATGACGCAATGTTGACCACACGGCCATTTACCAAAATACCTTTGTGCGCTACCAACTGACGCGCCTCTGAGCGCGTAGAGCCAAAGCCCATACGGTAAACAACGTTATCCAAACGGCTCTCGAGGAGCTGAAGCAGGTTTTCACCCGTCGCGCCCTTAAGGCGTGCCGCTTCTTTGTAGTAGTTGCGGAACTGCTTTTCTAGCACGCCGTAGATACGACGGACTTTTTGCTTTTCACGCAACTGGACACCGTAATCTGAAAGGCGCCCGCGCCGCGCACCGTGCATACCAGGCGCAGTCTCTGCTTTACACTTGCTCTCAAGCGCACGAACACCACTCTTGAGCTGAAGATCAGTACCTTCGCGACGCGAAAGCTTACATTTAGGTCCAATATATCGAGCCATTTATCTCTTTCCTCAGACGGCGTAATTAAACGCGACGCTTCTTTGGTGGGCGACAACCATTGTGTGGAATTGGTGTCACATCTGTAATGTTGGTGATTTTGTAACCGCAGCCATTGAGCGCACGAACGGCAGACTCACGGCCAGGTCCAGGTCCCTTGACCTCAACATCGAGGTTCTTTAGACCGTATTCTTTAGCAGCTTCACCTGCACGCTCTGCCGCAACCTGTGCAGCAAAGGGTGTCGATTTACGTGAACCACGGAAACCTGAACCGCCGGCAGTTGCCCAGCTCAATGTATTTCCCTGGCGATCAGTAATCGTCACAATCGTGTTATTGAATGACGCGTGTATGTGCGCCACTCCATCGACTACCTGCTTAGTAATCTTTTTCTTCGTTGTCTTCTTGGCTTGCTTTGCCATCATCTATCCTACTTTTATATCAACGCTACAAATTGGGATGTAGCTACACTTGAAAAGCAACTGCCGCTGCTTAACTAAACCTATTTACGGATCGGCTTACGAGGACCTTTACGAGTACGCGCGTTCGTCTTGGTTCGCTGACCACGCAAAGGCAAACCCTTACGGTGACGCAGACCACGATTACAGCCAAGGTCCAACAGACGCTTGATGTTCATCGAGACTTCACGGCGAAGGTCCCCTTCAACAGTCATTTCCGACACAAGCCCACGAAGCTGATCGAGCTCTCCTTCCGTAAGCTCACCAATTTTTGTGCTTTCCGAAATATTTGACGCAGCACAAAGCTTTTTAGCTTGCGTGCGACCAACACCGTAGATGTACGTCAGCGAGATCACTGCGTGCTTGTTGTCAGGGATGTTTACACCGGCAATACGTGCCATTACCAATCTCCATGTTTCGCAGCTCGAGGCCGCATTTTGTGAGCGCTAATGCGCCCACAATGTGAATCCGAAATTAACCTTGGCGCTGCTTGTGACGTGGATCGCTCGAGCAAATCACACGGACCACTCGGTTACGACGAACCACTTTACAGTTACGACAAATTTTCTTTACCGAAGCTCGGACTTTCATTTCTATCTCCAAAGACCTAACGCGTGCGACCGGCTGATCCAATATTAGTTAGGTTAGCTTTCTTCATTACGCCCTCGTACTGGTGCGACATGAGGTGGCTTTGCACCTGTGCCATGAAGTCCATCACCACCACAACTACGATCAGCATCGACGTACCACCGAGGTAGAAGGGAACGTTGAACATCACCACCAAGAACTGGGGCAATAAACAGACCAGCGCAATATAAGCTGATCCGAAAATGGTTAGCCGCGTCAGTACACCGTCGATATAATTGGCAGTCTGCTGACCAGGCCGAATACCAGGCACAAAAGCACCCGATTTTTTAAGGTTATCCGCCACTTCACTGGGGTTGAACATCAGCGCCGTGTAGAAGAAGCAGAAGAATACGATGAAGCCTGTAAACAAAATAATGTTTAGCGGCTGACCCGGACCGATAGCCACTGCGAGATCCTGTAGCCAATCAGAGCTGTCGGCACTGCCGAACCACTGCGCAACAGATGCTGGAAACAGCAAAATTGAGCTCGCAAAGATGGCTGGAATAACACCCGCCATATTCACCTTAAGTGGTAAATGAGAAGCAGGTGCTTGATACATCTGGCGACCTTGCTGACGCTTTGCGTAGTTCACTGTGATTCGGCGCTGACCTCGCTCTATAAAAATAACAAGCGCGATAACCACGATGGCGAGTGCCAAGACACCCAGCAGAATCAAAATATTCAGCTCACCTTGACGCGCCTGTTCAAGCGATTGCCCAATAGCCTGTGGCAAGCCCGCAACGATACCCGCGAAGATCAGCAGTGAAATGCCGTTACCGATACCCTTTTCAGTGATCTGCTCACCCAGCCACATCATAAATACAGCGCCAGTGACCAGCGACGTAATAGCGATCACGTAAAAACCAATGCTTGCGTCGTAGGTAAGACCCTGATTCGCAAGACCGACTGTCATGCCAGTGCCCTGGACAAGCGCAAGCCCCACGGTCAGGTAACGTGTCCACTGACTGATCTTCTTGCGGCCCGACTCGCCTTCTTTCTTGATAGCATCCAGCTCAGGCGTAACCGCTGTCATGAGCTGCATGATGATCGACGCAGAAATATACGGAAGAATGCCGAGTGCCAAAATACTCATACGCTCAAGCGCACCGCCAGAGAATACGTTGGCTAGCCCCAAGATCGTCCCCTGATTTTGGTCAAACAACGCAGACAACTGCGCGGGATCAATCCCCGGTACCGGAATATGAGTTCCGATTCGGTAGATAATCAGGGCAAGAAGAACAAAGCGAAGTCGGCTAAAAAGCTCACTCATTCCCGCGTTGTTCATTGAGGGCATACCGTTGGCCATAATTACGCCTCAACGCTCCCACCAGCAGCTTCAATTGCTTCGCGAGCGCCTTTCGTAACCTTTAGACCCTTCACGTTTACCGCCTTCGTAATTTCGCCGGAGAGGAATACGCGTGCACGCAAAATATCGTCTTTGATGAGGTCCGCAGCCTTCAGCGCTGCCAAATCTACTGTATCGCCCTCAACCGCGTTGAGCTCATGCAAACGAATTTGAGCCGTCGTGCGACCAATACGGGACGTGAAACCATACTTAGGCAGACGCTTCTGAAGCGGCATCTGACCACCCTCGAAGCCTGCACGAACCGTGCCACCTGAACGCGCTTTCAAGCCCTTGTGACCACGACCAGCGGTCTTACCAACACCCGACCCGATACCGCGACCCACACGCTTCGCATCACGCTTGGCGCCGGGTGCAGGGCTCAGAGAATTCAAACGAAGTTCATCGCCCATTATGCCTGCTCCTCAACTCGTACCAGGTAGTTAACCTTGTTAATCATTCCTCGCACTGAAGGCGTATCTTCGACCTCAACGGTGTGACCGATGCGTCGAAGACCCAAACCGCGTACACAGGCCTGGTGGTTCTTCAGGCGACCATTGGTACTCTTCACCAACGTCACTTTGATCATTTCTTTGCTCATCACCTAATTCCTCTTAGCTGAAGATTTCTTCAACTGACTTGCCACGCTTAGCAGCAACGTCTTCGGGTGAAACCATGTCACGCAAACCGTTGTAAGTTGCGCGAACCACGTTAGCGGGGTTTGTTGAGCCATAGCACTTAGCCAATACGTTCTGGACGCCAGCAATTTCCAGCACCGAGCGCATAGCACCACCAGCAATGACACCTGTACCTTCAGATGCAGGCTGCATGTAAACCTTCGACGCGCCGTGGCGCGCTTTAACAGGGTACTGAAGCGTGCCGTTGACCAGCTCAACTGAAATCATGTTGCGACGAGCAGCTTCCATAGCCTTCTGGATCGCTACCGGCACCTCGCGTGCTTTGCCGCGACCGAAGCCAACCCGACCATTGCCATCACCAACCACGGTCAACGCAGTGAAACTCATAATGCGGCCACCCTTTACGGTCTTGGCAACGCGGTTTACCTGTACCAGCTTCTCCTGAAGATCTCCTTCAGTGCGCTGATCGCCTTGTCTCTTATCGTTTGCCATGGCTTAAAACTCCAATCCGCCTTCGCGCGCTGCATCCGCCAACGCTTTAACTCGACCGTGATACTTATAACCTGAGCGGTCAAAAGCCACTTCGGTTACACCTGCTGCCTTCGCGCGCTCTGCAACCAACTTACCCACAGCGGCAGCCGCTTCGATATTGCCAGTAGCACCGCTTCGCAGGTCTTTATCCAACGTAGAAGCCTGAGCCAATACACGGTTACCCTCGCCATTGATGATCTGCGCATAAATATGGCGCGGCGTACGGTTCACAGTGAGACGAACATCACCTGCAGTACGCATACGAACACGCGACTTGCGTGCGCGGCGCAAACGCGCCTGAGTCTTATCATTCATCGCTTTACCCGTTACTTCTTCTTGGCTTCCTTACGACGGACGTACTCGTCTGCGTATCGGATGCCTTTGCCCTTGTATGGCTCTGGTGGACGGAAGCTGCGAATTTCCGCCGCTGCCTGGCCCACTGCCTGCTTATCAGTTCCTCGGATCACGATCTCTGTCTGAGTAGGCGTCTCTGCAGACAGACCTTCAGGCAGCTCATAGTCAACTGGGTGTGACAACCCGAGGCTCAAATTCACGGTCTTCCCGGAAGCTTTGGCACGATAACCAACCCCGTTAAGAACCAATTTCTTTTCCCAACCGTCACTGACACCAACAACGAGATTGTTCAACAATGCTCGCGTCGTACCCGCCATCGCGCGGTTGGTATCGAAGTCATAAGTGATCTGTGCAACGCCTTCGTTGACATCAATACCGATGCCATCCGTCAACGTCATTTCCATTGTCCCTTTACCGCCCTTAACAGAGACGCTGCTGCCATTAATGCTGACTTCAACGCCCTTGGGTAGGCTGACCGGGTTATTCGCTACACGTGACATGAATCGATTCTCCCGCTCTCAATTAAAATACTGTGCAAAGGACTTCGCCGCCGACACCATGCGCCTTGGCTGCGCGGTCAGTCATGACACCCTTTGAAGTCGAAACGATCGCAACGCCTAGGCCACCACGAACCCTTGGCATACTGTCTTTGCCCGCAAAGCGGCGAAGTGATGGCTTACTGAAACGCTCAATCTCAGCAATTACTGGCTTACCGTTGTGGTACTTGAGCTCGATGCTCAAACGTGGCTTGCCCTCACCTGCCTCGACACGATGACCAGCAATGTAGCCTTCGTCTTCGAGAACCTTCGCAACAGCTGCCTTTAACTTGGATCCAGGCATGTCAACAGACTTCTTACCCGCCATCTGCGCATTACGCAGTCGGGTCAACATGTCACTGATAGGATCTTGCATACTCATAGTCGTTCGTCTCCGTTACCAGCTTGACTTAACCAAGCCCGGTACATCACCGCGCATTGCGGCTTCGCGTAACTTGTTTCGGCACAAGCCGAACTTGCGGTAAACACCGTGTGGGCGACCCGTGATCTGGCAGCGTCGCTGCTGACGAACAGGGTTCGCATTGCGCGGCAGCTTCTGGAGCCCGATCTGCGCTTCCCAGCGCGCATCGTCGCTCGCGTTAACGTCCGCGATAATCTCTTTCAACTTAGCCCGCTTCGCAGCGTACTTTGCAACCGTACGTGCGCGCTTATTCTCTCTGGCCACCATCGATTTCTTAGCCATAACTCCGCCTCAGCCCTTAAATGGGAAATTGAAGGCGCTTAACAGTGCGCGCCCCTGATCGTCGTTCTTTGCCGACGTCGTGATAACAATGTCCATACCGCGCAACTTATCTACCTGGTCGTAATCAATCTCGGGGAAAATAATCTGCTCGGTCACACCCATCGCAAAGTTGCCGCGACCGTCAAACTGCTTGCCACTAATGCCACGGAAATCGCGGATACGGGGAATAGCAATATCGATAAGCCGCTCTAGGAACTCGTACATGCGCTCATCACGCAAGGTGACCTTGCATCCGATCGGCCAACCGTCGCGGATCTTAAACCCAGCGATCGACTTGCGAGACTTTGTCACGACAGGCTTTTGGCCCGCGATCTTAGTCATATCCGCAACGGCGTTTTCAAGAACCTTCTTGTCCCCAACTGCCTCACCCACACCCATGTTCAACGTAATCTTGGTGACACGGGGCACTTCCATCACATTCGACAGCCCGAGCTCTTCTTTGAGCTTTGGCGCGATCTCGCTGCGATACTTATCTTTAAGCGTTGCCATTATTAGCTACCTCAAAAGCCTTCAATTACGCGTCTATCGCGCTGCCGTCCGACTTGTAGATTCGAACTTTCTTACCGTCTTCCACTTTGTAGCCAACACGATCAGCCTTACCAGCTCCTGCGTTATAAATAGCCACATTAGAAATCTGAATGGGCGCTTCGCGCTCAACGATGCCGCCCGACACACCCGCCTGAGGGTTTGGCTTTGTGTGCTTTTTGATCATGTTGACGCCCGACACGACGAGCTTACCGGTGTCCAGGACTTGCCGTACCGTACCGCGCTTACCCTTGTCACGACCCGCGATTACGATCACTTCGTCGTCACGCTTAATCTTTGCCATTACGTTCTCTCCTAACCCGGGCCGCTCAGATTACTTCTGGCGCCAACGAGATGATCTTCATGAATTTCTCACCACGTAGCTCGCGAGTCACAGGACCGAAGATTCGAGTGCCGATTGGCGCGTCTGAGTTGTTCAGCAACACAGCCGCGTTCTCATCGAACTTGATCAACGAGCCATCTGGCCGGCGCACACCCTTGCGAGTGCGAACAACAACCGCGCGCATAACCTGGCCTTTCTTGACCTTGCCACGAGGGATAGCCTCTTTAACAGTCACTTTGATGATGTCCCCAACACGCGCATACCGACGCTTAGAACCACCCAGCACCTTAATGCACATCACGCGACGCGCACCGCTGTTGTCTGCTACTTCCAAATACGATTCGGTCTGAATCATTTCCCTACCTCATACCGCGGCGCTGTGCCGCATTGGCCTTTAACTCAAGCGATTTCAGTCGCTGTCTCAACGACGTCCACTAAAGTCCAAGACTTAGTCTTGGACATTGGACGAGACTCTGCGACAACCACGGTGTCACCCATGCCTGCGCGGTTGTCTTCATCGTGAGCGTGTACCTTCGAAGAACGTGTAATGTACTTTCCATAAACCGGGTGCTTTACACGTCGTTCAATTAATACAGTGATCGTCTTGTCCATCTTGTCGCTAACAACGCGACCTTGGAGCGTACGAGCTGTGATTTCCGCTGCTGCCATCACTGACCTGCCTTCTGCTGCAAAACTGTTTTAACGCGGGCGATGTCACGCTGCGTCTGCTTCAATAAATGTGTCTGACCGAGCTGCCCTGTCGCTTTCGCCATTCGGAGCTTGAACTGCTCCTCGCGAAGATCGAGCAACTGCTTCTTCAAATCGTCTACCGACTTCTCTACTAGTTCACTCGCTTTCATCACATCACCGATCGCTTCACAAATGCTGTCTGTACCGGAAGCTTCGCCGCCGCAAGCGCAAACGCTTCACGCGCCAACTCCTCAGACACACCTTCGACCTCATACAAAACACGGCCTGGCTGAATCTGAGCTACCCAGTATTCAACGTTACCCTTCCCTTTACCCTGACGAACCTCGAGAGGCTTACCGGTAATCGGCTTGTCGGGGAAAATACGGATCCAAATCTTTCCGCCACGCTTGATGTGACGGGTCATAGTTCGTCGAGCCGCTTCGATCTGACGTGCGGTGATTCGACCACGACCGGTCGCTTTCAGCGCATACTCGCCGAAACTTACCTTACTGCCCCGCTCAGCCAGACCGCGGTTACGGCCCTTCTGCATTTTGCGGAACTTCATTCGCTTGGGTTGCAACATACTTCAGTCCTCGCCCAATTAACCCGCGGTAGCGCGACGCGGCGCTTCCTGGCTATCGTCAGCGTCGCCGATGACCTCGCCTTTGAAAATCCAAACCTTCACACCAATAACACCGTAAGTGGTGTGAGCTTCATAGGTTGCGTAGTCGATATCCGCTCGCAGGGTGTGCAAAGGCACACGACCTTCGCGATACCACTCAGAACGCGCAATTTCAGCACCACCAAGACGACCACCAACCTGCACCTTGATACCCTCCGCACCCTGACGCATTGCGTTCTGCACAACACGCTTCATAGCACGACGGAACATGACTCGGCGCTCAAGCTGCTGTGCGACATTCTGAGCAACCAACCGAGCATCCATATCAGGCTTACGAATTTCTTCGATTGTGATGTGAACCGGGACGCCCATACGTTTGCTGAGCTCTTGGCGCAGTGCTTCAACATCTTCGCCTTTCTTACCGATGACAATACCTGGACGGGCTGTGTGGATGGTAACGCGCGCCGTCTGCGCAGGACGCTCGATCACAACACGGCTAACAGAAGCAGCATCCAGACGCTTCAAGATGTACTCACGTACCTCTAGGTCTGTAATAAGCTGCGACGCATAGCTTTTGCTATCTGCGTACCAAACCGAGTTGTGGTCCTTGACCACACCTAAGCGGATACCAGTCGGATGTACCTTCTGACCCATGCGGTCCTCTCCTTAATTATCGTTGTCAGCAACGCCTACCGTGATATGGCAGGTGCGCTTAAAAATACGATCGCCACGACCTTTAGCACGTGCA
>CBFHHL010000070.1:0-10386 GCA_965655685.1 Luminiphilus sp.
CCGCAGCGCCGTTATCATCGGTACGCCAAGCTCCCGCGCTAACGGCGCTGCGGCCGGTGAGTGATCAGGGTGGGTGTGCGTACACAAAATATGGCTGATTCGGCCATCACCCACTTTCAAGATGTGCTCAATATGCTCGTCGATTGCAGGACCTGGATCGATTACCGCCAAGTCCTCAGTACCAATAATATAGGTGTTGGTTCCTGGGCCCGTCATTACGCTCGGGTTAGGTGCAACCAGCCGCCGAATTCTAGGTGACACCTGAACGGCTTCATCATACACCTGCATATCAGCTCACCATTTGAGGGATTTTGATCGCCGGGTCAACATCCGCGTCATAATCAACACCCGGAACTTCGAAGCCAAAGAGTTGAAGGAACTCTTCGCGATAGCCGGCAAAGTCAGACAAGTCGTCGAGATTCTCTGTCCCTATCTGCGCCCACAAGTCCGCGACCTCTGCCTGTACTTCGGGCAGCAGTTCAAGATCATCAACTCGCTGCCGACCTTCTTCATCAAGGGCTTTTTCGCCGTACATGGCGTCACGGAACAGACGATCGATTTGCTCGATACATCCCTCGTGTGTGCCACGGGCTTTCATGACCTTAAACAAAATAGCCAAGTAAATTGGCATCGCGGGAATGGCAGCAGACGCCTGTGTCACAACTGCCTTTAAAACGGATACGCGCGCATCACCACCCTTCGCTGCTAGACGCTCCCTGATACCGACAACACGCTTATCGAGGTCTTTTTTCGCAGCACCAATGGTACCGTGCCAGTAAATATCCCAAGTGATCTTCTCGCCAATGTAGGTGTAGGCCGTGGTCTTTGCGCCGTCGGCCAAAACACCCGCGTTGTCGAGCGCTTCGATCCACATTTCCCAATCTTCGCCGCCCATGACAGCGACCGTGTTGTCGATCTCTTCCTGAGAAGCGGGCTCTAGATGGAACTCTTGAATGATGCCTTTGTCAGTATTGATCCCCTTTTGCACCGCAGGCGACCCGATGGGTTTGAGCGTCGATACGTGGACATCGCCAGTGACAGGATGTGTTCGACGAGGCGCCGCCAGGCTGTAGACCACCAGGTCGACCTGCCCCAAATCTTCTTTAACGAGTTTGATCACACGCTCTTTAAGCTCAGCCGAGAACGCATCGCCATTAATGCTCTTTGCGTAGAGCCCCGCTTCATCTGCATATCGGTGGAACGCCGCTGAGTTGTACCAACCTGCCGTGCCGGGCTTCTTTTCATTCCCTTCTTTTTCAAAGAAAACACCAATCGTGGAAGCACCCGAGCCAAACGCTGCCGTGATACGAGACGCCAAACCGTAGCCCGTAGAGGAACCCAGTACTAAAACGCGTTTTGGGCCGTCCGCTATTTCGCCCTTGGCCTGCACGTGTTCGATCTGACGCCGAACGTTTTCATCGCAACCGTCAGGGTGCGTGGTGGTGCAAAGAAATCCGCGGACTTTGGGTTTGATAACCATGGAAACACTCTCGCAAAAATTTTCGAATGGAAAGTCTAGCATGCAAGTAACCTTTCGTTAGACACTCGTAGGTGGCGGATTCACGTACGCTGTTGGCAAATGAGTGACTCGCTGGCGACAAGATTAATAACAACACCACCAACAAAAATGGAGATCAATCATGGAAACAATCAACCCAATTCTCGGCGCTGCTGCAGTGCTTGCACTTTGGTCGACACTAATGACCTTTATCCTCGTCGCACGTCGCGTTGGCGCTGGCATGAAACTTGGGGAATTGCCTCCCGGTATGCGAGGCGTTGACGGCGAAGCGTCCATGCCGCAAGGCGCGAACTGGACGTCACACAACTACACGCACCTAATGGAGCAACCAACCGTCTTCTACGCTGCTGTTTTGATTCTGGCGATGGCGGGTGATACATCAACCTACTCACTCTACGCTGCCTGGACATATACCGTAGCGCGCATTGCTCATAGCTTTTGGCAGATGTACGTCAACACCATCACCATTAGGTTCTTGTTGTTCTTAATCGCAACATTAGCCCTGACTATGCTGACCGTGCACGCGGTGATGTTTACTGTTTCACTCTGAAACAGAACTCAAAGTCACAATCTCAAACCACTCGGGACGCCAGTAGTGGTCACGAGTGGTATTGATACGGTCTGACACCTTGATCGAGGAGATCTTGGGTGGTTAAGTAGGGAACAAGACCGTGGTGTAATAAAAAAAAGGGGGGGTAAGTAACGCTTATCGCCCTAGATCTATCGCCCAGCGAATCTCAAATTGTCTATTCAGAGCCGCTTAGGCACGCGGCAAACCCTTTCGCGTCCTACACTACCCTTGCGCGTCTCTCTCACTTCTCTTTACCGCCAAAACTCACGCCTATCAATTAGAAATGACTACGGCCATACCAAATTGCAGCCACAGCCGTGCCGTGTAACGACCTCTTGAGCATTTCGCTTAGATGGCCTTGCTCAAATCGAACAACTCGAAGGACTTAACGTACGCTGGGTTGCTTGTACTCAATCTCGACCACCGCTCTTGCGGAAACAATAGGGCCGTCAATACCGTCTTTCCACCGTCGGCAAAAATCTCGAGCGAACAGGCATCAACGATGAGTCTCATGTCCAAAGAATGACCGCGGGTGAAAATGGGCGCCAGAGCTACTGTATTGAATTTGTCTGCGCGCCAACCTGCGCGAGAACGGTCTATCCTAAGTTCTCTAGATACATGGTCGACAGAAATGCTAAGACGGTCGCCGACTTCGTTGCTAAATTCAAAAACAAGGGGAGATGCGCTCGTATCGAGATAGCACTCGAGCGCAATATCAAAACAGATTGACGGCAAGTCGACCGCTCTACTTACGCTATCTGAAAAGAGCACACGTCGCTCGCTGATCGCTTCAATTGGTGTGTTGGTTAGGATCTTTCGTCCGTCACAATTCTCGACAGTTAGCCGCCTCGGGATGGTCATAGCCCCTCGCCAGGGATGCGTTGGGATATCGTTGGCGTAGGTCCAGTTATTCATCCAAGCGATACCTACGCGCTCACCTGTGCGAGCTGCACCCTCACCATCCCAAGTGATGAATGCATAGCTGTCAGGGCCATAATCCAACCACGCAGGTTCAAGACTAGTAGGTTGGAATGTTCGGGCGGCCATTTCGCCCAGCAGATAAAAGGTCGCAGATCCTCCGTTAGGTGCCCCAGGATTGACGCTAATTAAAAGAGCCCATACCTCGATTCCATCTTGGTCCGTCATTGGAAACAGATCGGGGCATTCAAGCACACCATCTGGCTTGGTCTCGGGCAAATAAAGTTTTTGCTCCAGCGTCCAATCAGTCAGATTTGTCGAACTGTAAAACTCGATGTGATCACCTACAGCGAGCGCCATTAGCCAGCAGCTCTCGTGATCCAACCAGGTCACCTTAGGATCCCTAAAGTCCTTCTGCCCCGTATTTGGTATCACCGGATTTCCCGAGTATTTTTCCCAGGACTCACCACCGTCGAAACTGAGTGCTAGGCTCTGGCTTTGAACATCTTTGGCGTTATGGTGGGTAAATGTTGCCACAACACTGGGGTGTACCCCGTCAGGCACACCCAACGTGTTGCGATGATCCACAACGGCCCCCCCAGAAAAAATAGCTCCAAGACCACCAACCTCTTCATACAGAGCGAGCGGGCGGTGAGACCAGGTTAGCAAATCCTCACTGGTAGCATGGCCCCAGTGAATGTGCCCCCAAACGTTATCGAAGGGGTTGTGCTGGTAAAAAAGATGATAAACACCATTCAAGTAAAACAAGCCATTGGGATCATTTAACCAATTCTGCTCCGGCGTGAAATGTAGAAGGGGTCGAAGATGGGGGGTCGCAGGCGTAGCCGCCTGAAGCTCTTCTGATCCCGCTGTCTCCACCCCACTGTTCTCGTGTTCCAACATGTTTAATCTCTGCTTAGCCAGGGCCACATCCGCCCCCGCGATCAATGAATGGCGTCGTTTCTGAAATGCAAATAATCCAAGCTAATGAAACCGCAAGCGGTCTCGGAGTGATCGAAGATCACAACATTCACGGTTTCACCAACATAGTCCGATAAGTCGACACTGAACCAATCCTCGCCACTATCAACGTAGGACGGTGCGCACTCATCAGGACTGATACTTTCAAGAATCTCGCCGGTGCCGACTCGCTCGACGCGAACGCCAACGTCGGCATTTCTACCTCCCGCCATCAAGCCAGCAAGGTAGGGCTTATCTGAAGAAAGCAATAAATCAGGCGATCGTAACTCTCCCATTGGGGGGTCACAAAAATCGCGATTTTGGTTCATTTCACAGGTACTTAGAGCTCTGACACCAATTCGACTGGCTCCCGACGTTCCGGCCCATGCATCTATGTTCGATGGATTTGAAAAAGAACCGGTGGCAGACCACCCACCGCTCAGCATGGCTTGCGGGTCCTCAAAATTAGCAATCACATTAATGTTCCCGCGTTCCGGCACAGACACACCGTGCGCTACCTGTGAGGCCTCTACTGGTGCGCTGACGATGTCGCTCTCGTCATCCCCTAAAGACCAGGCGGATAGCTCGGAAACATTAATCCGCGTATTCTCCGCGAACACCTTTAACTCTGTGCTATCAGCAAGCGCAGGGTAAAAGCGCAAGGAAATTGCCAAGGCCTCATTGATAAAAATTTCCGCAATTGAGTGGTCGATCAGCACGTGAAAATCGCGGATTGGACCGACAAGCGATTGATCCACTGTGGCGCGAGAAACAACTTTTTCAGAGGGATCATCACTAAGGCTCATCCGACGCTTATCAACGACAAGTTCAGATCGTAGGGGATCGAAATAGACGGCCGTATATTCGGTTAGCTCTGAGTTCGCACCAAGCATGATTCCGAAACGCCCCGCCGGCGAGACTGGGGTAATGCGGGCTTTTACTTCAAGTTGGCGCCCCGACGCGAGAGTTCTTCCACTTACTACCTCTTCTAACTGCTGTTCCTCTACCCTAGTATCAGAGCGTAAAGATTCTAGCCCCCGGAAGGGACGCTGCCCCAGCGTCAGCCCATCGTCGAGCACGAACCACTCCCGCAGGAAACTAAAGGTGTGCGCCCATCCGGCAGCATACTGTGCCGCCTGCGACCTGCGCTCATCCACAATCCCCATAGCGATGAGCGTACCGTCTTCAAGTTTCTCTCCGGTGGGTGCGAGAAGACCATGTATAGGCTCAAGTGGCTTGGGTGTAGCGTAAAATGGGGTAAACGTGGTGCCGTCCCAGTGCCCAAGCCAATAAACAGGCCGCGTTATCTTTGCCGACGGGAACCCGCCAACCTCCCCACCAATCGGGTTAGCAAGCAGTATCCACGTATCGCCCTCAACCTGCTCAAACAAAGGCATTTCCCAAATCTGGGACCCAATATCCATCTCCCGATACGGGATGCTCGAAAAGCCCGACTGCTTACGCCAGGAGAAGAGATCGTCCGATGTGTAATACACCAGCCCACCACCGGTCTCTAATGCGGCACCAATTATCATGTGCCAACCACCCTCATCTTCCCAAAGATAGGGGTCCCTGAAGTCTCGTGCGCCCTCAACGCCGAATAACGGCCCCTGTTTTTCCCACACAGTCTGCGAGGGGTCCGTACTTGTCGCCACAGCAATACCAGGATTGAAGGAGCTGCCGTGATTCACTTGGGTATAAAAGTTAAAGGTCGTTCCGTTGTCCGTAACAGTGTCTCCCGACCAGATACCCTTCATATCGTAACCGGTGCTTGCGTCCTGTAATTCGGGTGACAAAGCGTCAGGCAAGACATCCCAAGTAACGCCATCCTGGGACTGCAAGTGACCCCATCGAATAAGTGACCAGAATGGACCAGCCGGATTGCGCTGATGGTAGAGATGGAAGCCATCCTCTGTTTTGATCAAGCCATGAGGCTCATTCGTCCAATTCGCCGTGGGCATGGCATGCAATCGTGGTCGATGAATATCATTTGCGAAACGGCTTTCCGGAACAACTAAGGCATTAGACGCATCCTCGCTTTTCAGAGCATCGAGTTCCGATAAACGGTCTTCAACAGATCGTAAGCCAGTAAAAACCTGCACATTATCAAGTGCCGCGTTTATGCCGTTTATAGTCATATCGTGGTTAACCTCGATTCGGCCATCACCACGGCCCAACCGAATACGTTTTTCGCTGTTTCCCGCGGTCCAAGTTGCGGACACGCTTGCAACTGCCTCCCCATTTATCAACAAGGACACCACGCTATCAGACGCTGAATATTGCAAACCCACGTGATACCAACGCGCCACGTCCAGCGTGCCAACTCGGATCACATCGCGACTAATCTCACCGTTCGAGTCACTAACCACTCGTAAGCCAAACTCACCAAAGGCATTCACCCAGATTTCTGCATCGATAGCCCCCTCAGATACCGAGAGAATAGTGGCGGGTGCTAGCTCATCATGTCGGACTGCGCGGTCGGAAGGCGTGCTCTCGAGCGCCGCCCATAGTTCAGCTGATCCCCCTTCTGAAAAGTCAGCGCGCACCGCAAAATCGAGGTGCGTTGAAAAGCCATCGGTACGCAGTGCGTTGCCGACAGCACCCTCGGTTCTGCCGGCCGTTACCAAGGCACTGTGAACGGGTATCGACGCCCCCGAAATGCGATCCACAGCACTTAATGAGCCACTATCCTCGTCAAATGGTAGATGAAGGACTAATTCGGCTTCGGGAGGTGGAGGCGCCTGGGAGTCATTTCCAGCGCCCGCTGGAGTACCTGTTGAAGCGCCTCCACCCGTTGCGCCCAGAGGTAACTCATTGATACTTCCACCGCTCCCACCACAGGCAGACAGTGCGAATAACATCACCATCAAACTGATTAAAGAAAAAAGGTGGCTACTGCCACCTTGTCTACTAACGGAGGTCATCAAAGATCAGCGCGCTGCGCCGCTCATGTGAACATGATCAAACGACAAGAACCCACAGCCACCGGGCTCATTATCAAAGAGCTCAATTTTCACAGATTGGCCGACATACGCAGACAAATCGATGGATACCCAGTCTTCATCCCCGTTGACGTAACTGGGGCCGCAGGCATTTGCAAGCTGGCTGATAAGCTCTTGATCGTTTCCATCCAATACTCTGACACCGACGGGTGCTGACCCATTACCACCGCCTAAGAGCAGCGTTAAATAGGGTCTAGCAGCATCAACGGTGTAAGCCGAGGACGTTAACGTGCCCACAGGGCCGTCACACCCAGCGCCACCAATTTCACAGGTCGACACCGCGCCGGCGCCGACACGAGCTTCACCCGCTGTACCACGCCACGAGTCGGCTGCGGCAGGATTGGCAAACGCTCCCGTTGCTACCCAACCATTTGCCACCTCAGCCGTTGCGTCATCGAAGCGCCCGATCACTTGCTCTACGGCGTCATCTGACAAAGTGACGTTGAAGCCAAGATCAGCGGATGCTGTCGCGGCTCCACCATTGATCGCCGTCGCGTCTGGATACAACGTATTCGACTGATAAGCATGATCAAAGCTCACAAACCCGCAGCCACCAGGCTCATTGTCGAAGAACGATAGTTGCACGAAGGCGTTACGAATTTCCGACGTGTCAAAGTAAGTCCAATCGTCATCGCCACTGATGTAGGACGGACCACAGGTGCTGGGCAAATACCTAAGCAGATCGTTACCAAAGGTATCTTGGATCGCGATACCCACTGGCGCCGTTCCGTTGCCGCCTGCGAGCAGCATCTGAAGGTAATCGGCAGTGACTTTATAGGCAGGGGATGTCAACGACCCCGTTGGACCGTCACAATTTCCGCCTCCAAGCTCACAGGTGCTTACCGCTCTGAGCCCAACGTGAGCTGCTTCATCCACTCGAGTTGTCCCCAACCAAGCGTCCGCAGAAGCGGGCGCAGCGAAGTCACCTGTGGCCGTCCAGCCACCCGTATCTACCATCTCCTGTGGGTTTTCAAAATCCGCACCGGGAACTAGACCAACAACATAATTGTCTGCGTCCACGGTAACGTTTGTGAACGCAGGTGGGGCCTCTGCAACGCCACCGGCATTGCCAATAGCCGTGTCACCTTGATAGAAGTGGTCAAAGGCGATAAAACCACAGCCACCTGACTCTCCGTCGAAGATGTAAATATCAACTGATTGGCCATCAAGAGCCGTTACATCGATATTGACCCAGTGCTGATCCCCTTGAATCACCGGCGAACCACATGCGTTTGGTGTGTACGCAACAAGCTCTGTTGTGGTGCCAGCCTGATACAACTTGACACCGACATTGTTGTTACCCGCACCACCTGACATCAGGAAGTTTATGTAGTCGGCAGTAATTGCTACGTCGAGTATCTTTATCGAGCCTTGAGGCGCATCGCAGTTACCGTCACCAATTTCGCAGGTAGACACTGACGCCTCACCGACCCTTGCTGCATCAGGGCGGCTCTCCAAGTCGTTCCAGCCGGTCGCTACCGCCTCCGCAAAGGCGCCGGTCACCTCAAAATTATCAGTGTCCGCAGCGATTGAAGCAGGGTCTTCAAACGATGTAATGATGTTCGCAGCGACCACCCCCTCAGCATTTAGCGTCACCTTGACCAAGCGAATGGCAATGCTAGCATCGTTGGGCGCCGCATCTGAGTTGTCACCTATACCGTCGTTGTCCGAATCAACAGTTTCACTGCCGTCATTTGGGAAGACATCAGCATTGTCGCCAACACCGTCATTGTCGGAATCCGTCGTCTCGCTTGCATCTTCCGGGAAGGCGTCTTCCGCGTCGGCAACGCCATCACCGTCAGTATCGGTGGCAGGTATGAGTCGTAACCTTACGTTGTCATAGGACACCGCTGAGGGATCATAGTTTGTCGCCTTGCTGTAGAAACCGAACTGCATGATCTGACCTTCCATCGAGGATGCAACATCCCCAGCGACAGCGAAGGCGGACCAGGCATCAGCTGCGACAGACGACATATCGACTTCTTGGCGCATCGTCGCCGCAAAGCCATTATTCGGGTCAAGTACCTGAACAAATGCGCCTGCTGTTGACGGCGCCGCTATTCCATCGACCGATGGAGCCTTAGCATCGAAGGTCAAGCGCATTTCAAAGCCAATAGATGCGGGCACCACCTCCTCTTGATAAACGATGGCTTCAACCGTGTTTCCGGCATCATGCGCTTCAGTATTGTTGTAGTCGCTGAATACGTTCAGGTATTGACTGCCTTGGTCAGCACCTGCCTCGCCGGAGGCAATAGAACTAAATCCACCAGTGCCATTGGGTGCATTAAAGGCGCCGTACCCACCAACATAATCACCGGCAGACGTTAAAACGTTGCCGTAAATCAGCCAATCACCACCGATCTCGGAGGCCTGGGGATCATTAGCCTCGAAGTCCGCATAAACGTCAGCTGCCGCTGAAGCAACGCCCGCTGCAGAGCCCTGTGGCATGTCAGACTGGTAAAAATGATCAAACGCTAGGAAACCACAACCGCCCTCTTCGTTGTCATAGATCAAAATATCAACCGTCTGGCCAACCAATGCCGAGGTGTCGAAGTGCGTGTAATCCTCATCACCCACGATCCAAGGAGGGCCGCAGACCTCAGGCTCGTAGCTCGCCAAAAGCTCTCCCTGTGACGAGAAGATCTTGACGCCGACATCAGCGGTTGCGCTACCACCGCGCATGAGGAAATTAACGTAGTTGGATGAAATCTCAACGTCGATAAGACGAATTGTTCCTGTGCCGTTGTCACAGCCAAAATCGCCAATCTCACAGGTAGTAACCGCTGACTTACCCACAAAGGCTTCTCCGAGGTCAGCCCAGCCCGTTGCTGCGATATTTGGATCTGCGAAAACACCGGTCAACTCAACCGAAGGGTCAGTTTGTAGCGCAACAGGATCATCAAAACTTTCAATAATATTGTCGGCGTTACGCGCGTCCGCATCGACCGAGATTAAGTAGGCAGCAAACGCAATATCTTCATCTTCTGGCGCAACGTCAGTCGTGTCGCCCACACCATCTCCGTCCGTATCAGCAGAGTTGAGTGCGTCTTCAGGGAAGACATCTGCATTATCTCCTACGCCGTCACCATCGGTATCCGCAGTCTCATTGGGATCATTCGGGAAGGCGTCATCCGCGTCCAGCACACCGTCGGAGTCTGAGTCAACACCAGGTGCCGCTGCGACAACTGCAGGCTCAGCAACGCGTGGCGTTGACGCCTGGTAGAGGTGATCAAAAGCGAGGAATCCACAACCACCAGCTTCATTATCGTAGATGAGAATATCGATCTCGGTCCCGACCAGCGCCGACGTGTCGATTGTTACCCAGTCGTCATCACCGGTGATCCATGGCGGAAAATCACAGACAGCAGGGACATATTCCGCCAAAGACGTGTCTGTACCCGCAGCGAAAATAGTCA
>CBFHHL010000071.1:0-18891 GCA_965655685.1 Luminiphilus sp.
ATTTCAGTGGAGTGTGCGCCATCCATGCCACAAACATTACGCGCAAACTCGATCATTGCCATGTGCATACCGAGACAGATGCCCAGATAGGGGATTCTGTTCTCTCGCGCATAAGTGACCGCTGCGATCTTCCCCTCAATCCCTCGGTCTCCGAAACCACCCGGCACTAATATGGCGTCAAGCGTAGCCAGCATGCCAATACCTTGGGTCTCAAGATCTTCCGCATCGATGTATTCGATATCAACCTGAGTATTCGTTTGAAGCCCCGCATGCCCCAGCGCTTCATTAAGAGATTTGTAAGCGTCGACAAGGTCGGTGTATTTACCCACCATGCCCACTTTGACGGTCGCACGCCTGGGCGCAAACTCCTTTGCAACCACATCGTCCCACTCGCTGAAGTCCACCTCACCCGGTGACATACCAAGGCGTTCAAGAATGTAATCATCGAGACCCTGCTCGTGCAGTCGCTTGGGTATCTTGTAGATCGAATCAGCATCCAGCACTGGAATCACCGCACGCTCTTCAACATTGGTAAACAGCGAAATCTTACGACGCGCACTCTCATCAATATCTACCGAACAGCGGCAAAGCAATACATCCGCTTGCAGACCGATCGAGCGAAGTTCCTTTACCGAATGCTGCGTCGGCTTGGTTTTAATCTCACCCGCAGTGGGAAGATAAGGGACCAGCGTTAAATGCATGAGCAAGGCATTGGAAGAGCCTGCCTCAAGCTTTAGCTGGCGCAGCGCTTCAAGAAAAGGCTGGCTCTCGATATCACCAACCGTGCCGCCAACCTCGACCACTGCAACATCTGCACCCTCAGCACCGGCAATGACGCGTCTTTTTATTTCGTCTGTGATGTGCGGGATGACTTGGACCGTGCCGCCAAGATAGTCGCCACGACGCTCTTTGCGTAGCACCTCGTCATAAACTTGCCCGGTGGTGAAGTTATTACGTTTGGACATCGTAGCGCGCGTAAAGCGCTCATAGTGACCGAGGTCTAAGTCGGTCTCAGCGCCATCGTCAGTGACAAACACCTCACCGTGCTGAAACGGACTCATCGTACCGGGGTCAACGTTGATGTAGGGATCGAGTTTGAGCAGTGTGACTTTAATGCCTCTAGCCTCGAGCACTGCGGCAAGCGATGCTGCAGCTATACCCTTACCCAACGAGGAAACAACACCACCGGTAACAAATACGTATCGCGTCATGGACTCCACCAAAGCACTGGGAACTGTGGGGCGGCTAACAATACATTGCCGATAGCATAGCTCCGATGGGAGTTCAGCTTAACAAAGAATATCCCTTGGCTCAATTTCCAATACAGATTTTTGGCGCTCGCCAGACCGGTACTAATCCCTCTGAATTACCATTGAAAATATGCTGAACTTGGTCAGTGCAACCCATCGCTGGAACAGCCACGACCTCATCTCCCTTGCAAAGAATTGGAACGCAGGAACGCCAATAAGGCGCTATGCCAGCCTCCTGCATGCAGTCGCGAAGCGCGCGGCGGGGCCTGCCGGAAAATTTAACCTTTTCGCCTAACTCGGCCTGTCGCAGTCGGACGCTCGAGCCCTCGGGCAATCCGGGATTGCTCTGCGTCCAAGTTAAGCTCCCCCAAGGACGATCAATAGATTCACCAACCCTCACCTCTTCAGGTTGGCACTTAACTCCGTCTTCAGGGATAAGCTGGACTCGCAGGCGCCAACACACGAGTGCATACGACGCCATGTCCAAGGTCGGCACCTTGTCGCTACTCGCCTCAGCACATTGTCTACAGAACTCCTTGAGCGCATCATGCGCAGGCGACTGAAGGCTCAGCGCTCTGAGCTTGCTACGAATGTGTGTGTGGAGAGACTCTGACTCACACTGATCGATATCCAAGCTCAAGGTGCCCAGCGGGCACTCGTACCATGGATCTAATGAAGACTGATCGAGGGCTGCCATAATATGGCTAGTGCGCGCTATGCCAGATCGATACCCCGGCCATCGCTCAGCAATCATTGGCAGTACCCGGTGACGTAAGAAGTTGCGATCAAGAGACGTGTCGGCGTTGCTGGGATCGTCAACACTGCCAAGAGAGAACATCGCTGCGTAATCTTCAATGTCAGTGCGGCTAACGCCCAATAATGGCCGGAATAGCGCTCCCACGGCGAGCGAGCGAGCTTGCGGAATACCGCTGAGGCCAGACGCTCCCGCACCTCTAATCAGCCTGAAAAGCACAGTCTCAACTTGGTCATCCAAGTGATGGGCGAGTAACAGCAATGAGTCCCTCAACAAATACCGCTCGAAGGCGCTGTAACGTGCGCTTCGAGCCTGCGCCTCTAGGGATGCGTCAGAACCAACAGCAACATGCTCAACGATAAGCTCAACATCCAAGTCTTGCGCCACCTCGCGGCAATGCTGCGTCCACGCATCAGCATCGGGATGTAGGCCATGATTGATGTGAATCGCAGTTATGTCAGGGAGTGCTAGACGCCGAGCCGACGTGACTAAAGCGTGGAGCAGACAGTGGCTGTCTTTGCCACCCGAAAACCCCACGAAGAGATGAGATGCAGTCTGAAGCACCGCCGCATGCTCATCAAGGGCCTCGAGCAACGGCGTCTGCATATGATTAGTGGCTACCGTAGGCCATCAGCCTCTGGAAACGCGCCTCTACCAGCTCGTCCATCTTTTTACTGCATAGTAGATCTAGCTGGCCTGAGACGTGGTCTTTGATGCGTCGGGCCATTTCATCGACGTCACGATGGGCGCCACCCATAGGTTCTTTAATAGTCGTATCGACGATACCAAGTTCCTCAAGCTTAGATGAGGTTACACCCATCGCTTCAGCCGCCTGTGGCGCGAACTCGCTACTCTTCCAAATGATGTTTGCGCACCCTTCAGGTGAAATGACGAAGTACGTCGAGTACTGGAGCATCGCTAGATGATCACCCACACCAATGCCAAGAGCGCCGCCTGAAGATCCCTCTCCGATCACCACGCAAACAATAGGAGTTCGGAGCCGCGACATAACCGCAAGGTTTTGCGCGATTGCCTCCGAAATACCGCGCTCCTCAGAATCAATACCAGGGTAAGCTCCGGGGGTATCGATCAGCGTGACTACAGGCATCTTGAAGCGCTCTGCCATTTCCATCAGCCGTAACGCTTTTCGATAACCCTCGGGTTTTGGCATCCCAAAGTTACGATGGACTTTGTCCTTAACCGCTCGACCCTTCTCCTGACCAATCACCATCACGGGGCGGCCATTCAAGCGAGCTACACCTCCCACGATTGCCTTATCATCTCCAAAGTGACGATCACCATGTAGCTCGTCAAAGTCATCAAAAACCAGCGGAATATAGTCAAGTGAGTAAGGGCGCAGCGGGTGGCGTGCGACCCGCACAATATCCCAAGGACTAAGGTCCTGATAAATCGATTGAGTAAGCTTATTACTCTTGGATTTGAGGCGATCGATCTCATCACTAATGTTAATTTCGGAGTCATCAACGACGGATTTGAGCTCTTCGATTTTCATCTCGAGCTCAGCAATCGGCTGCTCGAAATCCAGATAATTAGGATTCATTGTGACTTGCCCTTCAACAAACAGCTAATGTTACATTAGTCAACAGTCTACAAACGTAGAACGATCGCGTCATCTGTAAGATTTACGCTACGAATTACCCAACTTTTACGGAACTTATGAGCAAATTCGCCATCAACACCCCGAGAATTCTTTTGGCGCCTATGGAAGGCGTCATGGAGTCTGTGATGCGTGATATGCTCACTCGCATCGGTGGTTATGAGCGCTGTGTCACCGAGTTTGTTCGAATTTCCAGTACGGTACTCCCGCCAAAAGTCTTTTATCGGCTGTGTCCTGAACTCAAAGAAGGAGGAAAAACCACAGCCGGTACTCCAGTTTACGTTCAATTGCTTGGTTCAGATCCTGCGTTGATGGCGGCGAATGCTAAAGTTGTTGCTCAACTCGACGCACCCGGGATTGACCTCAACTTCGGATGTCCGGCAAAGACCGTTAACAAATCACGAGGTGGCGCAGCACTATTAAAAACACCTTTGGCGGTATATGAGGTTTGCGCAGCAGTAAGGGACGCGACTCCACCGTCAATTCCCGTTACTGCAAAAATTCGCCTTGGTTTTGACTCTGACACCCAGTTTGAGGAGATTGCTGAACAAGCGCTGAAGAGTGGGATAAATGAGTTGACCGTACACGCTCGAACAAAGGCTCAGGCGTACCGCCCCCCCGCTCATTGGCGAAGACTCCAAGATATCGCTAACCCCAATCGCGTTCCTATCATTGCCAATGGCGAGATTTGGACCCCCAGCGATCTCTTCGATTGCAAAGTCCAAAGCGGCTGCAATGCATTTATGCTGGCTCGGGGCGCACTGTGTCGGCCTGACCTAGCCCGAGCGATAAAGGCGTACTCTCAGGGACAGACTACAGAGCCGATGAGCTGGTCAGAGATCACAGAGTTGCTACTTTACTTTTTCGAGGCCAATGGTGAGCTTTACCAACGCAAGTATGCGATTAATCCGCTGAAGCAATGGCTCGTCTACCTCCAATACTGCTACCCGCAGGCAGGTGCACTATTTGCACAAATTAAACGAATCCGCGATCCTGACGATATGCGTGCTGCGCTCCTAGGGGCAACCGCCGCGCTTGCTGCCTAGAGGCAGTAATAAGCTGGCTAACAGCAAGGATTGGAAATGTGAGCGGTGAAGGCTTACCAAAACGACATAATAAGGAACACCATGACGTCACAGACGCTACCTGCCAGTCCTGTGTGGTTTGGCCACCCACGCGGCCTTTTCGTATGCTTTGCCACCGAAATGTGGGAGCGCTTTTCGTTCTATGGAATGAAGTACCTTCTCGTACTCTTCCTCGTCCAGCACCACTTATTTACGGACGGTGAGGCGCTGAGAATTCTCGGTGCCTATGCAGCACTGGTATACGCCCTGCCTTTGTTGGGCGGTATTGTCTCGGACCGTTATTTGGGACAAACCAAAGCGGTCAAGTTAGGTGGCATCCTATTGGTGCTGGGGCACTGTGCAATGGCGTTCGAGGGAGTGCCGGCGACCGAAACCGTAGCTGGTGAGGTTGTTCGCGACAAGCAAGCCATCAACATCTTCTACTTCGCTCTAGCACTGATCGTCGTAGGAGTAGGTCTCCTTAAACCCAATATTTCAACAGTGGTCGGCCGACTGTATGGAGAGAATGACCCCCGTCGCGACGGTGGCTTTACCATTTTCTACATGGGGATCAACATCGGTGCCGCCAGCGCTTCACTGCTCTGCGGCTGGCTGGCAAGCGCTTATGGGTGGTCTTATGGTTTTGGCGCCGCGGGGATTGGCATGCTGATCGGTTTGATCATCTTCTCACTAGGTCAAGATTGGCTGGAGGGTCACGGAGACCCCGCTGACTCAGCCGTGCTTAAACAGCCTGCACCGGCCGCGTTGGGACTTCTCAATATTGAGCGTGCAATCATCCTATACAGTCTTTTATCGGTTCTGGTCGTATGGGTGGTACTTCAAAGCCAGGGCGGCGTTGGCCTTATGTTGCCGGTTGTAGCCGCATTATTCCTCGCTTGGTTCATTTGGTTGCTAGCTACCCAGTGCAACTCTGAAGAGCGTGGTAAAATGGGTGCTTTATTCTTCCTTATCGTCATCAGCACAGTCTTTTGGTCGATGTTCGAACAGTCCGGTGGTTCCATGACGCTATTCGCGGACCGCGCAACGGACCTGACCCTGTTTGGCGCAAAACTGACTGCCGCACAATTTGGTTCGGCTAACGCTATTTTCATTATTCTGCTTTCTCCGCTTTTTGCTCTTATGTGGCCGGCGTTGCTCTCCAACAATATTGAACCATCAACACCCGCTAAATTTGGATTCGGGATCATTCAGGTCGGTCTGGGATTCGGTGCCTTGCTCATCGGCTTGAGCAACCCAGATTCAGCGGGACTCGTTTCAGCCTGGTGGTTGGTATTGGCGTACTTCCTCCATACCTCTGCGGAGCTTTGCCTCAGCCCTATTGGCCTATCGGCAGTCACCAAGCTCTCGATCGCTCGCTACGTGGGCGTCATGATGGGTGCCTGGTTCTTGGCAAGCGCCTATGGGTCTTACCTCGCATCTGAGCTCGCCATTTTCTTCTCAAGTATTGATGGCGCAGCCGATGGGCGTTTGGGCCTTGACGGCTTTACCGCCCTCTTCACTGAGCTTTTGCTGTACGGCGTGGGTGTCGGTGTCGTGGTGCTTGCTGTATCGCCATTTGTCCGACGCATGATGCGGGATGTGCATTAAAACGGTTGATTTGATAGCTAAACAGAAGCCCAGGCCCCGACCACAAAGTTTCAGTGAAGGGCTCTCTGCCCGTGACTAAAGGTTGACGTAATTCCAGCGTCTATAGGGCACGTGGGGCCCCTGATACCAGCAAGAGAGATCCAAAGGCCGTTTAACAATGACGCGCTAGATGCGTGCTTAAATCAGTGTCCCGATCACTCCGTAGACCAGAAGCACTCGCCGCACACAAGCTAAATAGGTGCAGCCACACCCCCTGAAAGCGCTTCTGGAAAGCAGTTGAGGGCCAAACCGCAACTCCCATTTCCAGCGCTGTCCGCAACCACCATCGCCCTGTTGGAGAGCTAAAAGCGCAGGAATACCTCTTCTTACAGCTCTGCAGGGCGTGTTGAATGCACGTATTAAAAAACCCCCTTACGAGGCACGAGTTGCGGGAGCGCCCCTCACGCTAGGTGGAGCCTTGCCGTGAAAAGCGAGGAAAGAACCGGGAAGCCCCTTTCTTCATACGACCCCAATCATCACCCATGAGATAAAGCGCGGGAACTAAAATCAGACTCACGAAGAATGCGAAAAATACCCCAAAGGCCAGAGATACCACCGATGGTTTTAGGAAGGCTGCCGCCTGCGACGTCTCAATAATAATCGGGAAGAGGCCAACGAAGGTGGTCAATGTGGTCAGTAGTATTGGCCTAAATCGATTTTTTGCGGCATTGATTATCGCGGTGAAGCGATCATCGCCCTGCTCCTCACGCTTCAAAATGTAATCGATGAGAACCAAGTTGTCGTTCACAACCACGCCGGCCGCCGCGCCCATTCCAAAGAAGGAAAACATATCAAGCGGAATCCCAAGCATTTGATGCCCGAAGATAGCGCCCATGTAAGCGAACGGAATCGCCGACATAATAATGATGGGCAGTGAATACGATCTGAAGGCCACAGCCAACAGCGCGTATATGGTAAGCATGGCCAGCGTAAATAAGCGCGTAACCTCTGCCATAAACTCTGCCTGCTGTTCTTCCCAGCCACCTTTAATTATCTGCAACGACGGATACTTTTCCTGAAGCTCAGGCATGAACTCGTCTCGCACCGTATCGTTGATGTCCGTCATGGTGTCGGGCGTAACGACCGCGTACACCTCAAAGATACGCTGTCCGTCGCGCCGAACAATTTGTTGTGACGCCTTACGGACCTCGATATCGGCTACGGTCGCGAGCGGAACCAACCGACCGTCGTCAGTTCGCACATTGAGTTCGCGCAGCGAATTCAATGACTCGCGGTCGCTCTTCGGGTAACGCAGCATGACTTTCACGTCACCATACTGTCGAGGTAGTCGCTGAACCTCCTCGCCGTAATAAGACTGGCGTATTTGACGTGATACGTCAGCCAAAGAAATACCCAAAGTCTGAGCACCAGGCTTCAGCTGGATGTTGAGTTCATCGATCTCACCACGCTGATTATCCCTAACAAAGAAGACATCTTTGAACGTAACCAGAAAATTTCGAAGTTCGGCTGCTGCCGCCTTTAGGCGCTCCTCGCTTGAGTGAGCTAAGACGAACGTAAGGACGGCTTCTCCCTGGTTCGCTGTATATTGGACATTAATATTTTCTGCGTCGGGGATTTCTCCCATCGTCTCTAAGTAGGTCTGAGCTACCTCTCGCATTGAGACATTACTCTCGTCAGGTGGCGGCAGCTGGATGTACTGCTCGAGATCGTTTTCAAACGCAAAAGTGAAGGATCCAATAACAGGATAATTATCTTTGAGACCCTCACCCGTGCGATTGAGTTGCCCCATGACCGCCTCAGTGCGATCAAACGGCACACCTGTTGGCAAACTCACGTTTACTCGCAATGTCTCACTTTCTAACTGCGGGAAGAAATAAAAGCGCACCCAACCAGTCATTGCGAGCGTCAGTGCAATAACGAAGCCCGCCAGAAAAACAGCACTCACCGTATATCGGACTTTGAGTGCTCTCGCCAATAGGGGTGCGTAGGTGTTTGCGGCAAACGACGTAATCCCATCTGCGATTTTTCGCTGCAAAGCAAAACCGCGAGTAGATTCCTGACGGACATCCAGCCTTCGCAGGTGCGCGGGAAGAATAAAAAACGCCTCAATGAGCGAAAACGCCAAGGCAAAAGCAATGACTGCAGATAAATGCCGGAGAAATTCACTCTGCGGTCCAGTAAGGAAAGCCCACGGCGCGAACGCAACCACGGTTGTCAGAACAGCAAAAACGACGGGCCGTGCAACTGATGTTGCACCACGAATGGCGGCCTCCTCTGCAGGCAAACCTAGCTCCTCGCGATGGTGATGAATGCTTTCCCCCACGACAATAGCGTCATCCACAACGATCCCCAGGACCAACAAAAAGGCAAACGTTGATAAGAAATTGATCGACACATCGACGGCAGGCAAAAATATAAAGGCACCAACGAAGGAAATAGCAATACCAACCGTAACCCAAAGCGCAACCGTGAATCGCAGGGTAAGTAGTAAAATCGCCATGACTAACAACAGACCCATCCAGGCCGCGTCGAAGATAAGTGACATACGCGAATCATAGGCGTCTGCCATATCGGCAAGGCTCATGATTTCCACACCCTGCGGTAGCTCTGGCCGTTTGGACTCGACCCAATCGTTGACCTGCTTTGACGTCTTGGTAATAAATAAACGATCCGACGGCTCAATTTGTATTAACACCGCAGGAGAACCATCCGCCGCCGCGGCGATATCTAAGTCTTCAAAGCCGTCGATGACTCGCGCCACGTCGCCCAATCGCAGATTGGCCCCCGAAGGTAGCTCCCGAACCACTATAGATTCAAAGTCGGTTTGGTTATCAGCCAGATTTTCAGCTCGAAGTTGGACCCGCCCGGTTGGCGTCTTTACATCGCCGGAAGACAGATTGATAGATGACGCGCGGATCGCGGCGGACAGCTCAGCAAAGCTAAGCTGATAACGTTGAAGCGCCTCCTCAGATACTTCAATCGTCACTTCCTCACTGCGAACCCCGTCAATCCTTACATCACTGACTTGACTGAGACCGAGCAATTCATCGCGAAGCTCCTCTGCCAGACGTCCTAATTCGCGCTCACCAACATCGCCGGTCAAGGTCAGGAAGTGGATAGTTTCTTTCCATTCAAGCAACCGAATCCTTGGGGGTTCGAGATCACGCGGGAATGACGTTATGGCATCCACAGCATCGCGCACATCCTCCTTGAACTTGGTCATGTCGGCACGAGGTGCGGCTTCGAGTCTGACTCTTCCAAAACCTTCGCTGGCGTTCGAATTATATCGGCGGACGTTATCTAGATTCTTAACAGCCGCTTCAACGCGCTGGATAACCTGCTGTTCAATTTCTTTCGGCGACGCACCCGGCCATGTTAGCGACACTTGAACAAGCGGCAACTTCACTACGGGCTGAACTTCCTTCTCAATCGTGCTCCAGGCGATCAGACCGGAGACAAAAATGAAGATCATCAATAGATTAGCGGCAACAGCATTCCTTACCCACCACGCGATGATTCCGTTCATGGTTTAACCCGCGCTCAGCTGCACGGGATCAGCCGCTTCTTGAATCGACGAGAGCGCCATCCCGGGCACTGGATTGCGTATTGGCGAGACAATAACCCGGTCACCCTCACTGATGCCGTTGCTTAGATAGGCTATGTCACTATTTGCGTGCGCTACACGAACGCTACGAATTTCCAGCAAATCATCATCGTTCATGATGAATACCCGCCCACCTGCGCGGAGGCCGGCAGCGGGAATCGCTAAAACATCAGACAAGGACCTGCCCTCGATAACCGCCGAGACAAAAAGCCCAGGCGCCATAGGCATACCGCCCTCTGAGTCTGCAAATGGGTTTCGCACCTCAACAGTGCCGAAGGTCGTACGGGTGCGAGGATCAAGAGAAGCATCGAGTCGTACGAGCCGCCCCAGCCATTGTCTAGTGGCGCCCGTAGTAGCACCCGCGGATTCGGCGCTAAGCCTGACGCGTAAACCTTCTCCCTCCTCAGCTTCGTAACCGATTGGGACACCCAGCGCAGCAATATCCGCATCAGTGAACGGCAAACGAACCTCAGCGACGTCGGTCGAAAATACTGAGGCAATTGTGCGACCCAAACCAAGGTACTGGCCTTCGTCGACAGATGTCTGCGTAATTCGTGCATCAAAGGGAAGCGACACCTCTGTTCGCTGAAGGTCAGACTCTGCACGCTGCAAGCCAACTTCAGCGGCCTCCAAGGCAGCGCGCGCCTGAGCAATCTGAGGTAGCTTTAATGCCAGCGCCGAAGGGTTCGTCTCATTAGCCAGCTGCTTTTTAGCCACGTCGGCGTCGGCGAGCGCTTGCGCAAGCTCGAACTCTCGAGCCGCTAAACGGGCCTTGGCCTCTGATACAGCAACGATGTAATCCCGCGGCTCGATCCTGAGGAGGGGCTCGCCGGCAAGAATACTTCCGCCTTCAGTGAAGCTGGGAGAAACCGCTATTATGCGGCCCGCAACCTCACTGATAACGTCGATCTGGACTCTAGGTCTGACCTCACCATAAACCGTCACCTCGGCGGAAGCAGCGGTGCGCTTTGCCGACTCGGTGTAGACGCCAATTCGCACCGTCTCTGCCTCGCCCACCTCAGGCTGAGGTGCGTTTCGCACAAGCCCACCCACGGTTAGCACAGTGAGCAACATAACGACGAGCGGCCCAATCGCGCGCTTGAGAACCGAAACCACTATCAACCCCCTGTGTGACGGATTTCTAATCAGCCAAGCGTACCACACAGGGTCACAATGACATGATTAATATGCGCCATGTTTACTCACACTGTTACACTTCCGTTTCTATTTTGGGGGGCTTGTGATGGACAACGAATACACCGACTTTGATCTTCGCGAAAACACAAAGAGAGACTTTGACCTTGTTGTCTACGGCGCCACCGGGTTTACCGGGGCGTTAGTCGCGGAGTACCTGCACGAGCATCACAAAGAGTTGTCTTGGGCTATTGCCGGGCGCTCGCAGACAAAACTCGTCGAGCTAAAGCGTAAAATTGGTGCGCCGGATTTAGAGAGCATTGTCGCTGACAGTACCAAAGCAGATGACATGAGACGACTTGCCGCCACCTCGAGGGTAATCATCAGTACAGTCGGCCCCTATGCGCGCTACGGCACACCGCTCGTCGAAGCCTGTGCGGCGGAAGGGACGCACTACTGTGATCTAACAGGCGAACCCCAATGGATGGCTTCGATCTTTGAAAAAGTAAGCGCCCTCGCTGAAGAAACGGGAGCGCGCCTCGTGCATTGTTGCGGTTTCGACAGCATCCCCTCGGACCTTGGAGTCTTCGTCGCACAGCAGACAATGATGAAAAAACACGGCGTTTTCGCAACCAAGGTGAGTGGGCGAATGGGCAAATCGAAAGGAGCGGTTAGTGGCGGCACAGTTGCAAGTATGCTGCTCGCAGTCGAGCAAGGTGTTAGTGACCCGGTTGCGCGAAAAGTCCTCAATGACCCTTACGGGCTCTACCCCGCCGAACTCAGCCCCGGCCCAGACAGTCCCGACCAACGGGGCATTCGCTGGGATGAAAACTTCGAAAGCTGGACGGGTCCGTTTGTTATGGCGGCCATCAACGGCAAGGTCGTGCGTCGTTCGAATGCCCTTGCCAGCCTTGTCTACGGCGCTGACTTTGCTTACGACGAATCGATGCTTGTTGAAAGTCGTCGATCTGGCCTACTACTAGCCGGAGGCCTCTCATTGGGGATGATCGCGCTAGCGATTGGTCCTCTCCGCAAACTAATAGCTAAACGCTTGCCGCAACCTGGTGATGGCCCTTCTTTATCCGAGCGTGAGAACGGCTTTTTCGAGTTCTTTGTACACGCACATCACCCTACGGATCAGGAAAACGACGTGCGAATTTGTGTGAAAGGAAAACGCGATCCGGGCTACGGTGGGACTTCAAGAATGCTAGCGCAAGCTGGATTGTCTTTGGCCTTTGACGACCTCTACGTCGAGGGCGGAATATGGACTCCGGCTTCCGCTCTCGGTCAGCACCTTGTGGATCGCCTTGCACACGTTGACATCACTTTCGAAGAAGTCACTTTTTGACTTCTCGGGCGTAGGAAACGGGACTTAAGCCGAGAGATACGGAGCAGAGGGCAAAGAGTAGAGACAAGGAATAGACATAAGTATCCGCTCGTATGATGAATGCACGGTGCATTTTGCGCGCACTATTCACAGCATACTGAGTTCGCTGTCTGATGACTTCTTCGTCTACTGACTTGTTGTTTACTGAGAAAGGGCCAAGAATCGCGAGAACTCAGCCGCCCCCTCAGCGAAGGATCGACTGATTAAAGATAGGCTACCGACTGTCTAGCGGCGAGTCACAGCGGCTCGTAGCTGAACTTTTGACCACCAATAGATACCTCGACCATGAATCCACCTTGAGCGAGCGTAAATACGGCCATTCCCTTCCTGAACCCAAAGCTATCCACTTCTGAACTCTCACCATTCGCCACAGTTACCGAAGTCCGACCGCCGCCCCCAGTGCTCACCTCAGCCGACGCCCCTGAATTAAGTGCCACAGCGGCGGCCTGACCACCGAACTCAAACTCGCCAGATGTGAACTCCCGAAGCGCCCGAGCATCCTCGAAAAAAATGATTTGACTATAATTTTGCCCGCCGAAAACCAGTCCAACAGACACCTGCGTCATTGTCGTCTTACCGATTTCCGTACCTTCTCGAAAGACGCTTCCTTTACCGTGAGCCCCGCTAATGAACACCCCCCCCTTACCAATACTAGGGAACACTGCATAGCCGTAAGACGCGTCAATGTAAGATCCGGCGCCTGCGTCTCGAAATTCCTGCAACGTTAGTGCAACTTTGTCCGCAGCCAAGGACGGCGACGAAATAAGTGCAATGACCAAGAAAAACCATGAAAAACGTGTCAACATAACCTAACACCAATGCAAAACATCTACAAACGCAAACAAATCGAACGCAACGACTTGGCGGTAACATCCACGCCCGGCCCACTGCCGTACCAAGTTTACACCTAATTTAAGGACAACGGACGATGCATCAAGTTCAAACCAAAGCAAAGACTGCTGCGCTGCCGGGGGCTCTCTCTGATGAGGCCATCGCGGTGCGCGGGGCCCTGCTTGAGCGCGGCCTAGAGACCCCGATGGTAGCAAATAATCTATCGCGCGATCAAAAATACGAACGTATTCGAGAGTCCTTCGAGACAATCATGGACACCTTAGGTCTGGACCTTAGCGACGACAGTCTAGAGGAAACCCCACATCGCATTGCAAAAATGTACGTCGATGAAATCTTTTCGGGGCTTGATTACGCCAAGTTTCCAAAGATTACGGTTATCGACAACAAAATGAATGTCGAAGAGATGGTATGTGTCGACAAGATTGATCTAACCAGCACCTGCGAGCATCACTTCGTGACTATCGATGGCTTCGCAAAAGTGGCTTATATTCCAAGAAAAAAAGTTATTGGCCTTTCAAAGATCAACCGACTCGTGCGCTTCTTTGCACAGCGTCCACAGGTACAAGAGCGCCTTACACAGCAAGTCTTGGTAGCACTGCAAACACTGCTAGGTACTGATGACGTCGCGGTGACGATGACCGCCGTGCACTATTGTGTGAAGGCTCGGGGTGTAAAGGATGGGAATTCCACAACCCGCACCACGTCGCTCGGAGGCGTTTTCAAATCTGATCCAGCTTCCCGTGCGGAATTCCTAGCTTGAGGCGTTAAGTCATCTCAAAGGCCCGACTGACGTTATGGTCGGGCTAGTGGTTCGGGCGAGCTTGGCTCAATCAGACAGAAATCCAGAGCACTGCCGGCCTCACTCTCCTCACCAGTCAATCTTCTCGCCCGCCCAATCCAAATAAGACAACTCTCCGTCTGAGACAGCTGTCGCCATCAACTCCTCCAGTTTTTCAGCTGTAAAGTCAGGCGTAAATAACTTTCTCTCGGGCACCGATCGCTGGAAAGGCTTTGACAGGGGTGAATCGACCGTACCCGGGTGGTAAGCGATCAATTTTGCGTTCTTATTTACACGCTTCGCCTCAATCGCAGCGCACTTGAGCATCATATTTAAAGCCGCCTTGCTGGCCCGATAGCTGTACCAGCCACCCAAACCATTATCCGATAAGCTGCCAACACGCGCCGTCAGGGCTGCGATTCGCGGCCGATCTGATTTCCGTATCAACGGCCAAAACGAGGCTAGGACCAGCATCGGCGTCAACGCATTCACCTTCATCACGTGTTGCCAAGCGGCCGCCTCTATATCGGCCACTTTGCGCTCGGGTCCGAAATCCGCACCTGATAAAACGCCATTCGTGATAACGAGGCGTCCAATGTTTGTGCCGCGAGATGCTATCGACTCAGCAACCTCAGCGAGAGAAACCTCGCTGTAATCAGTAGTAAAGGAACATACATGCGAAATATGGCAATGGGCCCGACCGACAGCCACTACGTCATAGTCAGCCGACTTACTCCAAAGTTTAAGAAGCGATTGTGCGATTGCACCACCGCTTCCAACCACGATCGCCAGCCGCCGCTCTTTAGTAACCAACGACCGTGCCATCCTTTCGCATTTCGGTGGCACCCGTCAGTACACCGGTCTTCAAGTCACGACTAATGGCCTGATAACCGCCAAATTTACCTGCAGTATCGTCTACTTCAACAACATGCCCCAAAGCTCGTAGCGCTTTTACCGTACTGGCTGGCACGCCCGGCTCAACAAAAAGTGTTCCGTAGTCAGTCGCGAGACCCTCATCCGGGCTAGAGCCCCCATCGTGAAGAAAGCGCGCCGCATCCCCTGCCTCTTGCAAGTTCATATCAAAATCAGCGATGTTAACCAGCACCTGAACGTGACCCTGCGGTTGCATCCCGCCGCCCATAAGTCCGTAACTCATGAACGGTTTTCCATCTTTGAACAAGAAGGCTGGGATAATAGTGTGGAAGGGTCGCTTCCCAGCCTCGTAAACGTTGGGATGATCTTCTTCCAAGGAAAACAACTCGCCACGATCCTGAAGCATGAAACCAAGCCCGGTCGGTACGAGCCCACTGCCCATACCCCGATAATTTGACTGAATGAGTGACACCATCATGCCCTCACCATCAACCACGGTTAAATAAGTTGTATCTCCCTCACCCTCTAACTCAACGGCTAACTGCGCTGGGGATATGACGCCATCCGCCCTGATACGTGCAAATTGACGCTTCGCAAATTGATCGCTAAGTAGTTCGTCGATAGGGATACTGGCAAATGCTGGATCCGCAAATGTGCCCGCCATGGCCTCGAATGCTAGACGTTTCGCCTCGACCATATAGTGAAAAATCTCGGGCGAACCTCTGTCAAAATCGCGCAAATCGACGTTCTTCAGGATATTGAGCATCATCAGCGCCGCGAACCCTTGGCCGTTCGGCGGCAATTCAAAAAGTGTGTAGCCGTGATACTCGACACCTCTCGGCTCAACCCATTCGCCCTCATGGCTCTGCAAATCCTTGAGCGTCAGATCCGCGCCAATCTCCTTGAAATATGCCGCCATTTTCTGGGCAACACTGCCGCTGTAGAACGCCTTGCGCCCGTCTTTAGCAATCGCAGAGAGTGTGGATCCCAGATCTGGGTTCTTGAAGACATCACCAGCCTTGGGTGCGACGCCGCCTGGAAAATACGTTGCGTTAGCATTTGCCTGTTCCTCGATCATCGCTGCAACACTCTCGAACCGGCGCTGGTTAGCCGCAAAGCCTGCTGCGATGACGGGAGACAAGGGAAAGCCCTCGTTCGCGTAACGTATGGGCAGTTCAAGGATACTATTTATCGGTAAACGACCCCAGCGCTCATGCAGTGCAAACCAGCCATCGACTGCTCCCGGTACCGTTACAGAGAGGGACCCGTGTGAGGGTATGCCCACGTAATCCTTGGCCAACACACCTTTCTCTTTCATCGCAGCGATAGCGTTCTTGAGCTGGGGCAATGACCTCCCCTTGGGAGACCGTCCCGAACCGTTGTAACCATAGAGTTGATTCGATTTTGGATCCCAAACTATGGCAAACAAATCACCGCCGATCCCATTACCTGTGGGCTCCATCAGTCCGAGCGCAGCATTTGCTGCAATCGCAGCGTCCACCGCAGAGCCGCCCTGTTTTAGAACATCAACAGCAATCGAGGATGCGAGTGGTTGCGCCGTCGCTGCCATTCCATTGACAGCCATCACGGGACTTCTCGACCAGTCCTCTCCAACCGGTCGTGCACCGGGGCCTAGATCCTGCGCGGTGACACTTACCGCCAAAATTGTGGCCGATAACGTTGCGAGGCATCGCCTTGTCGTT
Organism: Luminiphilus sp.; assembly: GCA_965655685.1. Taxonomy (GTDB): domain Bacteria; phylum Pseudomonadota; class Gammaproteobacteria; order Pseudomonadales; family Halieaceae; genus Luminiphilus. The sequence goes on from CBFHHL010000071.1 coordinate 16,626, forward strand.
CTTTTCATGGTCAACTCACTCTCGAAATAGTTTTGAAACATTGCATCAGGAAACACCCCATGTCGAGTCAGCAAAAAGTGGCCTTTATCGGACTTGGTGCCATGGGCTATCCCATGGCCGGTCATCTGCAGCGCAACGGCTTCGACGTCTGCGTCTACAATCGTACCGAAGCCAAAGCGTTTGCATGGGTCGATGAGTTTGGCGGAACGTCGGCACCCACCCCGGCAGAGGCAGCCGTTGGCGCCAGTGTCGTGTTTCTTTGCGTGGGCAATGATAGCGACGTGCGGGCAGTCGCGTCAGACTCTGAAGGTGTTTTGTCCACGATGACGCAAGGTGCGAGTCTGATAGATCACACAACCACATCGAGAGATCTCGCTCTAGAACTCGATAACGCCTGCGATGCTATTGGCGTGAATTTTCTTGATGCGCCAGTATCCGGCGGACAAGCAGGCGCAGAGAACGGCGTGCTCACGGTCATGGTTGGCGGAAAACGGGCCCATTTTGATCTCCTCGAACCCGTCATGCGCTGTTACGCAAAGCACGTTCAGCTAATGGGTGATGTAGGTAGCGGGCAGACCACAAAAATGGTGAATCAATTGGCCATCGCCGGCATTTTAGGCGGCCTCGCCGAGGCACTGCACTTCGCTGAGTGCGCCGGACTGAACATCGACGACGTTACTCAAGCGATTCAGGGAGGCGCCGCGCAGTCCTGGCAAATGAATAACCGGGCAGCGACGATGGCAAAACGAGAATACGATTTTGGGTTTGCCATTGATTGGATGCGCAAAGATCTCGGGTTTGCCCTCGATGTCGCTGATCGGCAAGGTCTTCACTTACCTATCGCAACATTGGTTGACAACCAGTACGCCAACGTCCAAGAAAACGGTGGCGGGAGATGGGACACCTCAGGTCTTATCGAGCACATTCGTATTAGGGGCGAAAAAGTAGCAGCCTCGAAAGACGCGCCTCGAGTGACTCATACAGGCGGATGCCACTGCGGCACCGTTCAGTGGACGGTAGAAGCACCTTCGGTGCTACATACACACACGTGCAACTGCAGTATTTGCGACATCAATCATTATCAACACCTACTGGTGCCCGAGAGCCGCTTTTCATTGACCCAAGGTAAAGCATCTCTGTCGCTTTACACCTTTGGCAGCGGCCTCGCAAAGCATTACTTCTGCGACCGTTGCGGGGTGAAGTCTTTTTATGTTCCACGCTCGAATCCAGACGGCGTCAGTGTGAACGCGCGGTGCATAAAACCCGAGACCGTCGAAGCCATTTATGACACCCCCTTTGATGGTAGAAACTGGGAGAAAAACGCAGGTTCGCTAGCACACCTCTCAAAGGTGGACGAATAAGCGATCAGGGGTCGGCGATATTTAACGGTTAAAAAGAGAGACCATGAAGGAACCGTCTGCAAAACGCAGCACTGAATACTGGAATACAACCCCTCTATCCGACTTGAGCCACGAAGAGTGGGAAATGCTCTGTGACGGGTGTGGCAAGTGCTGCTTACACAAATTGCAGGACGAGGAAACGGAGGAGGTCTTTTACACGCGCGTCGCCTGCGAGCTTCTCGACCTCAAAAGCGGCACCTGCACCGATTACAGCAACCGTTTCGATCGTGTGGTTGATTGCATGGATGTGTCGACCATGACCAGCGATCAAATGAAGTGGCTACCCTCTACCTGCGCCTATCGGCTCCGATCCCAGGACAAAGCGTTACCACTCTGGCATCCGCTGATAACTGGACATGTCTCCTCTGTTAAAAAAGACCCTCGCGGCATCAGAGGTAAGGTGATTTCAGAGACCAAGGTGAACCCTGAGGATTTGGAGGACTATATTATCCGCTGGATTGACGCCTAGCGCATGCATAATACGTTGCGCGCCTAAAAGGCTTCAAGCGGGAGGCGTGTAGTAGCCCAGCAGTCTAGGGTAGCCATTTTTTGTGCGGCGGCTGAAACGGGAATCCCAAGAGTCCCAAACCGTGCCCTCGCGAACCGCCATCATATGGCGAGGGATAACGGCGATATGGTCCCCTTCCCTCGGTATATCGGTCAGGTACGTACCCTTCGTCAGCGTTAACTCCCATCCCTTGCTCGTAAGATAAAGGTAGTGAACGGGTGTCATTACCCCATCGGAAATCGAAGGATACAGCCCGCCGGTCATCTTTTTTTGCAAGTACGAAAGGTCCTGCCGAATGTGTGTATAAGATTCGCCCGTTATTAAGCTAATGGCGCGCACGACGCAGTCTGACCTACCC
>CBFHHL010000072.1:0-13281 GCA_965655685.1 Luminiphilus sp.
GCACCCACATGTATATATATACGGGAGGGGGTATGGTCACCTGCCCCGCCCTACTTGGATTTTGGCGTTTGCTACATCCTCTGCTACATTCTGAGGCTTAAGCACGTGGATACAGCATTCTAAGTTGTTGTTTTTATTGACGTGAAAAATCTGGGTTCGACTCCTACCTCTTCCGCCAAATCAGAGCTCAGTAAAAGCGATCTCACCCTCTCGCGGGTTTATAAGTCTATCGACTGATATTCCTCTCGATTTACTCCTCTTATAGAGATGTTGACCGCTGGCTCTTCGTCCTTTTTCCAATCGATCTCAATAAGGCCGTAATTGTTTACGATTACCTTAGGGCCAAGCGCCCTACTATTGATTTCTGGGAACGCTCTGCTCCAGGTATTAGTCAGTCCGCTCGAAGTGACATCAACCAAGCTTTTCTCCCAAGTGCCCATCTCTTGTGCCGATATCTCGGCGGCGTGCCTATCGCCAGACACAACGAATAGATTAGCTGGTTTTGTTCTTTCCAAAAGGCTATAGAGCCGCTTCTGCTCATTTGGAAAATTTGCCCATTTCTCAAAGCGGTGTTCACTTGCAACCACCTGAATTGAGCTCACGAGCACCGTGACGTCAGGCTCAGAGTCTGAAAGTTGCTGCTCCAACCAAAGCCATTGCTCAGCACCGAGCACTGTCCCGTCTGTGTTGGCGATATACGTCGCGTCCTTACCTTCTGTTCTTTCGAGCGAATCGCGAAACCATCGAGTATCTAACAGTATGACTCGAACTCTCTGCTCAGACGGTCCGTAGTCGTAACTTCTGTAAGCGCCCTCTCTTGACCGCGACGGGTCATTTTCTGGCACCCCCAAAAAACGATACATCTCCTGCTTGGCGAGATGCTTTTTCGGGTATTCAGACCCACCATCGTTGAGTCCATAATCGTGATCATCCCAAATACCTGTTAAGAACGGGACCGACTTTACAAATTTGGAGTAATCCTCGTTTGCAAGCTGGCGGTCATATTTCTCGCGAAATACGTCGGGGTCTTCAGTGTCTGCATAAATGTTATCGCCGGTCCAAATCCAGAGATCGGGGTTTTCCTCTTCAATTGAGGGCCACAGCGGTTGAGGTTTATCTTGCGAGTTACATGACCCAAATGCGATACGGGACAAAACGCGCTCAGTTACAGTCAAATCGGCATTACTTGCTGACGCACTAGCTGACCAAAAAAGCAGCGCGCAGCCGGACAAGAAATATTTTATAGATAGTTGCACCAATACCTTCAACCTAATTGAGAAAACCGGAGAAATCATGTGTTTGTCGTACCAAGAACCGTGCGAGATATCTGACCTGCAAACACAAGCCTCAGAAAGTCTCTTTTAGTGGTCAATTCCGCACAAGCCGCAGCCTGGCCCGTTTTTACTGCTCGTTAGCAAACAGCGAGTTTGGCAGACAAGCGATCACACTCTCAGCAATTTCAGTGTTCTCATTGTAGAGCGCGATGAATTCGTTCCAAGCAGCATCGCCTATATGCTCTTGGGATTTCGCACTGACGACAGAATTGAGATGCAGTGTTGCCACTCTGGACGAATCCTTTTTGAAGCTGTCAGTCTCACTGTCGTATTGAAGCAACGGGATCATAACCTGTTTACTTCCAGTGACGCCGTGGGATTTATACCATGCATCATGCTTTGAAGACGCCTCTCTGAGACCTTCCTCAGTTCCCGTATCCACATAATTTGAAATTCTCAGAATAGAGATTACGCCATCACATTCACTTGTTTCTTGAGCTACGGCACTCGTTACTAAAATCAGACTTGCCACTGCTACCACTGACATCAATCCGCGCTTCATCTGCTTGTCCCTGATTAGATTGGAATGGACTTTCTATGCTAAGAAAAGCGCATGACATTGGCATAAAGATAAGATGACACTTTTTATGCCGTTGCCAAGCGTGCGCGTCATTGCGATCAAGAGCCAATGGGATTAGCTAGGACTCGACAAAAGAGCGCCTCAAAAGAGGCGCAAATAAAGAAGGCCCTGTGTCACTAAAGAGTGACGTGAGGGAGAATAGATCAGACTTGTTACATCATCGTCACCTTTGGATGAACGTTTCAAGACGACTAGCACGGTGACGCAAAAACTAATAGAAAAGTGCCAGGGCCTCGCCAATACACCCCACGCAAACATTCAATTTATCTATCGTTTATCCTGAGATTGCTCTAGGTTATCGATATCCAATAGTTGAGGAAACGAGCCATGCAATATGACGCGGTAGTTCTAGGGCGCAGGAGTATTCGTGGGTATAAACCCGATCCCGTAACGCAGTCCCTAATCAAAGAAGTATTAGCATTGGCCATGCGCTCCCCCTCCTCAATGAATACCCAACCTTGGAATTTCACTGTAGTGACGGGTGACGCTCTAGACCGTATCCGCCAAGGGAATACGGAACGAAATCTGGCGGGTATTCCTCACTCCCGTGAGTTTCGGATTGGTTCGCCGTTTGCCGGACAGCACAGAGATCGGCAAGTGGGCGTGGCGAAACAACTGTTCGCAGCGATGGATATCGCGCGTGAAGACACCGAAAAACGCCAAGATTGGGTGCTTCGGGGTTTTCGCCAATTTGACGCACCCGTCTGCATCATTATTACCTAAGACGCCGTGCTAGCAGACAGCGATGATACCGCCTTTGACTGTGGTGCAGTGACGACAGCATTGGTAAATGCGGCCTGGTCTAGAGGTCTCGGTGCTGTGACAAACAGCCAGGGGATCATGCAGTCGCCCGTGGTTCGAGAGCATGCCAGAATTCCCGACGACCAAATCATCATGAAAGCGGTGGCGCTTGGTTGGCCCGACGACTCATTCCCTGCCAATGGGGTGATCTCCGAGCGTAAAAGTGTGGACGAAGCAGCAACCTTTTTAGGATTTCCTGAATGACGTTGAGAAGCAAGGTCGCAGCGCTCGCTCTGACAGTTACTCAGGCACCTCAGCTAAGAATTGAACTCTACTGCCTCATCTGTTGGCCTGATGGTCATCTGAGCTTAAGAGTCCAACAGTAATACTTTTCAGTTAGCTGATAGGGTCGTTTAACACTAGGCGACCAAGAATCATCACCACCAACACCCATATGAAACCCGTCAAGATAAAGCGACAGGTAATCGTTGGGCGCTAGATCAGTTGGATGCTTGGCGTCCCGAAGTTTCGCTTGATCATAGGCGGAGATACTGAATTGAAAATCGCCAGTAACTCTTACACCGGCCAGTTCCAACTCGCTGCAGTCAGACCGTAAGCCGTTGTCAGAAGGGAAAATGTAATCGGTATGCATCTCATTCACAGGAAGCTCCCAGCATCCAAAATGCGCAGAGGTTTTTCTGTCCGGGTAGTTCTCATGCGGCCCTCGACCGCGCCATCGCACTGACATTTCACTGAGCAACTTTTCGTAACCCAGGCCCACCCTCATGCCTACCCGTGCCAGAGGAGGTACGTGATCCTCTACAAAAATTTCGTGCTCGATTACCAAGTCACCAATCTCCGAAAACGACATCGCCCAGCGAGTCTCCAAAACTGCGAGTCCTTGACACGTGTACCCATGTCGCGCTGTTATCACGCCCTGTGTGCGATCTATTTCAAGCGAGAGCAATTGATGTTCAATGTCCCATAGTCCCGCTTTCACCCATCGGCTGTGCCATGCATTTGGATCGGGGCGATCAACCTCGCTGATGCCGATATCATTATCCAGCGGTGCTCTTACGAAACTATCGACCAGCGGTGTGGCCAACTGATCTACCCCATCTAGTATCCATTGCTCGATAAATCCGCTCGCTTTGTCGACGCGCCAACTACCGCGCGCCGCTGTAATCGTTATCGCCGTATCCATCTCGATAAAGGTGGCGGGCGTTTCAACGGTAGGCAATTCTGTCACGTGCTTCTGAATAACAAATTGTTCGGTAGCGACAATATGACCTGCGCCTGACCAAGCAGTCTCAGCAGGCTGAACAATGGCTAAATTTAAATATAAATCACCCGCATCCCCGATAGGATGAGGAAACGTGTACACCTCTGACGTACCGGGCGCTAAATCGAGTTGAACCCGTTCAGCTTCAGTAATGACACCATCCTCCATCCACTGCCATTGAAGGACCTCGTTATCTGTGGCTCGAAATAAATGTTCGCTGGACACTCTCACGCTAATTGGATCGGGACTAACCAGCTCAAACTGAAAGGGCTGCTGTACTTTTTTCGCTTCGAAAAGAGCGGGGTGCGGACGTAGATCGGGGAAAACCAAGCCATTGATGCAGAACTGCCGGTCATTGATTTCATCACCGAAATCGCCGCCGTATGCCCAGAAGTGACGACCATCCTCCGTCTCACAGTCGAGTCCTTGATCGACCCAATCCCAAATAAACCCACCTTGAAGACGAGGCTCTGTGCGAAACGCGTCCCAGTAGTCTTTGAAGTTTCCCAGCGAGTTACCCATCGCGTGTGCGTATTCGCACAAAATCACAGGTCGGTTTTCCTCAGGCCCTTGAATCCAGCTCATGATCGACGGCACCGCGTGTGATGCACCGGAATACCAAATGTCCTCGTCAACACGCGCGTACATGGGGCAGATAATGTCTGTCACTGGCGTATTTGACCCACCGGGCTCGTATTGGATGGGCCGCGAGGGGTCGAGCTTCCGAATGGCTGCGTACATCGCATCATGTGCAGCACCGTAGCCTGCCTCGTTGCCCAATGACCAAATGATGATGCAGGGGTGGTTTTTGTCGCGCCTCACCATGCGCTCGCCACGGGAGACAAAAGCATCTTTCCAATCGGCTTTGTTTGCAAGCGCATTCATCGGTTTCATGCCATGGGTTTCGATATTAGCTTCATCTACCACCAGTAGACCCAAGCGATCACAGAGATCATAAAAACCTGGCTGGTGGGGATAATGAGAGCAACGTACCGCATTGAAATTATTCTGCTTAATGAGTTTGAGTTCCTGCTCCACCCGTTCGAGTGACTCTGCGTGTCCGGTCGCGGGATCGTGCTCATGTTTGTTTACACCTCGAATCAGTAGAGGCTGACCATTGAGGCGCAGTAACCCGTCTCGAATTTCCACCTCGCGAAGCCCCACGTTCCAGGCTTCGGACTCAATTTCATCTCCCACCTCATCGAGAAGCGTAAGTGTCAGACGGTACAAATTGGGACTTTCGTGGCTCCAGAGCTTTGGGTCCTCGACAGGCAGCTCAATCGTCAGTTTGGGAACCCCTTTCCCTATAGCCGCACCCGTCTCAACCACCTGCTCCGATACGAGCTGATCCTCCCAGTAAAGACGCCCCCGCAAACTGCCGATGCTGGCTGCAATAGCGCGATCAGTCCCTGCAACCTCAACCTCAGTAATGAGGAGCGCCTCTTGCTCAAGACATCGTGTCGATATGACTTTGTAGTCCGCAATATGGATATCGGGTTTATGCAGCAGCTCGACAGAGCGAAAAATACCACTTAACCACCACATGTCTTGATCTTCGAGATAGCTTCCGTCCGACCAGCGCAAGACCATGACCGCGATACGGTTGTCGCCGCTCTCTAAAAAATCCGTTAGATCGAACTCCGCGGGCAAGCGACTGTCTTGCGAGTACCCCACGAACTGTCCGTTGCAGGCAAAGTAGAAGGCGCTGTTCACGCCGTTGAAAATGACTCGTGTCCGTCCCGACGATAGCCAACTGTCAGGCACCGTAAATACCGTTGAATAACAGCCGGTGGGGTTTTCCTTAGGAACAACTGGCGGGTCCACAGGAAACGGATATTTCACATTGGTGTAGATGGGCTTGTCATACCCTTGAAGCTGCCAATTGGCGGGTACGTGGATAGCATCGGAACCTCTGATATCTTCCGATAGCCAAGACGCGGGGACGTCCTCTGGGGAATCGAAAAAACGGAACTGCCAATCACCATCAAGCGACAGTGTTCTGTCGCTTCTCTTCCCCGCCCACGCATTCTCTTCCCCCTGAAACGATCGCAGAGGTGAATGTGTTGAGAGACGATTAATCTCGAAGCACTCCGGATTCTCCCAATCCCGAGATGCCCGAGGGCAAAGAATATCAATTGCACGCTGACTCATGATCTACCAGCTTACCTGGCGACAGCCTTCGAACAGGACAGTGAGCGGTAAATGCACCGTGGCAAATCACATTTAACGTCAGTCACTCGCAATCCTTGGGATGCGTCGTGAACGTTTGCCAAAGCGCACCGTTATAACTGTGCCACCTTCGCGTCTCACTGACTCCGTAGCTCCGAATAAAGCCATCGGGCTTACACGCTATGTCTTTCTGAATAGCCTGAAAGGCCGCGAGCTCTCGAGGCGCAGAGCGTTTCAACAGCTGATAGGACGCCTCTGCGGTATCCGGCCTGAGTGCGTAAACAACCGTGCCAGTTTCGCAGTCAAAAGACACGTCCGTGTAGGTGGTTGGCAACCAGACAAGGACGTTCGATTTATCGACTTTTCCGCGAGTGACATTAGACGGCATACTAACGGTCATAGGGAGCTTGGCACTGAACTCAACCATCGCATTCGTAAAGCCGGAACACAGAGCATCGCTCACTTCTGCACTCGCCTTAAGGGGGAACACCCCTTGCAGCGGCAACAACAGAATATAAAAGCTCACTACCCAAGACTTTTTTATTGCTGCCCCCCACGCTCTGCCTGCTACCGAACCGTAACTGAAGAATAACTGCTTTAGAACCACTTCCCGTAATCCCCCCAAGGCAGCTTCGCCTCGTCACGATCTTCACGCACTCATACATTGAAAGCCAGAGGAGAGCTCAGACAAAGACGACAAAGACCAGCAGAGTCATTGAGCGATGATGATCATCCCCGACCGACAGTCTCAAAGACCAGAATTGGCGGTTCTCTTAGGTGCGATAGCTCAGTCTGAAAGCGTGTCGAAGTGCGCTTCCATCGCTGCAAGGACAACGGACGGGTCAGAGCGACGCTGATAGTCTGTGGACAAATCTCGCCAAAGCACCACTCCCTGGCGATCCACCAAGAGCGTCGCTGGCACGGGAAGCGCCTTTGCAGGCTCATTACTCGGGGCTGAGTGAATGCCCTGATTACGTAGGCCAAATGCATCAGTGACCACCAATTGCTGATCCGAAAGCATCGTGGCCTGCAAGCCGTGTAAGTGCCTGCGATCAGCGATGACCTCGGGCAAGTCAACGCTCACGGTGATGACTTTGACACCACGCTTATCAAATTCTGCTCTTAACTCTTCCATTCGACGCAACTCGCCGATGCAGTATGGTCACCAGTGCGCCCGGAAAAATTTGATCAATACCAGGTGACCGTTCAGTGACCACGAATCGAACTCGGCTCCCTTATCATCGATCGATGTAAAACGGGGAATCGTGTCGCCCACCTCAATAGCTACATCAGGAGAAACCACCTGCTCGCTAATCATCATTGTGAAGGGGAAAAACAGTCCAACGGCGATTGCAAACAAGGGAGGTAATGCACCCAGCCAGCTTGTGCGCTTTACAAAAGCGGCAACACCGAGGCCAACACAGCCCAAAAAGACCAGAACAAAAACAGTTCTGTCGTCCGGTAATGCAACGCTCTCGGTTAGATGAAACCAATACCACGCTGCCAGCCCCGCAATGGCAGCTGCCAAAAGACCAATCTTGGTTCCAGATTTTAGAGAGTTCATGAGGAAAAGGTAACCCGAACAGCATCCAATGCAAAGCCCTAAATGCGTTACGAGAAAGGTACGTATCACTCACACAACGATAGCATCTGAGACTCTGCACATGAGCTTCAGGCAGGCAAGACCAAGGTCCGCCATGTCAGCAACTAAAGGGCAGACTGAACCACAGGCAGATGGGCTCTAAGCGCAGTCACCCTTCTATGTCCTGAGGTTTCTTTTCGGTAGAAAATACCCCCCTTCTCGATGCTATTCTAATCCCATCAAAGGTCGAGCGAGCCAGAACGTGACACTTTCAGACGTTGAGCAGCGGGAATTTTTCGAGAAGGGATGGCTTATCAAAGATGCTCTCTTCACCCTCGATGAGGTGCGTGAGATGCGAGCCTGTTTCGATCGGCTCGAATTACGCGCCGGCAAACTCACGGAGACAGGCTTAAGTGACGGAGCATATTTTGTCCTTGGAACAAAGGCTGGCGAACAGATTATCAAACGCGTGGTATGGGCAGGCGGCGCCGAGCCATTTCTGCTGACGGTTGGCTCTGATACCCGCTTGCTAAATCCAGTAGCCACGCTCTTAGGATCCTCAAAGATGGAGCAGCTACTCAGCCAAGCGCATTTCAAGCGTCCGGGTGATGGCGTGACATTCGGGTGGCACCAAGATACCCTACATCGCGATAAAGGAAGCGATACGTGGCGCGATATCAATGACCGCGGCAGCTTTGTCCAGACGCTTATCGTGATCGATAAAATGACGCCTGAGAGTGGCCCCCTAAAATTTATTCCTCGTAGCGGCAACTGGGGCAACCTTCAGCTTGATGAAGCTGCATAAGATTTGGGGGACACCAACAACGCTAAGCTACCATTTGATCCTGAAACAGCCGTTACGATTGAGGCTAGAGCGGGCGATACGATTTTCTTTGGCCCCTACACCGTTCACGCGAGCTTTGAAAACACCTCTACACAATACAGACGCGTATTTATCAACGGATATGCCTACCCAGGGGCAAACAACCGCCCCTACCCCGGCAATGGGGCTTGTCGACTGCTGAGTATTGGCCGTGTTTAGCGCTCTCGATTGGACCGTTGTCGCTACGTATATCGTCATTACCACATGGATTGGACACCGACTGAAAGGTCAGCAGGAGTCCACACGCGACTTTTTTCTCGCCGGTCGCAATATGCCTTGGTACGCCGTCAGCGCCTCGATGATCGTCACTACCATTAGTGCTGTTACCTTTATCGGTGTACCCGCCATTGCTTATGCAGCTGGCGGTAACTTTACCTACCTTCAACTCGCGCTCGGCGGCATCATCGCGCGACTCCTGATCGCTCGGTACCTGTTACCCAGCTATTACGAACGGGAGTACTACAGCCCCTATGACTTCATGAGCGATCGCTTGGGTCCAGTGGTGGCCCGAGTCACTGCGGGACTTTTTTTGATTGGAGGCGTCCTTGGCCAAAGCGTACGCGTCTATGCAACCGCGATTGTCATTGAACTACTTACCGGCTGGAGCATGGGGCAAAGCATTCTCGTGATTGCCGCCTTCGCGATTCTATGGACATGGATGGGAGGTATTGCCGCTGTTATCTGGACCGACGTGGTACAGTTTTTCGTTCTAGTGATTGGCGCAGCTGGTGCACTAATCCTCATAGTTACCGCATTACCAGAGGGCTGGAATTCCTTGTTCACGGCAGGAGAAGCATCGGGAAAATTCAAGCTGCTTGAGTTTACGACGGAACCTCGGGTAGCGTTTACCTTCTGGGCTGCGTTGATTGCTCTGCCCTTTCAAGGCGTTGCCGTTTATGGCACAGACCACCTTTTCACACAGCGATTGATGTGTTGTAGAAATGCGGATGAGGCTAAGAAGGCACTCCTCTGGAGCATCGTGGGTGAATGCATACCTGCGCTTATGCTCTTTGTCGGTGTGGGCTTGTTTGCGTTCTACAGCCTATATCCACTAGACCCACCGCTCGGTGCACTTGTCGCTGAGAAAGGCGATCGGATTTTCCCCGTTTTTATTCTCAGCCAGATGCCATCGGGCATGAAGGGTTTACTTATTGCTGGCGTTTTGAGCGCCGCAATTTCAAGCCTAGACTCCATCTTAGCTGCGCTTTCACAGATTTCCGTCACCATGTTTTATCGCGTACTCATTAAATCTGATGCCTCCGAACTACATTATTTATCGGTCTCTCGTATCTTTGTCTTGCTGTGGGGAGGACTACTTGGCAGTGTCGCCTGGCAATTTTCGCAAAACAACGGCGACCTCATAACGCTAGCGTTTTCGATGACTACCTACACGCTCGGGCCCATGCTCGGGCTCTTTATCCTCAGCCTAATAAGCCGACAATTTCGTATCGGCGGGATCGGACTGGCTGTTTGTGTGAGCGTCCTGAGCATTCTTTTCCTCAATGAACCCGAGTTATTCACCGGTCTCATTGACCATTCACGCAACGAACCAATCGTCGCCTGGCCCTGGTTGTTTCCGATCGGAACGCTCGTGTGTGTAGTAGTAGCGTTTCGAGGTCGACGCGAAAAGAGTTATCTCCTCGCCAAAGACGCGGATTAGCATCGACGCCTTTGTGTGGGCCCTATACACTCGTGGCCTCAATCACCAGTCACAAGTTTTAGCCATCATGTATGTAACTGCACCGAAGACGTCGCTAGAAGGCATCGCTTTTATCGAAAATGCCACTGACCCAACGCTCATCGAGCTCATCAAAACATCAGAGTTTGAGCAACGCGAGTCAATATTGGATGACTACCAAAAAGCCTCACTTAAGCGACAGGGTTTCACCGCGGCGAAAGGTCAAACAGCTTGGTTAAAATGTGACGATCGATTCAAGGTAGTGGTCGGATGGGATGGTCGTGATGACCTCGCCACACTAGGAGGCCTGCCCCTAACGCTTTTAGAAGGGGATTACGCTTTGGAGACTGCCGTATCCGATCTCCAGCTCATTGGCTGGGGGATGGGCAGCTATCAATTTGCCCGCTATCGCAAAGAGAGTCGTGGGCCTGCTCGGCTTATTCTACCCGGGGGCGCAAACCGTAATTACGTCGTAAATACCACACGTGCGGTGGCGCTCTGCCGCGATCTTATTAACACACCTGCTCAGGACATGGCGCCTTCCCACCTCGAAGCGGAGGTTCGTGAGATGGCCAACTGCTTCGAAGCAAACATCGATGTCACGCTGGGTGATGCGCTGTTAGACGCCGGCTGTGGGGCCATACATGCAGTCGGCCGAGCTGCCGCAGATGCTCCTCGCCTTATCGACCTAAGCTGGGGAGACGCAAGTGCACCTAAGATTACGATCGTAGGAAAAGGCGTCACCTTCGATAGCGGAGGCTTGGATATGAAACCAAGTTCCGCGATGCGGATGATGAAAAAGGACATGGGTGGCGCTGCCAACGCGATCGGCCTTGCGTATTTGATCATGGCCGAAAATCTACCTGTCCGATTGCGCTTGCTGGTACCCGCTGCAGAGAATGCAATCTCCGGCAATTCGTTCCGCCCAGGCGATATTTTGCATACTCACAAAGGGCTGACTGTTGAGATCGACAATACCGACGCTGAGGGTCGCCTATTGCTGTGTGATGCGCTGTCCATCGCCACGGAAGAGAAACCTGAGGCTATTTTTGACTTCGCCACATTAACCGGCGCAGCTCGCGCTGCAGTGGGTGCTGAGCTCTCGGCTATGTTCTGTAACGACGACGCACTTGCGGATGCTGTATATCAAGCGGGTCGCAATGCGGACGATGCGGTTTGGCGAATGCCGCTGCACGGTGAATACAACCACATGCTCAATTCGAAGGTTGCCGACATGATGAACTGTGCACCCTCGCCCTATGGCGGTGCGATTACCGCTGCGCTCTTTTTGGAGCGCTTTGTCGAAGAGACGCCCTGGATGCACTTCGATATCAACGCCTTTAATGTTCGAAACCGACCCGGACGTCCGGAAGGCGGAGAGGCTATGGCACTTCGGGCTGTCTTTGACTATCTAAATCGGAGCTATACGTAACTCTCGTTTGTGGCAGGTGTGCCCCGTCAAGAAACTAAACACCGCACAATGAAAGGTAGGGTCTGCAAATCGGGGCCGCATTGCCCACGTATGAAGTAGGACACGACACCAGAATACCGCATATTGGGGTAGAATCCCGCAACGTAACGTATAGAATGCGCTGTCTCGGTCGGCTCAGCGCTTAGGAGTCGGCGGCAACACGAAACTCGTTATTGCAACATTTAGAGTGGCGGTTGGCCACCAAATAGCGCGCTCGAATGTGCCATCGAGTGAACCGCAATTGTCATGGTGCTGTAAGCGTGACATCAGGCGCGGTTCGCCAGCTCATCGAGGCAGAGGTAAAATAGGATCTTAAGGCAGTTACGCCTTTAGTAATTACAAACGGCACGAGAGCGCATTTAGCGAGTGTAATCCGCTGCCACACTTAGATTAGCGAAACATTAAATGAACTCTGATGCTCTTCCTGACATTACCAGTGAAGCACTTGCCCAACGCGGTTTACCGCTCTAATGGGTGGGTATGGAGCAGTTGGATCTTCCGGTGTCTGTCGCGCTCGAAGATGGCAGTGCCGTCCAAGTACCTGCTAAAGCTAATGTGTTCGTTAGTCTTGATGATACTGCGAGTAAGGGCATTCACATGTCTCGACTACATGCGCTCGTTCAGAAACTGGGTCGGGAGGTGTGTAGCAAAGAGACACTCGATCGTTTTCTGGCGGATTGCGTCGAGTCTCAAGCAGGTCTCAGTAATGACGCAAAGGTTGAACTGAATTTTGAGTTGCTGCTCGAAAAGCCAGCTCTACTGAGCGGTGAAATCGGCTACCAAGCCTATCCCGTTTCAGTGGTAGGAACCGCTGTAGATGGCGAGTGCATTTACGAGCTCGGGCTGACAGTACCGTACTCGAGCACCTGCCCGTGCTCAGCGTCACTAGCACGCCAGCTCTTTGCGAATGCAGTCGATGAGCAGTTCGCGGGTGATCTTATCGACAAAGCGAGTTTGCTCGAGTGGATGCAGTCCGAGTCCGGAAGCGTTGCTACACCGCATGCACAGCGATCCTATGCTTACGTAAAGCTAATCTCAGAAGCTTCGACATGGCCGTCTTTTGACTCACTTGTTCGCAAAATCGAAAGCATGATCGGTACGCCAGTTCAAACTGCAGTGAAGCGTGTCGATGAGCAAGAGTTTGCGAAGCTTAACGCGCAAAACCTTATGTTCTGCGAAGATGCAGCACGACGTATCAAGCAGGCGTTAGAGGCGATGCCAGACGTTGTTGATTACTGGCTAAAAGTTGATCACCAGGAAAGCCTGCACGCGCACAATGCGGTTGCCATTGATAGCAAGCACTCTGCTTAAAAAGCTGGCTCATAAAGACACTCATATAGCGCCCGCATTCGCAAACCGCGAGCCGGTAAGCGCTGATACTAATCTAGCAAAACATCGGATCTAGCGTAGCGATCGTTTTACCGGAACGCGTGCAGCACGGCTCCCAGCGCGGTTTCTAAGGGCTTTAGGTGCTCGGCATAGTGCTGCCACTGTTCCATGCCTGATTTATAAATAGGCTGGCGCACTTGCTCAGCACTGGGTGTCCTCACTGCGCGCTCGG
>CBFHHL010000073.1:0-2702 GCA_965655685.1 Luminiphilus sp.
GAGAGTGTGTCTTTCTCTCCTGCGAGCGGCAAGGCGATTGGGCGATTTCAATCGGCAGGTCCTGAGGATTTTAATCAAGCCTTAGATGGGGTCTCCAATGCATTCTCTGAATGGTCTCGCTTACCGGCAAGGCACCGTGGCGAATTACTGCTGAATTTAGCTACGTTACTCGAGAATCGGACACTTGATCTTGCCTCACTGATTGCCGTTGAGGCAGGGCGGACATTAAACGATGGGGTTGATGAGGTGCGAGAGGCTGTCGATTTCTGTCGGTATTACGCAGCCCATGCAGAAGCGCTCATGGATACGGAAATTGAACTTCCTGGCGTTACCGGCGAGGCCAATCGCTTGCGTTATCACGCGAGTGGGCCTTGGCTCTGCATCAGTCCCTGGAATTTTCCGCTCGCCATTTTTATCGGACAGATCGTAGCTAATCTGGCAGTGGGCAACACCGTCATTGCTAAACCTGCCGAGCAAACACCATTAGTCGCGTTATTTGCAGAGCACCTCTTTAGGGAAGCAGGCTTTCCAACTGATGTTTTGCACGTCCTTAACGGGGACGGCCCAACGAGCGGTACGCACTTATTGCCCGACGCGCGCATAAAGGGTGTCTCCTTTACGGGTAGCCACGCGACTGCGACCACGATTAATCGTGCGCTGGCAGCAAGACCTGGTGCGATTACTCCCTTGGTAGCCGAGACCGGTGGTATCAACTGCATGATCGTCGATTCAACCGCGCTTCCCGAGCAAGTCGTTGACGATGTCATCACCTCGGCCTTTCGATCTGCCGGACAACGATGCTCGGCCCTGCGTGTGCTGTACTTACAAAGCGATGTTGCGGACAAAATGATTGAGCTGCTCCAAGGCGCAATGGCAGAGCTGGTTTTGGGCGATCCAAGCGACCTCTCTAGCGATATTGGCCCGGTCATCGATAGCAATGCGCAACGTATTATTGACCAGCATATTGCCCATTTAGAGACGCGGTCCAAGCGTCTTGCAATCGCGACCTTGCCCACAGGTCAGAGCACAGGTTTTTTCGTCGCTCCACAAGCTTGGGAAATCAACTCACTCAAGGAGCTTACCCAGGAGGTGTTTGGCCCGGTCTTGCACGTGATTCGCTACAACGCAGAGACGCTTCCAACCATCATCGACGATATTCGAGCCTCTGACTTTGCACTGACAATGGGGGTACACAGTCGTCTCCGCGGGCTCCATCAACGACTGGAGAACGAAGCGCTGATTGGGAATCTATATATTAATCGCGACACAGTAGGCGCAGTGGTTGGCAGCAATCCATTCGGCGGCCATGGTTTGTCAGGCACTGGCCCAAAAGCGGGCGGCCCCGACTATTTAAAGCGACTGGTTCGGGAGCACACCATCACTGACAACATCACTGCACTCGGTGGCAACACCGATTTATTCAATCTTGAGTAAGTGAAACCGTCAGCATTGCGTTAAGCTGACGCGGACAAAAAACAAGCAAACCCTTGCGGGAGCGTGAGATGGAATTATTTTCAGGAAAAACAGTCGTCGTATCTGGCGGTGCAGAAGGCATCGGTTTTGCGGTAGCGCAGGCGGTTGGACGCGAGGGTATGAATGTCGTCATCACAGACGTCTCTACTGACATGTTGAGCAAGGCTGAGGCGACACTCTCCGAGCAAGGTATCGCGGTTCTTGCTATGGAGGCGGACGCGCGGAAAGAGAGTGACTGGGAACGCGTCGCCGCTGCAGCGCTGGAGAAATTCGGTGCCATCCACGCCGTTATGAACAACGCAGGCGTAGGCGGAGGTGGTTCAAGCGGACCCATTGAAGAGCAATCGGCCGAGGATTGGCGCTGGACTATCGACGTTAATTTGATGGGCGTGGTGTTCGGCGTTAAAACGATGGTGCCGCATATCAAAGCTGCTGGCGGTGGCTGGATTTTAAACGTGGCGTCAATGGCCGGCATGAATGGATTCCCCTATGGCGGCGCCTACAACGCCACAAAACTCGCCGTAGCCGGCCTTTCCGAGGGATGGGCAATGGAGCTTGCTCCGTTTGGAATCCATGTTGCGGCGTTGTGCCCCGGCTTTGTAAAAACACGGATTTATTTGTCAGACCGCGTCCGCCCCGAAGACTATGATGCGAGCCACCGAGATCTCGTGAGGTCAGATGAGGATCTCGACCCTGAAACGATGTCGGTGGGCATCTCGAACGAAGTGAAAAACGGCATTGATCCTGATGTGCTCGCGGCACGCGTCATCGAGTCTCTCAAAGCAGGCGATATCTATATCTTCACGCACCCTTCGTTCAGAGGCGGTGTTGGCGAGCGCTACGCGATGATCGACCGCTGCTTCGAAAGCGCCGAGAAAAGCCCCATTGTGGGGGGAGTCACGTCGAGCGTTACAAATCCAGACGTCTTTAAATAGCCACGCGTCCGTCATCAGCTAGGCGGCTTTTAATCGACAGCCCCGCAAAAAAGAGCGCTCCAACGGCACCTACGGTAAGCCGCTATAAGTTCATCTGATCGAGGCACACAACTCGGACAGTTTGGAGTCCAGCGCGTTCATAACCTCGTTAAAAGCCCGCTCTACGTCTTGCTCGGTGCCATCGACTCTAGAAGGGTCGGGCATCCCCCAGTGCAGTCGAGATGTTTCGCCCAGCCAAAGGGGGCAGGTCTCGTTCGCAGCGTTGTCGCATACGGTAATGACAAGATCTAAGCC
>CBFHHL010000074.1:0-17072 GCA_965655685.1 Luminiphilus sp.
CACCGCCGCCGCCCACCGGGCAGAGGCCTTCGAGGCGGCGGAGTTCCTGATGGATTACCTGAAGTCCCGCGCGCCCTTCTGGAAGAAGGAAGTGACCGAGGCAGGTGCGGCCTGGGTCGAGGCGCGCGACGAGGACGACAAGGCCAAGCGCATGAAGGAGGTAGCGGTGGCGCGCGCGCGGGCGCGTGCTGTTGAGAGCGAGGCGAAAAAGGTTGGGATGCTGCGCAAGCGCGCGCTGGCTAATAGCCATCTGCTCGGACACCGGGGCTACGTATTCGCCGACACAAAAACCACCAATGGCAATTAACAAAGCCGGCTTGATCGCCATCCACGCCAGTCTTGGCAACGACAGACCAGCAGTTCTCATCACAGTCAGCTCACTAGTCGATGCCAACCTGCCAAGACCGAAGAGCGCACCGATAAGCGTTGCATAAGGGACGAACTCCTGAATTCTTCTTGGGATCGTTAAGCCAATAAATATCAAAAGATCACTCAAGTGATAGGTATCGCTTAAATCGTCGAGGTCGTCGATCAACTGGCTTAGCGCATCTAGACCCACGAGAACCGCCAATACACCGAGGATCGCCCAAAACAGGGTATTCATTAGGTAGCGATCAAGTTGACTCACGACACCCTCTGCGCATGACTATCGCGACTCTGATTGCGTTTTTTAATGTACTTAAACGGGCGTCTGAGATCGTCGCCCATCATTAACACTAAACCCATCAATGTAAAAAGACCGTGGACCACAGCAAAGATGAATAGCGTACTCCCCGCTTCTACCAAGGACCGCGCCTGTGACAACGCCACGAAATAAAACAAAAACACAATCAACGCAGGGCCAAGCTTGGCATAGCGCCCTCGTCGACCATCCGTCTGACTCAGTGGTATTGCAAACAAGACCATGACAGGAATGATAAACGCCAATGAGACACGCCAGCCCAAAATCGCCCTATGCTCTGAGCTGTCGCTTCCAATAAGCGCCGATGTCGGCAAGGTCTCAACCTGAGCCTGTGATCGTAACCCCCCCTCAATTTCGGGAATGAGGGATCGATACCCAGCAAATCGCGTTTGCGTCAATTCCGCCTTTCCAGGACTTACGCTATAGCGGTGACCATTGGATAACTGCAGGTACCGTCGCCCCGAATCGGGGTCAATCTCAATTGCACCGCTTTGGGCTAGTGTGGTTAGTAAGACGGTGCCAGTAGCAGAGCGTTGGCGCTCTGCGACAAAAACCGTGGTCATGTTGCCATCTTCATCGATCTGCTCAACGTACGTTACGTAGTCGCCTGCTCGTTGCTTTTTGAATCGCCCCTCTGCCAGTACATGCATGCCCTCGGCAGACCTTGGTTCAGCCAACAGCGCGTTCGCTCTCGACGCACCATCTGGGCCAAAAAACAATGCGAGCATAGCGACGAGGACGCTAGTCAATATCGTTGCGGGTAAGATACGACTCAGTAATTGCCATTGGCTGGTACCACTTGCTCGAAAGATTACCATCTCACTGTCGGCGTAAAGACGCCCAAACGACAAGAGTACGCCGATATAAAAGCCCAGCGGCAAGATCAATTCAAAAAAGGCGGGAAGTTTGTAAAGCATGATGGGCAGAAGGATGCCCGCGGATAAATCACCGATGGCTGCCTCGGCTAGGTACTTGATGAAACGACCACTGAACACCACCAGAAACAGAACCAAAGAAACGGCTCCGGTGTGTGTCATCACATCATAAGTCAGGTACCGCGCTGCTCTCATTTTGTACCGGTAATTAATACTAGAATCGGTAGGCAAATACCCGCCACAAGGTTTAGTTCTCTCCCGCATCATCATACACTACGCGCCCGAATGACCAGCTCCATTTACGTAAGGAAATACCATGACAAAACTCACGGTGACTGCAACCAAAGCCATCAAAGCGTCAGATGCGAAGCACGAGCTCGTGGTTGTCCCGCTTTTTTCCGGTCAAGCCTTGTCAGGCCAATCAGCAGCAGTCGATTTAGCGGCAGGTGGTGTTTTACAGCGCGCTATGGATATCAATGAGGCCCAGGCCAAGCTTGGAAAGGTCACAACCATGATTGGTAACGACTCGGTTGCACGTATCGTTGCGGTGGGTTGTGGCGACTCCGAAACCTTCGGACCCGACGCACAACGCACCGTGAGCGCGGCTATTGGCCGCACCCTGGCGGCGAGTAAGGCCAAGGCGGCAACCTTCGTAGCTGACGGCCTATGTGTCAATGCAGAGGCTATGGCGACTTTTATGGAGTTTCTCGCACGAGACACGATAACGAGCTGCTATCACTACACGGCAACTATAGGGTCACCAAAACCAGGCCCGGTGTTTACAAAACTCACGGTTACCACAGGCGAGACTATCAGCACAGCGAAAGCCAAAAAGTCTCTACAAAACGGCCAAGCGATTGGTCAAGGCGTCAATGTCACTCGTGAGCTGGTCAACCTTCCTGGCAATATTTGCACACCAACTTATCTCGCCAACGAAGCAAGAGCTCTGGGTCGCAAATACGACTCGCTTACGGTTTCCGTGCTCGATGAGAAGAAAATGGCGTCGATGGGTATGGGCTCGCTACTGTCTGTCGGTAACGGTAGTGACGAACCGTCAAAACTTATCGTCATCAAGTACCAAGGCGGTAAGGCAAAGGACGCGCCCTATTGCCTCGTGGGCAAAGGCATCACCTTCGACACGGGAGGCATATCGCTAAAGCCAGCAAAAGGCATGGAGTCAATGAAGTTTGATATGGGTGGCGCGGGATCGGTCTTTGGTGTAATCCAGGCCGTCGCTGAGCTCGAACTAAAAATTAATGTAATTGGCGTTGTGGCAGCTGCCGAGAATATGCCAAGCGGCTGTGCAACCAAACCGGGAGACGTTGTGACGTCAATGTCCGGGAAAACGATTGAAATCTTGAATACAGACGCCGAGGGCCGCCTCGTTCTTTGCGATGCGTTGACCTATGTGGAGCGTTTTAAGCCCGCTGAGGTCGTCGACATCGCCACACTGACTGGCGCCATCATTATTGCTCTAGGTCACGAGGCAACCGGCCTTTTTGCCAATGATGACGATTTGGCTAACTCACTTACGGAAGCTGGCCTAGCCTCAGGTGACGAAGCCTGGCGTCTGCCCATCAATAAGCGCTACGACAAACAGCTCGATAGTAAATATGCAGACATGCAGAACATAGGCACCGGATCGGCAGGAAGTATCACAGCAGCCTGTTTCCTCGCTCGATTTACCGAAAAGTACAAGTGGGCCCATTTGGATGTTGCCGGGACAGCGTTTCAGAGCATGCAGAAAGGCGCCACGGGTAGACCGGTTCCATTACTTGTCGAATATTTGCGGCAAAAGTAACCGCGAAACGATACTGAATGACTCGAGTAGACTTCTATGTTGTCAAAACGTCTGGAGCTGAGGCACGCCTCAGCGTAGCCGCAAGACTTACAGAGAAAGCACTGGGTCGTGGTCACCGGATATTTATCAACTGTGACTCGGCGGAGCAATTGACAGCCTTGGATGACTATCTCTGGGATTTCAAGTCAACCAGTTTTATCCCGCATGAACTTGCTAGTAATAACACGGATGAGCAGGTTGTTTTGGGGTACGAGCAAGATCCCGCATCGCACAATGATGTGCTTATCAATCTCGCACTGGCTCCGCCCTCCTATTTCGCGCGTTTCCAGCGAGTTGCAGAGGTTGTTACGCAGGATGAGACGTCTCTTGAGTCGTTGAGAAGCGCCTGGCGACATTATCGGGACCGTGGCTACCCGCTACAGAGACATGAGCTGCCTTGAGAAGGTGGTTTTGAACAACGCGTTCCGCGCGAGGCGCTTTTAAGCTTAAGCGCGATGAACACGAGAGTGATCGCCAATGGCGACAAGGTAATAGCAAATCATGGATAAAACGTTTTCGCCGGCAGCAATTGAAGCCCACTGGTACTCGGAGTGGGAATCAAAAAACTATTTTGCGCCCAAGGATGGTGATGGCGCCTACTGCATTCCGATCCCACCGCCGAACGTGACAGGCACATTGCACATGGGACACGGATTTCAGCAAGCAATCATGGATGCCCTAATCCGCTACCACCGTATGCAGGGTAAGAGCACGCTATGGCAGGTCGGGACTGACCATGCGGGCATTGCTACTCAAATGCTAGTGGAGCGACAACTTGAAGCAAAAGGCGTGTCACGGCATGACCTGGGAAGGGATGCCTTCATCGATAAGGTTTGGGAGTGGAAAGCCGAGTCAGGTGGAACTATTACCCAGCAACTCCGTCGACTTGGCGCCTCCGTCGACTGGACGCGCGAGCGCTTTACCATGGATCCTGATCTGTCCGCAGTCGTAAAAGAGGTTTTCGTTCGCCTCTACAAGGAGGGACTGATTTATCGCGGACAACGACTCGTTAACTGGGATCCCAAATTACACACAGCCATTTCAGATCTCGAGGTCGTACAAGAGGAGGAGTCGGGTTTTCTTTGGCACTTACGTTATCCCATCGTCGACTCGGATGAAGTCATTGTCGTTGCGACAACCCGTCCAGAGACAATGCTTGGCGATACTGCAGTCGCCGTAAATCCCAACGATGAGCGGTATCAGCATCTCCTTGGCAAACATATTGCGCTGCCGCTATGTAATCGGCAAATCCCAATTATCGCGGACGATTACGTTGACGCTGAGTTTGGATCGGGATGCGTTAAGATCACACCTGCGCATGACTTCAACGACTATGCCATGGGTGAGCGACACAACTTACCCATGATCAATATTCTGACCGAGGATGCGCAGATCAATGACAACGCACCCGAAGTTTTCAGAGGGCTCGATCGCTTCGACGCACGAAAAGCGGTTGTGTCGGCCATGGACCAGTTGGGCCTGCTAGAAAAAATAGAAGACCACACCTTAAAAGTACCGCGAGGCGACCGATCGGGTGTAGTTATTGAGCCCTGGTTGACTCTACAGTGGTACGTTGACGCAAAGAAGCTCGCAGGTCCGGCCATTGATGCGGTTGAATCGGGAGCGATTGAGTTCGTGCCAAAGCAGTGGGAAAACACCTACTTCGCGTGGATGCGAGACATCCAAGATTGGTGCATCAGCCGCCAATTGTGGTGGGGACACCGAATACCCGCATGGTATGACGAAGACGGCAATGTTTACGTAGGTGAAGATGAAGCGGCCGTCCGACGTGAACACAATCTCGAAGATGACAAAGCACTTCGGCAAGACGATGATGTCCTCGATACCTGGTTTTCGTCAGCGCTCTGGACATTTTCCACCTTGGGGTGGCCCGAGGAGACTGAAGAGCTCGCTAAATTTCACCCAGCATCAGTCCTTGTAACTGGCTTTGACATCATCTTCTTCTGGGTAGCCAGAATGATCATGATGACGCTCCACTTAAAAGGGGAAGTTCCTTTTAAGCAGGTCTATGTCCACGGCTTAGTGCGTGATGGTGAAGGGCAAAAAATGTCCAAGTCGAAGGGTAACGTCCTTGACCCCATCGATTTGATTGACGGCATTGACCTCGAGTCACTGGCGGCGAAGCGCACCTCGAGCATGATGCAACCGAAGCAAGCTCAGAAAATCGAAAAAGCGACCCGCAAGCAATTCCCAGAAGGTATTCCTGGCTACGGGACTGACGCATTGCGCTTTACTTTCTACTCGCTCGCTTCAACAGGTCGCGACATCAAGTTCGATCTGGGTCGTATGGAAGGATTTAGAAATTTCTGCAACAAACTCTGGAATGCATCGCGCTATGTGTTGATGAATACCGACGGGTTTGCTCCTGATCTCGAGACGCCGGCCTTTAGTCTCGCCGATCGATGGATTCATAGCCGGCTACAAACAGCCATCACTGAAACGAGCCGAAGTATCGAGCAATATCGCTTTGATCACGCCGCACAAACGCTCTATGACTTTGTGTGGAATGAATACTGTGACTGGTATCTTGAGCTATCAAAACCCGTACTTTGGAATGATGACGCCTCTGCGTCTGAGAAACACGGGACGTTACTGACACTTCTCGATGTGCTGGAGACCGTTTTACGCCTATTGCATCCTATGATGCCCTTCATCACCGAGGAAATTTGGCAAAGCGTGGCGCCACGCTTGGGTCGGCAAGGAGACACAATCATGCTTGCCGCATGGCCGACTAGCGATACGGAACAGAGCGATACGACCGCCGAGGATGAGATTGAGTGGCTTAAAACCGTTATTTCTGCTGTCAGAACAATCAGGAGCGAAGCAAATATTGCTCCAAGCGAGACATTAGAAGTGCTACTTGGAAATGCAACATCACGCGATGAAACCAACCTTGAAAAGCACCTCCCGTCACTTCAGAAACTGGCAAAAGTTGGAAGCGCAAAGGTTTTAACTGAGACAGACGAGGCGCCGCCTGTGCTAAGCGCTCTCGCCGGAACTCTAGAGGTCATGGTTCCAATGGCAGGTGTTATAGACATCAAGAACGAACTGTCGCGACTTGACAAAGAACTCGAGCGTATGACGGCGGACCAAGCACGTACTTCTGCAAAACTCGCCAACAAAAACTTTGTTGATCGAGCGCCCGAAGCTGTGGTCGCTAAGGAAAAAATAAAACTCGAGGAATTAGAAGCCGGGATTTCATCACTCATGGCCCAAAAATCAAAGATCGAACAGTTGCGTTAACCGCTGAGCACTGTTATAGCTACGCACACATAATAACTAATAAGCGGAGCGTCTGATGTCAGATCGATGTGTCGGCACCGTAAAGTGGTTCAACAATGCGAAGGGGTTTGGCTTTATTACGATGCCTGATCGCACTGACGATATATTCGTCCACTTTCGTGCTATTGAAGGTGAGGGCTTTAAAAGCCTTGCGGAAGGTGAAGAAGTAGAGTTTGAGTTATCCGAGGGCCCTAAAGGGCTGCAGGCTGAGGCGGTTAGAAAGCGCAGCTAAAGGATCTCTCATCGGGCTCCCGTTGGGTGTCGACTGAGGAGCCAAATTGGCAGCAAATGAACACCTAAGATCGATTTCGGGTCTCGATGTGCCCTACGCGTCGCATCCCAAAGTGCGCGCTCTCAAGCGTCAGGGATATCGCCCATCTATCCATGGAACAAAACTCTGGGGCTCGAGCCAAGTACTCATTGATTACCTGGCCTCAACCCTTGCGTCAGAACCTAAGACTGTCATCGACGCAGGCTGCGGATGGGGGCTTGCAGGAATTTGGTGTGCTAAACACTACGGGGCAGCTGTAGGCTCACTAGACGCAGATCCCGATGTCATGCCCTACTTAGAGCTAACTGCAGAACTAAATGAAACTTCGGTGACACCTATTGTAGGCCGGTTCGACGATTTAAACCCGGAGATACTCGCAGCGACAGAACTGCTTATAGGCGCTGATATCTGTTTCTGGGACGAGCTCATTGATCCCGTTGTGGCTATGATCACCACTGCCATCGAGAGTGGAACCAAGAAAATCATTATTGCAGACCCTCAGCGTGCGCCGTTTCTGAGTGTATGTGAGGCTATTCTTGAGAATTTCGGTGGAGAACTGTTGGAATGGCGTGCTGCTGGCGCAAAAACGGCGGGCGCCCTGCTAATCATAGAGAACGCCTAGAGGCAACTCGTAGGGGTTTCGCAAAGTAAATAAATCAGCTTACCGAAGATACCGGTATCGTCCAACGACCACGCTCTCGGTTACTTCGCCTTCACCGTCTAACAATGGACGAAATCGGATTTTCCTCAGGGCTTTTCGCACCCGATTTGGCTGAGAACCCTCTCCTTCCCCTGCCCCTGTCCGCAGAGATAAATCGCGCACACTACCCTGCGTGTTAACGGTGAATCGATAAGTTGATGCAGTTGTATCCTGTTCGGCACGCGATGTAACTGGACCAATCAACCCATGCGGTAATGCCTGCGCAACGGCAAAAAGTTGGGGATGAGCGGCGTATAACTCGCGGTACGCATCCTTAGCAGCCCCGCGACGTCCGAAATACCAGCGCCAATCGGCAAGCGCGAGCTCCAAGTCAAACTGCCCCTCGTCGATTGCGATAGCCTTTTCAAGCATCCGCACACCTGATTGGTAGGCATTTCTCTCTAGTGCCAACAGTTGCTCATCAAAAAGCGAGCGGTCAGACAAAAATTTTGAAGGCAAACTATCTCGAACCTGTCGGTCTTCCACGAACGGCTCGACGACGAAGGCGATTAGGTAAAGCAAATGCAACCGGCGCTTTACCAGAGGCCCACACCAGACCGCAGACGCTCTCTCTCCCTCGCAGCTACGCTCGATTACATCATCTAAATGACGCTCAAATCGAATAACTTTGCTTTCATTAGCAAGCCAGTCCGTGGTGGCAAACTGCGCCAACTCGTTGTCGAAATATTCTAGCGCGTAACGTAAGCTTTCCTGGCTCCAATCGGAGACGCCAAAGCCCGTAATCCGATAACGGTACTGCAACTGCTCGCCCAGACTTTCCGAATCTCCCAAACGCCTAAGCACGCTAATCCAGTCTGAGAGTGCAGTGATCTGCTTTTCGGTCGTCAAGCCCGCATTGAGTCGCAAATTGTGAAGGCCTTGTTGAAAGAACCCTGCCGCAGCCTCCGGCTGACTTAACATCACAGCATCGTGTGCAAGCTCGAGCCATTGCTGGCTGAGTGATGCGTCGTATGCACCTAGCCGAGTCTGAAGTTCAACGACAGCCTGCACGCGTCGCTCATGGGCAAGCAGCGCTGAGGAATCGACAACTAAGTCATCGTCAACGTTTAGCTCTCCCACTTTTTCAATGTATGTACCCATTGGCTGTGGAACAATGACAGCCAAAGCCATTGGCGGCAGTAGCGAAGCGCCCACCAGAAAGATCAATAATGCGTGTGGCTTTTTCATGTTGCGAATATAACGCAAAAAAAAGCCCGCACGATGGCGGGCAAAAAAAACCTGAGCGTCGCAAAAAAAAAGATCAACGCATTCAAAGTGTAGGTTGCTCGAATATAAATTCAAATTTATTATTATCATTCAATACATTCTTTGGGGTTATATCTAATGGACATTAGCCAACTCTCTCGGATAGACCTTAACCTTCTCGTCGCGTTGCATGTATTGCTAGAGGAGAAGAGTGTATCGCGCGCGGCAGAGCGGCTACATGTTACACAACCCGCAATGTCCAAGACGCTAAATCGACTTCGAGAGGCCTTTGATGACCCTCTCTTTGCACGCAGCAAGCGAGGCATTCAACCTACGCCACGAGCGGAAGCGCTTTCTGGTCAGCTGGCCAACGTCCTTAGCGACATTGAATCGCTACTAGATGCAGGTGAATTCAGTCCAAACGCTTTCCGTGGGGAGATTGTAATTGCCATCTCCGAATATGTGGGATTCACGCTGCTTCCTTCACTAACATCTCGACTCGAGACACGCGCCCCAAAATTGAAGCTGCGTACAATTACGCGCGCTGAGCAACAGCTAGACCTCCTGGCTGACGGCTCACTGGATTTTGCTATTCAGCTGAGTCGCCCTTCGTATCCCCGAGAGTTTCGGCATCATGAGCTTGCAAGCTCACCTCTGGCGGTGTTTGTTCGCAGGGATCACCCGCTGACGAAACAACCTGTCGACGAGACTAGCCTGAGCCTCTTCCCACAGATAAATCTATACATCGCCGATCGAAATGAACTGGCAGAAGTAGACCAAACAGCATCGGCCATTCTTAGAAGCACTAAAGGCAGCTTGGAGACGTCGCATCTGCTCACCGCGTTCGAAATTTTGAGAAGCACGAATTACACCTTGGTATGCCCTTCATACATGGCGCGTAACGACGGCGCTACGAAGGATCTCGTAACCTTGCCTATTCCCGAGCATTTGGGGAGAACAATCGAATACTCACTCGTCGCACATCACCGCACCGAACGCTCGCCTATACATCAATGGTTCTGGAATGAAGTTATTGATGCGGTAAGAGCATTGCGAGTCCGCACCGTGCACCGAGGTTAATCAGCGCAGTTGTCACCGCCCTATTCTTATTCAGCTGTGCCATAATCCGCGCCGATTTCTGTGGGATTCAGCATGGGTAAAAAAGCACGGCCACCAATTCCAACGTTAGACGGCAAAATCATCGAGACTCATTGCCATCTCGACTATCTCAGTGGCGATGAATTGGTAGGTACTATCAACAAATCTCGAGACGTAGGCGTTGAAAAAATTATCACTATTGCCGTTTCCGAGGAAAATCAGGCAGTGGTGCGGGAAATTGCCGAATCAGACCCCAACATTTGGTGCACACAAGGTCTGCACCCCCATGAAGCAGCTTCCTGGAGTGCAGCTTTCGGACAGGAGCTCCGTTCAAATGCAACGCATCCGAAAGTACTTGCGATCGGTGAAATCGGCCTTGACTACTACTACGAACACGCAGACCCTAACACTCAAATCGCTGCGTTTGAGGGTCAAATTGCTATAGCCGTTGAACACAACAAGCCTGTTGTTATTCACACTCGCGAGGCAGAGGAAGACACCAAAACTGTGCTCTCAAGTGTATCAACCGCTCTATCAAAGAAAGGTGTAATCCATAGCTTCACTAGCAGCTTAGATCTTGCAGAGTTTTGCCTGAGTGAGGGCTTTTATCTCGGGTTCAATGGAATTGCCACATTCAAAAATGCCGAGAATGTACGTGAGGTTATAAGAAAAACACCTATCGAGCGCATTCTGCTTGAGACGGACGCACCCTATCTAACGCCCGTACCTTACCGAGGTGTGCCCAATGCGCCTTTTTACCTTCCTTTTATCGCCCAAACTGTGGCCGACCTGAAGCAGGTGAGCGTAAAAGAACTCCTGTCAGTGACCTACCAGAATAGTTTGGACTGTTTTTTCTAAGATTGACTATGACCTTTGATATTGGACAACGGTGGATCAGCCACGCTGATCTTGAGCTTGGTTTGGGCATTTGTGTGGAGGTTGATGCGCGTCGAGTAACGCTACTCTACCCCTCGGCCGAGGAGGAGCGCACATATGCGCTCGATCGAGCGCCGCTTACGCGTTACGAGCTCAAAGTCGGCGATAAATTGACGCATATCGATGGACGAACGCTCGAGGTTAGAGAGGTCTACCCCTTGGGCAATACGCTAAGTTATGAGGCTATTGAGCCGGGAAGTGGCGAAACGTTCTCGGTTCATGAGCAATTCATCGCGCCTGAGGTCTCGGTGAATACACCACAAGACCGACTGCTCAACAATCAGCTTGATAAGATTGGTGATTTTCAGCTGCGTTACCAGACACTAATTGAACGCGCCCGCTATCAAGCAAGCAATACCTCCGGACTGATAGGGGCAAGGACATCTCTGCTGTCCCACCAACTATTTGTCGCAAGCGAAGTGGGACGACGTCTAGCACCTAGGGTGCTCCTCGCTGACGAGGTAGGACTGGGCAAGACGATTGAGGCAGGACTCATACTTGCGCAGCAGTTTTTGCGGGGTCGCGCACAACGGGTTTTTGTCGCTGTTCCCGATCCTCTATTACACCAGTGGTTGGTGGAAATGCTGCGCCGCTTCAATCTGCAGTTTGCTATTTATGACGACATGCGATTTGAAACAGAAGAATCGGCTTTTGATTTTGGCAACGATCAACTCGTACTCTCACCTTGGTCCTTCATAAAGCACAATGAAACTGCGCGGATGCTGCTGCTCGATGCTGACTGGGATTTCATCATCATCGACGAGGCTCACCACCTCAAGCTGGGGGAAGATGCTCAAGATGAGCTCGATGCCACAATGACTCAGTTGGCGCGCGATAGCCGCGGATTGCTTCTGCTAACGGCAACGCCTGGCCAGTCGGGAATCGATAGTCACTTCTCTCGACTACAACTCCTGGATCCAGATCGTTTCTCCGATCTCGATAAGTTCACGGAAGAACAGCGCCAATTTGAGCACACATTCGAGCTTATCGAGCGGCTTCAATCTGGCGAAGATGTAGTCGACCTTCCCCCTGACATCGACTCCACGGCATCGGCAGATGACATCGTCCAATCACTCGTAGATGAATACGGAACTGGGCGAGTACTATTCCGCAACTCGCGCAAGTCAGTCTTGGGGTTCCCCCAACGGGTACTGCATCAGTACCAGCTCCCCGAAGATGACACTTCAGGCTCGATTGCAGATAGCCACAGAACAAAATGGCTCGCCGACCTTCTGAAGGATTTAAAATCGCAAAAGGTGCTAGTTATCTGTCAGGACAAGACCACTGCAATGGCTCTTGAGCACTACTTGCACTTGCAAGCGGGTATTCGTTGCGCGTCATTCCACGAAGGTCTGTCTCTAATTGAGCGAGATCGTGCCGCAGCCTACTTTGCTGACGAAGAGAGCGGCGCACGAGCGCTGATTTGCTCTGAGATTGGTAGTGAGGGAAGGAATTTCCAATTCAGCCAGCATCTGGTGTGTTTTGATCTTCCACACCACCCTGACTTGCTAGAACAGCGAATAGGTCGGTTGGACCGCATCGGGCAACGCGGTAGCGTTAATATTCATGTCCCGGTTTCACCAAACACAAGGGAATCGGTCCGTTTCACTTGGTTCCACGAAGGCTTAAATAGCTTCGAGACAAGTTGCTCCATAGGCCATCTCATCTATGACGAACTATCTGACGAGCTGCAAGCTTCTGAAAAACAAGGCCAGCTCTCAGATACGCTACTGAAACAAACCGTATGTCTGAGAGAGCAGCTCAACCAGCAGATGGACAGAGGGCGCGATAGACTGCTCGAACTCACCTCCCACAACCCGGAGCTCGCTCGCCAGTTGATCGATGAGATCGAGAGCAATGAAAGAACCTCTGAATTGCGTCGATATACCGATCATTTATTCGACCGGCTCGGTATTCACACTGAGGAAGGCGCCGAGAACAGCTTAATTCTCAAGCCCTCAGAAAATTTGGTGACCGGTGAATTACCCTTACTCGACGATGGTGGAATTACGTGCACCTTCGATCGCGACACTGCTTTGGCCAGAGACGACCTACACTTCCTCACGTGGGAACATCCGCTGGTCAGAGAAACCATTGATGTCGTTTATAACTCTGAGTTAGGCAACGCGTCAGTGGCAATTATAAAAGCTAAAAGTATCAAGCCCGGTACCGTCATGCTTGAAACATTGCACACGGCTGACTGCCCTGCACCAAAACGCCTAGAGATCGGCAGATACCTCGACCAAGTGCCGCTCCGATCGCTCATCACTCTCGATGGTCGTGATCTGGGTAACGCGATCTCCTGCGAAAACCTGACCAAACTGATTAAGCCCGTCAGCATCACGCAGAGCGCTGGCGTTATACGAGAATTGCGTGCCAAATTAGTCGCGGCGCTCGCAGAATTGGATAAGCACGCCGAAGTCTACGTGAAAAACCTGCAGGACCGTGCACGGGAAAAGGCCGACACCTCACTGAGTTCAGAAGCGCGACGCTTGCGATCTCTCGGTGAACGCAATGGCTCCGTACGAGAGGATGAAGTCCACGCAGTTGAGCAATTACTCATAGAGACTCAGGAGGCCATTGCGCGCGCGGAACCGAGGTTGCAAGGTATCCGAGTCGTGGTGGCGACCTAGATAAACACCCAGTTTCTCCCCGCACAAACAGGTATTAGTGGGGTCCGTAGCGTGCGATGGAGCAACTATTAAGTGTGTCGTCAGAACAACCTCGAACGGTTTTACTGACGACCACAAAGTACAAGTCAGCGAGCTGGGTGATACCAGATAGCCGAGGAGTAAGCCCGCTCCTGGATAACGTCGGGGCGCCGAGTATCTACATCCCCTCCCAAGGCAATTTTATCTAACAGGCTATGACGCGGTGTAGGCACCTCGAGCACTCGCGCGTAGTAGAAAGCACGCATTGCTGGATCAAACTCTGGGTCTGCCCAAGCGGCCGATAAATTCGCAGCCCCTGCTGCATTGCTCCACGCTCCAGTCTCAGGATTTACAGTGTTCGGCACAGGTGCTAGTGAACCATCTTCTCGAAGCCGCTCGTCAGATGACCACGCCACGTCAAAAACCTTTTCGAACGACTCCCCAGATCCGTTCACCCAACCCTTTACGATCTGAATACGATCGAGCGTACCGGATTTAGGATCAGCCATCGCGTGAACTACAAACACGGGCGGCTCTGCATTAACGGCCACGAGCTCGCCGCCCATGGGCACGGCGCCTGCATTGCTGATTGAGGATTGAGGGTCCAACAGGGACTCGTCGATACCAAAACCACCGTAGAAGCGCAGACCAATGCGAGGCCCTGTCGTGGCGTACGTCTCACGCCGTTTCATGGCCGCAAGGATGCCTTCACGAGTGTTTTCCTCCGCCCAAACGGCTGCTAGCCCCTGTGCGCCCATTGCCCAGCCAAAGGAGCTGTTCGCGTTATCCGACCAACCGTTGAGTTTGCTAGAAGGTACACTATCCGTGGCAAATTTACCGTAAAAATTATTCTCCTCCGCGGCGGCGAGCCCCGTATGCGCATCGGTGGATCCGATAACGCCGAACTGATAGGGGTTAATACCCATGTCCTGCTCGAGTTGCATCCCCCTAAGCAAGGCTGAGCGGATAAAATCGCCCTTTTCAGGCTTGTACTCAGTCCACCCTTTTTGGATGTAGTACGGGTAATTCTCGAAGTCGGCAAATGGGTCGTTTGGCGATAAGCTGGGATGCGTTTCAGAGTCGCCTTTATATTGCGTGATCTCAACAATGGGCTCCCAGCGCTTACGTATTTCTGCGTACGCAGGTCCCACAGGTTCGTTACGCATGGTTACAGTATCGAACATCGAGCCTTTTGAGATGTTTGAGTTGTGTGGAATGGCAATAAAGTTACCGCCTGTTTGCTCGCTCGTTTTTTCTAGCCACGCCCATAGGTCCTCAGGATAAAGACTATCGTCCGAGCCAAAGGGCTGAAAGACCTTCGCGGATTCGCCGTCCAAATCAGTCATCACGACACGGTGCAAATTGGCGCCTCCCGGGATCAAGCTGTACTCCCAGCCTAGAATCGCCGAAAACTCTCCAGGTCGATTGTTAGCCTCAGCCGCGTCAGCAATGTCGCTCCAAGCTTTGTCTTCAATCGCGGGCAATTTAGGGAACACCGAGTTGCCGATATTCTCCTCCCAATCGGACACAGCTTCCTGTGGCGTATCGTAGGGATCTGGCAATTGGTTATAAAAAAATTCGCGGCCGTTGCCACTGCTTATCGCATCACGAATTAAGTACTGGGCATACCAGAGCTTTAGCTTCTGAATGATGCCCAAGCCCTCTGTCGGGAGACCAACCGTATAGAGCTGACGAATATTCCCCAAGAACTCGGCGTGGTCTGAAACCACGAGAAAGTCCAGCGGTGTCTCAAGTTGCACACGTGCTTTGTGGCCCGGGTGTTCGACAGGTAACCCGCGAGCGAAGCGGTAAGCCTCATCAGGCCCCACGGAAAAATTTCGATTGGTGAAGGCGTCAAAAGATCGATTGGTGTGTAGGTGTGTATCACCCCAATAAATTTGCTTTTCGGCTGCATGGGCCGAGGTGATCAACATGGCCCCCAAGGCAGCCGATAACAACGTTTTTTTCATAGTTCCCCCTAGAATCAAAGCGCAGCTCGATCAACGTTACTTCATCTCTTGACGAACTTCCGGCTTATCAGATTTTCTGTCTATCGACTATTCTATTGCCCTTTCCAGACCGGCTTTTGCTTATTAAAGAATGAAATCACCGCATTTTTTGCGTCTTCGCTATCGATACAAATCGCCTGTAGTGAAGCTTCCTTGCTAATGGTCTCGTCAAGATTGTGGGTTTGCCCGAAGTTAACGGCAGTCTTCGTGTAACTGAGTGCTAGCGGGGACCTTGCAGCCACCTCCTGTGCATAGGCTAGACCCTCCGCACGCAGGGTTTCGTCAGGGAATACACGATTCACCATGCCCATCGCCATGGCCTTATCCGCGCTTAACTTCTCTCCCAGCGCCATCAACTCATAGGCTCGCTTTGTACCGACAAGCCGCGGTATCAACCAAGTCGCACCACCGTCAGGTACAAGGCCAATCGCCGAGAACGGTTGGTACAGATAACTGCTCGCTCCCATACAAGCGAGATCACAAGCCATAGCGTAGGAGTAAGCGATACCGGCACAAGGACCATTGATCACGGCTATCCAAGGCTTTGAGCTGTTGTGAATCGCTAATACGCCTGGCTTGTATTCAAAGTTCAAATCGCTCTCGACAGCTTTACCATCGGCCATCCCATCACCATCTGAAAGATCGGCACCGGCACTGAAGGCCCGTCCATTGCCCGTCAAAATAATAGCGCACGTTGTTTTATCGAGATCAGCTTCAATCGCAGCCCTCGCGATCTCGCGGCGGAGTGTCACGTTGAACGTATTCATCTTCTCGGGACGATTAAGCGCTATCGTCATCACTGGACCATCACGCGAGATTTCTAAGGTTTGGTATTCGCTCATCATCTGTACCTCACAATTCAAATTTTCGCGCTGGGGTTGTGCGCGACTCGCTCGGCAACGCCTGCACTAACTGTGGGCGCTGCCAAGCAGGACTAATGGGAACCTTTACTATCGCTTAATCTGCAGATGCGGGATCGAGCACCTCACGCAACTCGCGCTTTAAGAACTTCCCATTAGCATTTCTCGGCAGTGGCTCGGCCATGAACCAAATGTATTTAGGCACTTTAAACGCCGCGAGACGGGTCGAGAGATGCTCTCGGAGTCCCGAGGCGTCTAGCATAGCGCCGTCCTTGAGGTGAATGGCAACGCCAACCTCCTCACCCAAGCGCTCGTCGGGCACTGCGAAAGCGACGCACTCGAGCACGGCGGGATGATCAAAGACCGCAAACTCCACCTCGGCCCCGTAAATATTCTCACCACCGCGCAGAATCATATCTTTTGCGCGATCTACGAGGTACAGGAAACCCTCCTCGTCAAAGTAGCCAATATCACCCGTGTGCAACCACCCATCCACGATGGTGTCAGCTGTTGCCTCTGGGCGATTCAAGTAACCTTTGATGACCGCCGCACCCTTAACGCAGATTTCGCCCAACTCACCGATAGGTAACTCTTTGCCTGTCTCATCAATCACTTTACCGTCGAAGGTGGGCGCGAGGTAA
>CBFHHL010000075.1:0-2086 GCA_965655685.1 Luminiphilus sp.
ATTCTTCTGGGCGCCCCTGGTGCTGGTAAAGGTACTCAAGCCGCTTTCTTGTGTGATCATTTTGGGATTCCGCAAATAAGCACTGGCGATATGTTACGGAGCGCTGTTAAAGCCGGTACCGATCTGGGTAAGCGCGCAAAGGTCATCATGGATGAGGGCGGCTTGGTGTCGGACGACATCATTATTGGCTTGGTCAAGGATCGATTGGCTGAACCGGATTGCGCGAAGGGTTGCCTATTCGATGGTTTTCCGAGAACGATCCCGCAGGCGGAAGCCATGGTCCAGGCTGGCATCGATATTGATCAGGTGATTGAGATAGATGTTGATCACGAGGAAATCGTGTCCCGAATGAGTGGCCGTCGAGTCCATCCCGGCAGCGGACGTGTCTACCACGTCGAGCACAACCCACCTGCGGTTGAGGGTATTGACGATGTAACGGGAGAGGCGTTGATACAACGTGATGATGACGCTGAAGAAACTGTTCGGCATCGTTTGGGAGTCTATGAGAGCCAGACACGGCCGCTCGTCGATTTCTACACTAACCTCCAGGGACCGGCCTATCATCGTATAAACGGTGTAGGTTCTGTGGACTCAGTCACCAAGAGCATCAGAACCGCGCTCGGTCAGTAGCAATCCTCATCTTAGACTACTAAGCTTGGTCCTCATTAAAATGGGGGCGCAGCATGAAAAGTAGCAATATCATCCTTTATCACTACCCAGCATCACCCTACGCGGAGAAGGTGCGCTTGGTAGCAGGCTACTTAGATGTACCCTGGCATTCTGTCGACGTACCCATACAACCGCCTCGCGAAACTCTTGCGCTGCTCGCTGGCGGGTATCGACGAATCCCTGTGGCTCAAATTGGTGCTGATATCTACTGCGATACAGCTCTCATTTCAGAGTGCTTCATTAATCTGGCAGAGAAATCGCTAGCCACAGACAGTGAGGCGGCCAAGGCTCTTGCAGAGCACGCTGAGCAGAACGCATTTTTTGCTGCGATTCGACAGAACTCGCAGTTAAAAACGGCAATTGGATTGATCTTAAAGCTTGGATTTAAAGGTATGATGGCCTTTGCCAAGGATCGAGCTACCTTTGCCGTGGGATACCCACCGGCAATGCTTTCGCCGGATCAAGCAAAAGCAGTATTCAAACAATACCTAGATGATCTGGCATTCCACTTGGGTGATCAGCCATTCCTTGGGGGGCAGGAGCCATGCCTGAGCGACTTCCGCTGCTACCACCCCATTTTCCTAGCCATCGCATTTCGCAGTGTTAAAGCATCCCTATTGCCGTCTGCGGTGAAAGCCTGGATGGATAAGGTCGAGCGTTTCGGTTGGGGAGACGTATCGCCTATGAGCGATCGTGAGGCGCTGGAAATTGCAAAGTCCTCAAGCCCGCAAGCTGTCAACGAAGAAGCGGCTGGCCATCCTGACGTAGGAGAATGGGTCACTGTCTCTCCCACGGATACGGGTAAAGTCCCCGTCACGGGTACACTGGTAGGAATGGATTCCCATCACATCATTTTGCTACGTCGATCTGATGATGTCGGAGACATTCACGTGCACTTCCCTGCGAAAGGTTTCGAGTGCATGAAAATTAACTAATGGTTCTCTCAACGCTAATGCTAGCCACCTTATTGCCGGGTTTTCTATGGGGTAAGTTAGCGCGGTATGACTTTGGTCAGATAACCCTACAGATAATGAAGGAAAACCGATGAAAGGAACTGCGCTGATAACGGGTGCCTCCGCAGGGCTGGGTGCTGAGTTCGCAAGGCAACTTGACGGTCGTTGCGATCACCTGATTCTAGTTGCCCGCAGGGGCGAGAAGCTGCGCTCACTCGCTGAGTCACTGTCGACGCGCACTTCTATTATTGAATGTGACTTGAGTTTGCCGGATTCACCGAGGTGGCTGTGTGAAGACATTGAGAGTCGTGGACTCTCCGTTGATGTGCTCATAAACTACGCGGGAATTGCTGGGCCCAATTTGCTCGAAGTGACAGATTTCGTGGAGCAACGAGCGTTTGAGCAGTTGATGATGACCACGGTTGCTGAGTTGTGTAGCCGATTGATTCCCCCTATGCAGGCGC
>CBFHHL010000076.1:0-70896 GCA_965655685.1 Luminiphilus sp.
ATACCGAGAAAGCTGGCAGGAGAGTTTTATAGACCGGAAAATACGAAGGGAAACAACAACTTAGCGTTATTGCTCCCCTTTAAGATGGTGCGGAAGGGGGGACTTGAACCCCCACAGCCATAGGCCACTACCCCCTCAAGATAGCGTGTCTACCAATTCCACCACTTCCGCAAGTCATGTAGTACTCAGTCGATTGGGAGATCGCTGGTACCTGAATTTTCATTAGCATCCTCCACCAGCGGTAGATCGCCAGCAGGGGCCAGAGGTGCCGCTTCGACAGCCTCAAGTGGAACCTCGAAACCAAGGTCGTCAGTTTCCGCGTATTGCTGGTCTGCAATCATTGCCAGACCAAAACTGGTCGCAAAGAATAGTGCAGACAACCACCCCGTAGCTGAAGTGAGGA
Organism: Luminiphilus sp.; assembly: GCA_965655685.1. Taxonomy (GTDB): domain Bacteria; phylum Pseudomonadota; class Gammaproteobacteria; order Pseudomonadales; family Halieaceae; genus Luminiphilus. The sequence continues at coordinate 404 of CBFHHL010000076.1, forward strand.
CATTGCCGCCGCCTGACGAACCGAAAACCGTTTGCGACGCACCACCACCAAACGACGCGCCCACATCCGCACCTTTGCCGCGCTGCAGCAAGATGAGCCCGATGATTGCTAACGCCACCAGAAGGTGAACGACCAAAATAACCTGATTCACGTGTTTCTCCGAACCTGGTGTTGCGCAAAATGCAAACACCAACACTAAGGGTGCGCGAGTCTACCCAAGAGGCGCGCGTGGGGCAAGACTCTTGTTACGCAGCTTGACGAATAGCGTCCGCCACTTCATTTGCCAAGGTATCGATAGCAATGCTGTCATCGCCCTCAACCATCACGCGGATAACCGGCTCGGTACCTGATGGGCGCAATAACAAGCGTCCACGACCAACGAGCTCGCGCTCGACGCGCTCACAAGCATCGCTAATCGCTTGATGCGCCGCAATATCAAAGCCTTTCTTAATGCGAACGTTAACAAGCACTTGAGGCAAGGGGGTGAACCCAGCAGTGAGCTCCTTTAGTTCACGCCCCGAGGCAACAACCGCAGCCAACACTTGTAGTGCAGCGATAACGCCATCACCCGTCGTGCTGAGATTGCCGCATATGATGTGGCCGGATGACTCGCCACCGAGGCTCCAGCCCTCAGCCACCATTAACTCCTTAACAAAGCGATCACCCACCTTAGCCCTAGCGAGTCGCAAGCCGCTTTGTTCTAAGGCTAGCTCTAAGCCCATGTTCGTCATCAGCGTACCGACTACGCCAGCGTCACTTCCTCCAGTGGCTATGCGATGCATTGCGAGGATATAGAGCACATCATCACCCGTAAGCAGCTCGCCCGCATGATTTACCATCTGCAGGCGATCGCCATCACCGTCGAAGGCGATACCAAGGTCAGCGCCCTCTTCCAGCACGCGCTTTTGCAGTGCCTCAGGCTCGGTAGAACCAACCCCATCGTTAATGTTGTAGCCATCAGGAGACGCGCCCATTAAAACGACATCAGCACCCAATTCTTCAAAAACACCGGGCGCAATATGATAAGTCGCTCCATGGGCGCAGTCTATTACTATTTTCAGCCCTTTAAGGCTCAACTCATCGGGGAAGGTCGACTTGCAGTATTCGATATAACGGCCTGCCGCATCTGCGATACGACTCGCCTTACCCAGCTGCTCTGAATCGACTGTTTTCATTGGCGCGTCGATCATGGCCTCTATCTGTAGCTCGAGCTCATCCGAAAGCTTACTGCCTTGACCGTTGAAAAACTTAATGCCGTTATCGTAATAAGGGTTGTGTGACGCGCTAATAACGACGCCGGCTTCCGCCTTTTGGCTTCGGGTAAGAAGGGCAATACCCGGCGTCGGAAGCGGTCCCAGCAGTTTTACGTTCGCGCCCGCCGCAACTAAGCCCGCCTGCAAGGCGGACTCAAGCATGTACCCAGAAACTCTTGTGTCTTTTCCGATCAGGACAGTTGGCTTGGTGCCGTCCGCCCGAGCGAAAACCTTGCCCGTCGCCCAGCCCAGCTTAAGCATAAAGTCAGGTGTTACCGGAGTGTCTCCAACTCTCCCTCTAATACCGTCCGTGCCAAAATACTTTCGCGCCATGTGGCTCCCCCTTAATACGTTACTCAATCAGCGCAGTTTGAAGTGCGCTCTGTTGCCGCCCATACGGCGAGTGCGTCTGCTGTTTCGGCAACATCATGAACGCGAACAATTGACGCACCGTTCTGAGCCGCAATAACGGCCAGAACAGCACTCGGGACGACGCGCTCATTTGCGGGGCGCCCTGTTACGGCCCCGATCATAGACTTTCGCGACACGCCGACCAAGATTGGTAGCTCAAATGCGGCAAATTCGTCGAGGCGACGGAGCATTTCGTAGTTTTGCGCAACGGTCTTACCGAAGCCAAATCCGGGGTCAATAATAATCTGATCACGCGGAACACCCATTTCGACACACGCCTCAATTCGATGCTTCAGAAACGCGCTTACATCTTGTACGACATCAACGTAATCCGTGTGTGACTGCATTCGATCAGGCTCTTCCGACATGTGCATCAAACCCAGCGGTAAACCACTGGCCGCTGCAGCTACGAGGGCCCCCTCTTGGCGGAATGCCCGCACGTCATTAAGTAGACCCGCCCCTGCGCTCGCAGTAGCGGTCATCACGTCGGGATTACTGGTATCAATCGAAAGAACAACGTCGAGCCGAGGTGCAATCAATTCCACAGCCCCCATCACACGATCAAGCTCTTCCTGCGTAGACACTGGCGTCGCGCCAGGACGTGTTGACTCACCGCCAATGTCTAGGATAGCCGCGCCCGCTGCGAACATATTCTCGGCTCGCTCAAGCAATCTATCAGCGTTAAGGGTGGCGTCAGCGTACAGTTGGCCGCCGTCTGAAAATGAATCGGGCGTCACATTTAAGACGCCCATGATCTGTGGCGAGGCCAAAGATACCCTCTTCTGGCCACAAAGCAGTGAAGTGATCACTCTAAGCAGCCGCGTACTCAGTGGGTAACAGGGTCACCCACAGCATCGTCACCTGACGATGCTTCGGAGTCCGACGGTGGCTCAGTCGGGCCACTGGTCCAATCAGCAGGCGGATTTGGCTTCTTACCTTCCATAATGGCATCAATCTGCTCGGAGTCGATTGTCTCGTATTTCATCAACGCCTCGGCCATCATATCCATTTTGCCGCGATGTTCTTCGAGGATGTTTCGCGCTTTTTCATAGCATTCGTCGATAATCGATCGGACCTCTTTGTCGATAGCCCGCGCTGTCTCATCAGACATGGCTTTTGAGGGCTGAGCGGCGCTACGCCCCAAGAAGACTTCCTCACCGCCCTCGTCGTACATTAACGGACCCATAGTGTCCGAGAGACCCCATTTAGTCACCATGTTGCGCGCAATCTCAGTAGCACGCTGAATATCATTCGACGCACCTGTTGTGATGCCATCCTTGCCAAGTGTCATTTCCTCAGCAACGCGACCTCCGAACAAACTCGTAATCTGGCCTACAATATGGCGACGACTGTGGCTGTAGCGATCCTCCTCGGGGAGAAACATTGTCACACCTAACGCTCGACCGCGCGGAATAATGGAAACCTTGTAAACGGGATCGTGCTCCGGCATCAGACGCCCAACGATCGCGTGGCCTGACTCGTGATAGGCCGTATTCAGCTTTTCTTTTTCGGACATCACCATGGAGCGGCGCTCAGCACCCATCATGATTTTGTCCTTGGCTAGCTCGAACTGCTGCATACCGACACTACGAACACCAGCCCGCGCTGCGAACAAAGCCGCCTCGTTTACCAAGTTGGCGAGGTCCGCACCGGAGAACCCTGGTGTGCCACGCGCGATTTTGGACGCTTCAACATTTTCTGCTAGCGGCACCTTGCGCATATGAACCTTCAAAATTTGTTCTCTTCCGCGAATATCAGGTAAACCAACGGTCACCTGACGATCGAAACGGCCCGGGCGCAACAAAGCCGGATCGAGCACGTCGGGACGGTTAGTGGCGGCGATCACAATCACGCCGTCGTTACCACCGAAGCCATCCATCTCAACCAGCAGTTGGTTAAGTGTCTGCTCACGTTCGTCGTGACCACCGCCCAATCCAGCGCCACGGTGACGCCCTACCGCATCGATTTCGTCAATAAAAATAATACAGGGTGACTGCTTCTTCGCCTGGTCAAACATGTCCCGAACACGCGACGCACCGACGCCCACGAACATCTCGACAAAATCTGAGCCCGAAATAGAGAAGAACGGCACCTTGGCTTCGCCAGCAATGGCTTTGGCCAACAAGGTCTTACCTGTTCCCGGTTGTCCCACCATCAGCACACCACGAGGGATACGACCACCGAGCTTTTGGAAGCGACTTGGATCTCGGAGGAACTCCACCAACTCTTGAACGTCTTCTTTGGCTTCGTCGACACCAGCCACATCAGCAAACGTTGTCGTAATTTGGTCTTCGCCGAGAAGTTTTGCCTTGCTCTTCCCGAAACTCATCGGGCCACCACGGCCACCGCCTCCCCCCTGCATTTGACGCATGAAGAACATAAAGACAGCTAGGATTAAAAGAATCGGGAAACTGGCAACCAGCAACTGCGTCCAAACCGACTGCTGCTCAGGCTTCTTACCCTCTACCACAACGTTGTGCGCTAGCAGATCGTCCATCAACTTTGGGTCCTCGACCATCGGTCGAACTGTTTCAAAGCTAGAGCCATCCTTGCGCTCTGCGGAAATGGTTAAACCGTCGACAACTACTTTCGATAAGCGGTCATTTTGCACTTCTTGAATAAAAGCCGAGTAGCCTAACTGCTCTTTTTGGCCCTGGGTATTGAAGTTGTTAAACACCGACAACAGCACTGCTGCAATCGCAAGCCACAACAACATATTCTTCGCCATATTATTCAAATCACCATCCTCCGGCTCGACCTTGGCGCTTTACGGCCCTGCAGTATAGCGGGGTCTTTGCTCAACGCGCATCTTTACCAGTTGGAGACGCCTCGAAAGGATTTCAAGGGTCTGTGTAGACTTTACGTCAATTAGGCGGTAACGGCTCTAACTGCGGAAGCCTTTTGCAACAACATAGACCTCTTTTGAGCGAGGTCTTGAGGCAGCAGGTTTTCGACTATTGACTGTATTAAAGTGACTTCGAACCGTTCTAAGCCACTCATCAAAGCCTTCACCGTGGAAAACCTTCGCAGCAAACACCCCACCGTCGGGCAGCATCTGTACCGCCATGTCCAACGCAAGTTCAACGAGGTACATCGCCTTTGGCTGGTCAACCGAGACAATGCCGCTCATGTTTGGTGCCATATCCGACAGCACAACGGATGGGATAGAATCGCCAATAACAGCTTGTATCTCATCGAAAACAGATTGCTCTGTAAAATCTCCTTGGACGAAGTCGACGCCAGCCACAGCATCCATTGGCAAGATATCGCTGGCGATTACTCGGCCATTGTGTCCTACCAGCTGAGCGGCGACTTGAGACCAACCGCCGGGCGCGCTGCCGAGATCAACCACAGTCATACCGGGCTTAATAAATTTATCTTTGTCATTGAGCTCAAGCAGCTTGTAACAGGCGCGAGAACGGTAACCCTCGGCCTGAGCGCGCTGAACATAGACATCGTCTCGATGTTCTTTCAGCCAAGCTTTACTTGAACCGCGCTTCTTCGCCATTTATAGGGACTCCTGTTCTAATGAGCGATAGAATACCACTTGGAACATCAGTCTTTTTATTTAACGAGAGCTTCATCTTGGACAACCGACTTCTTAAGCAGTACCGCGCGATCGCACACAAACTCAATCCCATCGTCACCGTTGGCGGTCAAGGACTCACTGCGGGCATTCAAGCCGAGCTTGAGCGCGCGCTCAACGATCACGAGCTCGTAAAAATAAAAGTTAATGCGGGCGACCGCGAGACGAGAGATCAGGTGATCGAAGCTTTGATCGAGGCCTGCGACGCCGAGCTCGTGCAGAAAATCGGACACACCGCAACACTGCTGCGACATACCCCAAACGCTGATCCCCGAAAATCTAACTTACAGCGGCCGCTTTAATGCCCAAGGTTCTCGAGTTCCCCAGCCGCGAAAAGCAAGCCTATCAATTCTTAACCGAGCAGCTAGCTGCACTTCTCAACAAAAAAGGCGCCGACCGAGAATTGATTAACCACGCGACACAATTACTGAGCAAGGTATATGGGGAAGTCGACGATGCCGACTTTTCTTTTTCAGTGGACCTACCACCCGGCATTGACTTTGAAGACGCCGAACGTCTGCAGCAGCAAATTGGGGAGGGTGTAGAAGCGTTACGCAAACATCATCACTCGCTAACGCTCAAGCTAGCCGCGAAGCTCTTGCTCACGGAACTTAAGCTCTACCAGCAAGCAAGAGACTAGCTCAAGAACGCACTCGCCAAGGTATAAGCAAGCCAAGCGACAGTCCACGCCAACACCAAATAGCCAGTGAGCAATGTCAGCGCGAACTTAGATGACTTGGCTTCGCGCGCCAACAGCGCAACGGTGGATACACACTGAAGCGCAATGGTGAAGAAGACCACCAACGCGAGCCCGGATGCCGCGGTCAGTTCCGATGCCGCTATTTGATCCGCCAGGGAGGCCGGATCCTCATCGGCACTTTCGATACCAAAAATAGTACCCAAAGTTCCCACAAAGACTTCGCGAGCGAGGAATGACGCGATGATGGCAACGCCATACCGCCAATCAAGACCTAAGGGTGAAAAGACGGGCTCGATAAAACGACCCATTGCCGCGAGCCAAGAAGACGACAAATCTTCTCCGCCGTTAGGGAAATAGCCTAGGAACCAAACCACGACCGTTACTGCGAAAATTACGCTACCGGCCTTCTTGATAAAGTGCAGTGCGCGGTTGAGAGACGTACTGATAATAGGTCTAAGCGCTGGTAGGCGATACGCAGGGAGTTCAAGGATAAAAGCGTGATCAGAAGCGTTGTTGTCGCCCATCCGACTCACAAAAGCAGCAACAAAAAGCGCCGTCATGATGCCAAAGAAATAAATAGCCGACATGGCTAAGCCTTGCCATCCAATCAATCCACCTAACGCCGTTTCATCAGGTATCAGAATAGCAATTAACAGAGCGTAAACGGGTAGCCGTGCGGAGCAAGGCATTAGCGGAATTGCGACGTAAGTCAGTAAGCGCTCTTGTCGCGAGGACATCGTGCGCGCGGCGTAAATTGCTGGAATTGCGCAGGCCACACCGGAGAGCAGCGGCACGAAACTCTTACCTGACAGCCCAAAGGCATTGAGCGGGCGGTGGCAGATTAAGGCCGCCCGCGCAAGATACCCCGAGTCTTCCAGAACACCAACAATCAGGGTCAAGATAAAAACCAAGGGAGCAAAGACCAAAAAAGCACCGAGACCGCCGAAGATCGCATCGCTCATAAAGTCAGCGACAATGCCCTCTGGCATCGCCGAACCCACCGTGCTACCTATTGCGATAACAACGGACTCGACACCGTCCATTAATGGCGCCGCCCAGGTAAATATAGCCTGGAAGAAAAGCGTCATGATCACGACAAAGGCCACACCGCCGGTGAAGGTTCCAAGGAGCCAGTAATCAATGTGAGCCTGACGGCGTACTAATAAGTCGCCTTTTGGCGCAAACCGATCGGCAATCTGATTGGCCGTGCCCGTGATCAATGCGTCAGGCGCATCACCCCAGAGCCCTGGACTCGGGCTTGCATCTCTCAGTTCTTCCTGTGCCTCAGCTAAACCCGCACCCGTACGGGCGCTAACGGGGAACACTGGGACGCCAAGCACTTTCGACAGCCCCGCCACATCGATATCGAGTCCATCGCTCTCGATGATGTCAAACATATTGAGCAGTACAACAAAAGGCTTTCCCGCTTGTGCACATGCTCTAGCAACCTGAAGGCAATACGTTGCCCCCTTTTCCAGTCGGGTCGCGTCCCAGACCATCGCCACGATAGCCGGCTCCTCGGAATGAAGTGCCGTGTGAAGCGTATCGATGGCCACCTGCTCCTCGCCTGAGACGGCGTTTAGGGAGTAGGTCCCTGGAAAGTCCCAAACTGTCACATTGGCATCACTCTTGAGTGCGCCGGTACCCACGTCCACGGTAATCCCAGGGTAGTTAGCCACCTTATGGCTCAGGCCAGTGAGCTTATTAAACAGCGCACTCTTGCCTGAGTTCGGTGCTCCGACTAACAGAAGATTCGTCATTGCCCTGGCTCGCCTGTCTTTACGCGCTCGGCAGTCGCGCGATCGAGGCTGTAGGTCGCTCCACCGACTATGAATACATGAGGCGCGCCAAATCCAGGAGTCAGCAAGCAGGTCACGCGCTGGCCCTCACGAAAACCAATATCGATCAATCTTTGAGTCGCAGAGTCGGCATCGTACACACCTGCGATAACAGCAGATTCCCCCGCGGAGAGCGCCCAGATTGACGTTGCGTTAGTGGAGGTCGACATAGCTTCCGCGCAGACAGTATTTAGTGAGTCAGCAAAGTGGCCACGCTTTAAACGTGACGCACCTGATGAATTTCGTAGTAAATATCACCACTGGGCGCTTTAACAACGACCTCATCACCCTCAGATTTCCCCACAAGGGCACGCGCAATCGGCGAACTCACTGAGATCATGTTCAATTTAACGTCCGCCTCGTCTTCACCGACGATACGGTAAGAGACTTCAGAATCGTCTTCGCAGTTAATGAGGTCAACGGTCGCGCCAAACAGAACACGGCCTGTATGAGGCAGCACTGTAATGTCGATCACCTGTGCGTTTGACAGCTTGTATTCCAACTCTTTAATGCGCCCCTCAGCAAAACTTTGCTGTTCACGGGCGGCGTGATACTCCGCATTCTCTTTGAGGTCTCCGTGTTCACGGGCCTCCGCGATCGCTGCAACGATTCTCGGCCGATCGACTTTCTTGAGTCGCTCTAGCTCTTCTCTAAGCGCGGCCTCACCGGCAACTGTCATTGGGACTTTATTCATTAGCTAAACTCTCATGCAGATCCTGCAATCTGCGAACTTGCCCATCGGGCTCGCTTTCCATCGACATACAGATCGCCTCCGCTGCCGCCAAGGTCGTAGTGTAGAACACCTGATGCTGTTCGGCACTGGAGCGAATCGAAGCTGAATCTAGAATAGCGGTGCGCCCCTCCGTCGTATTAATAATCAGGGAAGCTTCATCGTTTTTGATCAAATCAACAATGTGCGGGCGGCCCTCAGCAACTTTATTCACCGAGCGGACGTCCAAGCCCGCCTCATTTAACACCTTGGCTGTACCTTTTGTCGCGGCCAGCGTGAAGCCAGAATCGACAAGTCGCTTTGCGACATCGATTGCTGCTGGCTTATCCGCATCTCTAACACTCAACAATGCAAGTCCCGAGGTAGGTGTGACATCGCCAGCCCCCAACTGCGCCTTGGCAAAAGCGTCTGCAAACGTAGGGCCGGTTCCCATTACCTCACCCGTTGACTTCATTTCAGGGCCGAGAATGGGGTCAATACCGGGGAACTTGTTGAACGGTAGCACCGCCTCTTTAACGCTGTAGTAGTTTGGCACTACTTCTGCGGTAAATCCTTGCGACTCAAGTGTTTGTCCCGCCATACAACGTGCCGCGATTTTGGCCAGCGATACGCCAATGGCTTTGGAAACAAAAGGCACTGTGCGAGAAGCCCTTGGGTTAACCTCAATCACGTATACCTGATCGTCCTGCCAAGCAAGCTGGACGTTCATCAGGCCTTTAACCTCGAGCTCAACGGCCATGGCTTTAACCATGTCACGCATTTTGTCCTGTACATCGGCAGGGAGGCTGTAAGGTGGCAGTGAACACGCCGAGTCACCCGAGTGAACACCAGCCTGTTCGATGTGCTGCATGATCGAGCCGATAACGACGTGCTGTCCATCTGAAACAGCATCGATATCCACTTCGATAGCTGCATTGAGGAAGCGGTCGAGCAGAACGGGTGAATCATCCGAAACCTGAACCGCATCTCGCATGTAGCGAAGCAGGTCCTCCTCGCGGTGGACGATCTCCATGGCACGACCACCCAACACATAGGAGGGGCGGACCACCAACGGGTAGCCAATATTGCTTGCAGCAGCGACCGCCTCATCAACACTGCGGACAGTGGTGTTTGCCGGCTGGAGTAAATCCAAATCCTGAATCATCTTCTGGAAGCGCTCGCGATCTTCTGCGCGATCGATCTGATCGGGGGTAGTTCCGATAATGGGCACACCGGCCGCCTCGAGCGCTCGCGCCAGCTTTAGCGGTGTCTGCCCACCAAACTGCACGATGACACCCTTTGGCTTTTCTAGATCGACAATTTCGAGCACGTCCTCAAGCGTTACAGGCTCGAAAAACAGGCGGTCAGACGTGTCGTAATCGGTAGAAACGGTTTCAGGGTTGCAGTTGACCATGATGGTTTCATAACCGTCTTCCGCCATCGCTTGCGCCGCGTGTACACAGCAATAATCGAACTCGATACCTTGGCCAATACGGTTTGGCCCGCCGCCAAGAACCATGATTTTGTCACGTTCACTCGGTGCAGACTCACACTCCTCCTCGTAGGTTGAGTACATGTAAGCCGTAGCAGAGGCAAATTCGGCGGCGCAGGTATCAACACGCTTGTATACGGGCCGTAGACCCATGCTTTGGCGGTAAGCCCTTACCTCAGATTCGGACGTCGCCATCACAGTAGCGATACGTTTATCTGAAAAGCCCTTGCGCTTTAGCTGCCTGAGTTCCGCGTGACTCACATCAGTCAGTGAGCGACCAACAAGTGAGCCCTCGAGCCGGACAATATCTTCGATTTGCACCAGGAACCAAGGGTCCACACCCGAGTATCCGTAGATCTCCTCGAGTTCAAAGCCTGCCCGAAAGGCGTCTGCCAGATACCAGATGCGTTCTGCACCCGGGTGAGTCAACTGCTTTACTAGCTCTGCCCGCGAATCATCATCGGTAACCGGCAATCGCGGCTCGAAACCAGCGGAGCCCACTTCGAGACCGCGAAGCGCTTTTTGCACAGACTCCTGGAACGTTCGCCCAATCGCCATCACCTCACCAACTGATTTCATTTGCGTCGTCAGTTTTGCGTCCGCTGTAGCGAACTTTTCGAAGGCGAAACGCGGTACTTTGGTTACCACATAATCGATGGAAGGCTCGAAAGATGCGGGTGTCACACCACCCGTGATGTCGTTAGCCAATTCGTCCAGCGTGTAACCTACCGCAAGCTTGGCAGCTACCTTTGCAATCGGGAAACCCGTCGCTTTAGATGCCAACGCAGAAGAACGTGACACCCGCGGGTTCATCTCGATAACAACAATTCGCCCAGTGTCTGGGCATTGACCAAATTGTACGTTTGAGCCGCCGGTCTCAACCCCAATTTCGCGAAGCACCGCCAAGGATGCATTTCGCATCAGTTGATATTCTTTGTCGGTCAAAGTTTGTGCGGGAGCAACGGTAATGGAGTCACCTGTGTGAACACCCATCGCGTCTAAGTTCTCTATCGAACAAACGATAATGCAGTTATCGTTCTTGTCGCGAACGACCTCCATCTCGAACTCTTTCCAACCGATGAGTGACTCATCGATTAGGAGTTCGTTGGTAGGTGACAACTCGAGACCACGCTTACAAATAGTTTCGAATTCAACGCGGTTGTACGCAATACCACCGCCAGAGCCGCCCATTGTGAAAGACGGTCGGATGATGCAAGGGAAGCCCATTCTCTCGAGCACGTCGAACGCTTCCTCCAGCGAGTGGGCAATCTCCGCTCGCGGCGTGTCGAGTCCGATCTTTTTCATTGCGACATCGAACTTCTCTCGGTCCTCTGCCTTGTCGATCGCCTCTTGCGTCGCACCAATCATCTCAACGCCGTACTTTTCAAGAACACCCTCGGCATCCAATTTGAGGGCGCAGTTAAGCGCTGTTTGACCACCCATGGTGGGCAGCAAAGCACTGGGGCGCTCTTTCTCAATAATTTTAGCGACCGTCTGCCACTCAACAGGTTCGATATAAGTCGAATCTGCCATCGCGGGGTCGGTCATGATTGTCGCGGGGTTTGAGTTCACAAGAATGACTCTGTAGCCCTCTTCCCGCAGTGCCTTACACGCCTGAGCACCGGAATAGTCGAACTCGCATGCCTGCCCAATAACAATGGGGCCGGCACCCAGAATAAGGATACTTTCTAAATCAGCTCTTCTCGGCATTAGGCGGCGCCTCCCTGTTCACCTTCCGATACAACCTCACCGGTGGTGCTGCCACCAGCCATGGCTGTAATAAAGGCATCGAATAAATACTTAGCGTCATGAGGCCCAGGGCTAGCCTCGGGATGACCTTGGAAACTGTATGCAGGCGTATCCGTCCTTCTAATTCCCTGAACCGTGCCGTCAAAGAGCGATCGGTGCGTGACGACCAACGTATCGGGGAGATCCTTGTCTGAGACAGTGAAACCATGGTTCTGACTTGTCACCATTACGGTCTTGTTTGCCAAATCCTGCACAGGGTGGTTTGCACCGTGATGCCCGTGGCTCATCTTCTCGGTGCTCGCACCGCTAGCTAGCGCCAAAATCTGATGGCCCAGGCATATCCCAAATAACGGCTTGCCCAACGCCATAACTTGCTTCGCAAGCTCAATCGCGTAATCACAGGGCTCTGGGTCACCGGGACCATTGGACAGGAAGACACCATCGGGCTTGAGCGCCATCAAAGCATCGAACCCGGTTTGAGCAGGCACCACCGTCACTCGGCATCCGAGGTCAACCAAAATCCGCAGAATGTTACGCTTTATACCAAAGTCTAGTGCTACAACATGAAAGCGTATTTCAGGTCGCTCTGGCGTGTCAGCGCCGAGTTGCCATGTTGGCTCAATCCATTCGTAGCTAGTGGCCGTCGAAACCACCTTGGCCAAATCCATCCCTTTAAGACCGGGAAATGCATTCGCAGCGGCAATGGCCTCTTCGGCCGCATCGCCTGTCAGAATGCAGCCTGCCTGAGCGCCTTTTTCTCGAATGATTCTTGTCAGCTTACGTGTGTCGATATCAGCGATACACACAGTGTGGTTCGCAACGAGGTAGTCGCTGAGGTTTTGCTCAGAGCGGAAGTTGGATGCGACAAGCGGTAAATCACGGATGATCAGGCCCGCCGCGTGAACCGCGTCCGATTCTGCATCGGCTGCGTTCGTTCCAGTGTTGCCGATGTGAGGATAGGTGAGCGTTACAATCTGTTGTGAATAAGACGGATCGGTCAAAATTTCCTGATAACCGGTCATCGCCGTGTTAAAAACAACCTCTCCCACAATTTTCCCGTCTGCGCCTACTGAACGCCCATGAAAAACTGTGCCGTCTGCAAGTGCCAAGACAGCAGGTTTATCCACTCGAAATCCTCCAGAGAGTCGTTTTTATACTCGCCACCCCGCGCCTTTGAGGCCTCTCTTTGCCTCCGTTTTCACTAAACGTCACGACGCCGGATGTGTTATTGTCTCGCGCACACAGCAAGGCGCCGGACTGACCAAAAAGCCGCCGACCAATTCAAGAATGCGCTAAGACTCAATTGTACGTTTACGGTCGATTAGTGTCCATGAAAAAGGGCATGAGAGTCGTCCGTTTCATCGACATAACGTTAGACGAGGGGCAAGGGTAGAAGAAATGACTCTTAAAGCAGAGACAGCAGTAATTACGGGTGCAGGTGATGGCATCGGCCGAGCACTTGCTCTAAACCTCAATGCGCGAGGCATCAACCTACATATCTGCGACATAAGTCCCGAGCGACTCGCCGAGACCGCGCAAATGTTAGACCGTAAAAAGGGATCAGTCTCAACCGCTGTTGTCGATTGTGGGAACCGGCAAGCTATCGAAGCCTGGGCGGAGACTATTGCCAGCGAAGTCACCACGATTGAATTCTTGTTCAACAATGCGGGCGTTGCCTACGCCTCGGAATTCCGCAGTGCAACCTTGGATAATTTCGAATGGCTAATGAACATCAACTATTGGGGCGTCGTCTGGTCAACGAAGGCCTTCTTAACCCTTTTAGAGGCCTCTCCAAATGGTCACTTGGTTAATGTCTCATCTATTTTTGGCATGGTCGGCATACCCACGCAGAGCGCCTACAACAGTGCTAAGTTCGCGGTAAGGGGATTTACCGAATCACTACAAGCTGAGTACCGAGGCTCTTCACTCAGCGTGACCTGTGTGCATCCTGGCGGGATTTCTACCAATATTGCATTGCGCGCGCGTAGTGACGGCGAATCAGCTGACACCTCCGCTGAAGAGCGTGACGCATCATTTCGCCAAGTCGCGAGAACATCACCGGCCAAAGCTGCTGAAGTCATAATGAAGGGGACGCTGGCCGGCCGCAGACGAATCTTTATTGGCTGGGATGCCTGGTTCATGCAAATCCTGACTAAATTCCTGCCTACCTCCTATCACCTCGTGACAGCGCGAATGGCGTCGAGGAATGATGAGTCTAGCTGACGCCAATTCCTCTTCAGCTCCGAGCCGACTCAGCAGATCCTCGTTTTTCATCTTAATTACGGGTCTGCTCGCCAATGCTATCGGCCAGGCCTTTATCTTCGCGATCTTACCGCCGCTAGGTCGCGAAGTTGCCCTTAGTGAGGTACAGACCACCTCAATCATCTCGACCTCAGCTCTCGTCTTCACATTTTGCTCCCCTTGGTGGGGCCGAAAATCGGACCAGATAGGCCGCAAAATCGTTATTGTGATCGGCTTGACGGGCTACGCGGTGGGTACGGTGATCTTCGCCGGCGTCTTTGCGCTAGGCATGAAAGGCGTTCTATCTGGCTGGACGCTCTATTTTGCCGCCTTGTTTTTTCGCTGCATGCAGTCGTCGATTATGGCTGCTACCAGCCCCGGCGTTACCGCCTACGCCGCAGACCATAGTTCACGCGCGTTCCGAACACAGACATTGGCGAGACTGGGCACTGCGAACAGCTTAGGCGTCATTATTGGTCCGGTGCTCGCCGGATTGCTCGCGGGATTGGGGCTTCTATTCCCGCTCTATGTGGCCGCAGCATTCACGTTTATCGCGGTATTTATCGTCTGGAAATATTTACCCGAGGGCGACACCTCTGGCACAGCACGTAAACGCGCACCACGGCTGTCCTTTCTCGACTCACGACTCCGTGTTTATTTGCTGAGCGCCATCGGAACCTTCACCGGCTTTTCGGCTATCCAGCAGACGCTTGGGTTTCGAATCCAGGACAGCTTATCGTTGAGTGGTGTTGAGACCGCGCAGTATACGGGTGCAGCGCTGATGGTCTCTGCATTCTTCACGTTGGCACTGCAACTATCCATTGCACAGCGCTACGCGGGTCCCGCCCTGAACCTTGTCCGTATGGGCTTGATCTGTAACTCAATTGCCGCCGGCTTTGTCGCGTCGGCTCAAGGGCTTACGGGATTGATTATCGGCATGGCATTTATGGGTGCTGGATTGGGTTTAATCGGTCCCGCTATCGCCGCAGGCGCATCACTCTCGGTAAGTCGAGACGAGCAAGGCGGTGCCGCAGGCCTCATCACCGCCTGCCCAGCCGCTGGCTTTGTTATCGGCCCAATTCTGGGCGGGGCGCTGTACCAATTGAACCCCGCCTACCCACCGCTCTTTGCAGGTGTCATCACCGTGCTTGTTTTGGCCTACGCACTGAAATCACGCGCGATAATCGCTGACGTAGACGATTAATTTTAGATCTCAAGAGCACTCTATCGGCTCACGCTTTAAAAGTTTCGATGAGAACGCCCATACAAATTTGCTGAGCAAGCATTGCCTTCTTTGCTACCAATGCACACTATGCAAACCTGTACCTATCAGCTACACGATAGATAGGTCACACAGCACCTATGGGCCCGAGGACGATTCAAGCGCTTCAATGGCTCGACGAATTCCTGAGGGGATGGCGGCTGATTTATTAGCTTCGCGATCCACAAACGCATGCGTAAATCGGCCAGTCACACTGCTCAACTCAGCACCCTGGGAGAACACACCAATTTCCCATGTCACGGACTTTTCACCCATGCGCGCAATACGCAGGCCAAGCTCAAGCTCCTGCGGGTAGGTCAGTGGCGAGAAGTAATCGGCTGATGAGTTCACCACGTAACCCACAATATTATCGTGGCCGGGACGCATACCACCCTCTTCAATGAGGAAGCGATTCACCACGGAATCAAAGAATGCGTAGTAGGCAACGTTATTAATGTGACCGTAAATATCATTGTCAGCCCAACGTGTGTTGAGCGAATAAAAAATGGCAAAACGATCGCGCAATGCAGGAGCAGCTCGCTCGCTCACGCCCAACCGCTCCAGGCTTCCTGGTAAAGTCGCAACGCCGTTGCCTCATCAACCTCGCGCGGATTATTGATCAACAACCGTTGCTGGAACATGGCATCTTTCGCCAACATTGGAAGGTCTTTCTCGGGGATCTTTGCCTGCGCTAACGTCGCGGGTAGCCCGCTGTCATCGATCAGGGTCTTGAACCAATCGATCAAACCTGCGGCCGATGGGTCTGCCCCCGGGAGAACCCGAGCCAATTCTGTATAGAGTTCCGGACACGCCTCTGCATTGAAAGCGAGCACCGTAGGAAGCATTAGCAAATTACTCAGCCCATGTGGGATGTGGTAGTGCCCGCCTACGGGATAGGCCAAAGCATGGACTGCGCCAACGGGCGCATTGGCAAACGCCTGACCAGCGAACATAGAGCCAAGTAACATCGCCTCTCGCGCAGCAACGTCTCCGGGAAACCCCAATACTTTACGGAGGTTTTCAGACAGTAATTTCAGTGCACGCAAGGCCAACATATCTGAAATGGGATTCTTCTTGATCTTGGAGGTGTAAGCCTCTATCGCGTGGACCATAGCGTCGATACCGGTCATCGCAGAAATACTTGCCGGCAATCCTAGCGTCAGAGACGCATCCAAAATTGCCACGTCAGGAAGCAAAATAGGTGAACTAACACCGGCTTTCGTCGTTTCTCCCGTTGTAATAATGGCCACCGGAGTAACCTCTGACCCTGTGCCTGCAGTGGTAGGCGCAAGGAACAGCGGCATTCGCTCACCGCTGACCATACCCACCCCGTAGATGTCCGGAAGATCCTGCAGTCCCTTCGCCAGCACCGAAACCACCTTTGCAACATCCATCGAACTGCCACCGCCGACGGCAATTACCGAATCGCAATCACCGGCCCTGAAAGCATCCAGACAGGCGTAGACCACACGCTCGGAAGGGTCCGGCTCGATACCATCGAAAACGACGACTGCATCGACAGCTTTCTGAAGAGACTTGATAGCCGGCGAGACAACACCCAACTCAATGAGTTGGGCATCAGTCACGAACAAAGGTCTGCTCAATCCACGCTCGGCCAGACGCTCATTGAGCTGCAAGACCGCGCCGGATTGAACCAGCGTAGTCCTCACAGACTGGAAGGAGTAGCCACTCATCGATTAGAAAGTGAAGATCACTTTACCTTTGGCGCGACGCTCCATCATGGCAGCGTAGCCAGCTTCGTATTCCTCAATCGGGAAGACATCCGTTACGACTGGGTTCAATTTACCGTCATTGAACAAGCCCCAGAGCTCTTCCACATTTTTCTGCTGCTCTGCAGGTTCCTCGCCCAAGAAGCGACCCCAGAAGACGCCAACGAGAGCACAACCTTTAAGTAGTGTGAGGTTGAGTGGGATGCTGGGAATCGGACCCGATGCAAAACCGATCACCAGATAGCGTCCGTTCCACGCCATGCTCCGAACCGCAGGTTCGGCATAGTCACCACCAACAGGGTCGTAGACAACGTCAACGCCTTTGCCGCCGGTGATCTCCTTAATACGATCTTTAATCGACTCAGTGCTGTAGTTAATCATTTCGTCTGCGCCCAATTGCTTACAGAGCGCCAGCTTTTCATCTGAGCTTGCCGCCGCAATGACTTTGGCGCCCATGACTTTGCCAAGTTCAACCGCGGTACTGCCAACACCGCCAGCCGCCCCCATGACCAGCATAGTTTCGCCCGCATTGAGTTGACCGCGCTGCTTGAGCGCGTAGTACGAGGTGAAGTAGGTCATACCTACACCCGCAGCGGCCGTAAAATCGATACCTTCAGGCTTGGGGAGCAGCGCGTTCTCATTAACCACGGCTTCGCTTGCGAAACCACCGACGCCCCCTAACTGGATCACGCTATCGCCAACTGACCAACGCGTTACTGCAGCGCCAACTTCCGTTACGACGCCGGCTGACTCGCCGCCCGGTACAAACGGCATTGGCGGTTGCATTTGGTATTTACCTTGAATGATCAGCACATCAGGGAAATTGAGGCCCGCAGCCTTAACTTCCATGCGAACATCGTTAGGACCTAATTCCGAGGTCTCCCAATCATGTACAAGGTTTAACTTATCCGGAAGGCCATGCTCACTACATACAACCGCTTTTGCCATTTTAGTAAACCTCGAATAGTCCAGCTGCGCCCATACCACCACCAACACACATGGTGATCACAACATATTTAACACCGCGACGCTTACCCTCGATCAACGCGTGACCGATCATTCGTGAGCCACTCATACCGTAGGGGTGACCGATCGCAATCGCACCACCGTCGACGTTGAGCTTGTCGTTATCAATACCTAGCGTGTCTCGGCAGTAGAGCACCTGAACTGCGAACGCCTCATTGAGCTCCCACAGACCAATATCGTTGACGGTTAGGCCGTGTTGCTTAAGCAACTTAGGCACTGCGAAGACCGGGCCAATTCCCATTTCATCAGGCTCACAACCTGCTACAGCCATCCCACGATAGGCGCCGAGCGGCTCAAGTCCCAAAGAAGTCGCCATCTCACTGCTCATAACCACCTGAGCAGAGGCACCATCAGACAACTGCGACGCGTTACCTGCAGTGATTGTTCCACCCTCGATCACAGTGCGAAGTCCCTTAACGCCTTCGAGCGTTGATGGGCGCACGCCTTCATCTGCTGTCACCGTGACTTCAGCCGTAGACTGCTCGCCGGTCTCTTTGTTGTAGACAATGCGATCACAAGTGACTGGCACAAGCTCAGCGTCGTAACGTCCCGCTGCATAGGCGGCTGCAGTACGCTCTTGAGACTCAAATCCGTACTCGTCCATGGCATCACGTGAGATACCATAGCGCGCTGCAACCACTTCAGCCGTTTGCAACATAGGCATATAGATATCTTTGTGCATGCCAACCAACTCGTTATCCACAAGGCGGTGTCCGTTCATATGCTCATTTTGCACTAGCGAAATCGAGTCGAGTCCACCACCCACAACAACATCCATACCGTCATACATGACTTGCTTGGCTGCGGTTGCAACTGCCATGAGGCCGGATGAACACTGGCGATCGATCGTCATACCTGAGACCGTGACCGGTAAGCCGGCACGGAGCGCTGCGTTTCGACCAATGTTCATGCCGGAGGTGCCCTGTGTAAGGGCTGCACCCATGATGCAGTCTTCAACACGGTCAGCTTCGATACCTGCGCGCTCTACCGCGGCACGTATAGCGTGAGCACCCATTGTCGGTGCCTGCAAATTGTTAAAACCACCGCGGTAGGCTTTACCAATCGGTGTCCGTGCTGTTGATACGATGACTGCTTCTTTCATTTTTCTTCTCCCTGTGCCCTCTTTGGGCATCTAAGCGATATGTGTATTGAATGTCAGTAAAATTACGTCCCGATCTTTCCTACTCGAGTGAAATTCCTTTAGCCTGCGCGGCCTTCCCCAGAAACTTAAATGTCTGCTCAAAGCCCGCTTGGAGCTGCTTTGGCTCGCTGTTAGCAATAGCGTCCCAGTTAGCTGCGATGGCCTCCGGTGTTTGGTCAGCATCATCGAGATAGATACCGTCGGTCTCAACGATTTTTGCCACCGCAAAACCACCTGCGCCCGCAGCTAAAATCGTACGGGTCGGCGCGTCTTCCGACACCAGGTACAGTACAGCTGGGGTCACCGTCTCCGGCGTCATTAAGTCAAACGCCTTATCAGGAATTAGACCCTCAGTCATTCGTGTTCCCGCCGTGGGCGCTAGCGCGTTGATCTTAACGTTGTTCTTTGCACCTTCTTGGGCGAGCGTGTTCATCATCCCGATAACACCCATTTTCGCTGCGCCGTAGTTGGTCTGACCGAAATTACCGTACAGACCGCTTGATGACGTGGTCACGACCACACGCCCATAATTTTGCTCGCGCATGATGTCCCACACAGCCTTTGTGCAGTTAACACTGCCCATTAAGTGCACGTCGAGCACCAGCTTAAAGTCTTCAAGCGAGCCCTTACCGAAGCTCTTATCACGCAAGATGCCAGCATTGTTCACGAGGATGTCGATTCGACCCCAACGTTCCATGGTTTTTGCAACCATGTCCTGCACCTGCTCAAAGTCAGCAACATTCGCACCGTGCGCCATTGCCTCACCACCCGCCGCCTCGATCTCCGCAACAACGGCCTGAGAAGCAGCACTTCCCCCGCCGCTACCGTCGACGGTGCCGCCCAAGTCGTTTACTACCACTTTTGCACCACGCGCTGCTAACTGAAGCGCATGACTCTTACCCAAGCCATTCCCTGCACCCGTAACGATCGCAACTTGACCGTCATACCGAATCGTCATTATTACTATTCCCTAAATAAAGTGTGTTAACCGATAAAAGACATACCCAACCACTCTGCGTAGAGTGCGGGTGTTTCTTCACCTTCAATTTCTACCGTTACGCCGGTCTTCACGAGAAAACGGTTCGCATCTTTGCGGTCTACATTCAATATTTCTGAATGTGCACGAATTCGCTTGCCTGCGCGCACCGGTGCAATAAAGCGTAGCTTATCGATACCGTAATTGACGCCCATGACAGTGCCTTTAACACCCACCGTATTCTCGGAGCTCAACTTGGTGAGTAGCGAGAGCGTAAGAAAGCCATGAGCAATCGTGCCACCGAACGGTGTCTTGGCTGCCGCCTCCTCATCGATGTGGATAAACTGATGATCCTCAGTGCAATCTGCAAACGTGTTGATACGATCTTGATCAACCGTCATCCAATCGCTAGCGGGCAACTTCGTGCCCACCATATTTACCATTTCATCTGGTTCGACCCATGTGATCGCCATGATTAGATTCCTTGTCTATTAATAGGTGAAGCTTATCCGTCTCTAAACGTCGCACCTGTGTCTTCTACCGTGGTGTAGGCCTTAAGTTCGTGCCGGCCAACAACCATGCGGTGTACCGCATCGGGTCCATCGGCCAATCGCAATGTGCGCTGTCCCGCCCACATGTTCGCCAATGGCGTGTCGTTGGAGACACCAATACCCCCGTGCATTTGAATAGCATCATCAATGACTTTCAAGGCCATGTTTGGCACAACTGTTTTGATCATAGATATCCAGATGCGCGCTTCCTTTGGATCAGTTGTATCCATCATCCAGGCTGTTTTTAGCGTCAATAAACGCGCCTGCTCGATGTTCATTCGAGCATCGGCGATGATGTCGATATTCCCCCCAAGCTTCGACAACGGACGACCAAAAGCGGTTCGCGTTGTTGCGCGCTTGCAGAGCAAATCCAAGGCTTTTTCAGCCGCACCGATTGAACGCATGCAGTGGTGAATACGGCCTGGCCCTAAGCGGCCCTGTGAAATTTCAAAACCTCGACCGGCACCCAAAATCATGCAGTCCTTGGGCACTCGCACGTTGTTCAGTTTCACTCGCATATGACCGTGTGGCGCATCAACGTTGTTGAATACAGTAAGCGGGCGAACAATCTCGACCCCGGGGGTGTCCATGGGCACAAGTATTTGAGACTGCTGTAGGTGCTTAGGTGCACTGGGGTCCGTTTTGACCATGCAGATCATCACCTTACACCGGGGATCGCCGGCACCGCTGGTCCAATGCTTCTCTCCGTTGATCACCCACTCATCACCCTCGAGCACAGCTGTAGTAGAAATATTGGTCGCATCAGAGGAAGCAACGTCGGGCTCGGTCATACCAAAGCAGGAGCGAATTTCTCCGTTCATCAGCGGTTCCAACCACTGCTTTTTCTGCGCCTCGGTTCCGTACTTGTGTATGACTTCCATATTCCCAGTATCGGGAGCGCTGCAATTGAAAACCTCTGCGCCAATGTAAGAACGACCCATTTCCTCAGCCAAATAGGCGTACTCAACAGTATTGAGACCAGTACCGTTTTTATCGGTAAGGAAAAAATTCCACAGCCCCTGTGAGCGAGCTTTGGCTTTTAAACTCTCCAGGATTTCAGTTTGTCGATCGGTGAATTCCCATGGAGACCCTATTTCAATTTGTGCCTTATATTCCTCTTCCAGTGGGATCACTTCTTCATTAAGAAAATTCCGGACACTTTCGAGAATGGGCGCAACTTTTTCGGAGACACCTAAGTCCATAACCTACCCCTTTTATAACGTTATGTTTGGTTTCTAGAGTGAGTGAGCAGCGTTCACAAAACTACTGCGTGCGACGCCACCAAATCGTGATTTGAACATACAGTATGTTTTTTTGACCGACAAGAATGTTTTGGATCGCCCGTATGAATAATGCCAAGTCACGATGACCGATCTTACGGAGAGCAAAACCACCACACACGGATCAAATCGCGTATTCTTTGTCCAACACCGAAAGCCCGGTACAGAACTGATATCGCCATTGTCTAAAGGAATTATCCGTGAGCGTTAGACCTTTCCACCTTGCCCTACCCACCGCCAAGCTAGAGGAGACCCAGACCTTTTATATCGACGTTCTTGGCTGCAGCTTGGGTAGAACTAGCGACGACTGGATCGATCTCAATCTGTTCGGTCATCAATTGGTGTTCCACGTTACAGGGTCAGGACCACTGCCCGAATCCTACAACCCGGTCGATGCCCACAGCGTGCCGATTCCGCATTTCGGCGTTGTACTTACACCAGATCAACATAGGGTTTTTTGCCAGCGAATCAGTGGCAGGGTGGACATGATTATCGAGCCTTCAGTCCGATTTGAGGGCACGCCTGGAGAGCAGCGAACGGTCTTTTTCAGAGATCCCAATGGCTATGCCTTGGAGTTCAAGAGTTTCGCTAACGATGATGACCTCTTTGCCGCCTTCTGAGCGCTATTCTTGACCTTTTTCAAACGTTTTTTGTTCTGAGCATTAGGTCGTCGGTTCTTAAATCGCTGTAGGCGCCGTCTTAGTATTTTGCGTCATGGTAGATATTCTGCACATCCTCACACTTATTGAGTAAGTCGAGGAGCTTTTCAAACTGCTCAAGGTCTTCTCCAGAGATGGGCGTCTCACCCTTTGGGACAAACTGAATTTCGTCAACTTCGAAATCTATATCAGGGAACTCATCCGTGAGCGCATTACGCGCTTTCGCAAACTCTGTGTTTGGCGCCATGACCGTCACCATATCCTCCTCGCACTCCACTTCGAGGACATCTACGTCAGCCATAACTAAGCAATCCAAGACCGCTTCTTCATCTCCCTTGAACACGAATACCGCAGCATGTTCAAACATGTGCGCCACCGTACCTGGTGATCCAAACTTTCCCTTACCTTTTGTAAAGGCCGGACGCACTTCACCAATGGTTCGGTTGGCATTGTCGGTCAAACAGTCAACCAGCAGCATCGTTCCGCCCGGGCCAAAACCCTCGTACCGTGCAATTTGAAAGTCCTCACCGATACCAGAACTTGCTTTATCCATTGCCTTTTCGATGACATGCGAGGGGACTTGATCCTTCTTCGCACGATCGATCAAAGAGCGGAGCGACAAGTTTGCAGAGGGATCCGTACCGCCGGCTTTGGCCGCCATGTAGATCTCGCGGCTGTACCTCGAATAAACCGCCGTTTTCATTGCGGCCGTTTTCGCCATTGATTCTTTGCGGTTCTGGTAGGCGCGCCCCATGCCTTGCTCCTCTAAATCCAAAGTAGCGAGTTTAAACCAGAACCCACCCTGATGCGGAGGGCTTTGATACTCAATGTCATCGCACCCAAACACATTTTCAAGCTTAGATGGGTTCGAGCTACACTCGCGCCACTGACTAACTTATCGAGCGAGCCCTGAATACAAATGACAAAGAGAATAAAAGGCTTCGGCCCGGGCGCAATGATCGCCGCTGCTTTCATCGGACCAGGCACCGTTACCACCGCGACGCTCGCAGGCGGCAACTTTGGCTTCACATTACTCTGGGCTATTACTTTTTCCATCGTTGCCACACTGACGCTTCAAGAAATGACTGCACGCCTGGGAGCTGTCGCACAAGTCGGCCTAGGTGAGGCAATTGCGGCACGCACATCTAACACTCTCTTCCGCTGGCCTTCGGCTTTGCTCGTCATCGCGGCCATCGTGATCGGAAATGCGGCTTACGAGGCGGGAAACATTACTGGCGCCGGCGCGGGACTTCCGGGGTGGACCGTAAGCTTTCTCAACATTTGGCCTTTAGTGATTGGGGCGGTTGCCTTTTTCATACTCAATCGAGAGGGCTCTAAATTTCTTGAGCAAACATTGGGTCTGCTGGTACTGGCCATGACGCTCGTGTTCTTGGGCACCGCACTCGTGGTGCAGCCCAGTCTTGCAGACATTGTGCGAGGCCTGCTCATCCCAACGATGCCGGAAAACGCGGGGCTTATTGTACTTGGCATCATTGGAACAACTGTTGTCCCGTATAACTTGTACTTGCACGCATCGGTGATAAAACGTCACAGCAGAGACGGCTTGACGCTGGCGGATGCAAGACGAGACATTCAAATCTCGGTTATAGGAGGGGGCATCATCACTTTATGCATCGCGGTGACAGCAGCGGTTTTACATGGCGGGCCAACGCCAACGTCCTCCTTCACGCAGTTGGCGCCAACGCTCGCGCCACTTCTTGGGCAAGCGAGTTTCGCTGTTCTAGGGCTGGGCTTTTTTGCCGCAGGATTATCATCAGCGATTACGGCCCCGCTTGCAGCGGCGTATGCGGTTACCGAAGTGCTGAATCTAGCCGCTGAGCAGCGCGATCGGGTTTTTAAATGGACATGGCGTCTCGTACTTGCATTTGGCGTTATCGTTGCCTCGCTAAGTCTTAAACCCATCGAACTTATTGTTTTCGCGCAATTCACTAACGGGCTACTTCTGCCAATAACCGCCGCCTTCATCCTTTGGATCGCCAACGATTCAGAGTTATTGGGAAATTACCGTAATTCACTGCTGAATAATGTGATGGGATTTTTTGTGCTGACCGTTGCCTGTGGTTTAGGGTTGAGGGGCATCCTATTGGCGACAGGACTACTTTAGTGCTTAGAGCGGTCGGTACTAAAGGAGCTACGCCACGCACGAAACAGCTCAGCATGAGACCCCTCAAACCCAATGAATGGAAACGCTAGTAATAGAACCAATGTCACTGCAAATGAATGACTTTTAACAAAAGAGCAACGAGTAGACGGTTGCAATAGTGAATCGATATGCAAATCACCGAATACAACACCATCGACATAAACTGCGATATGGGCGAGTGGGACTCAGAGCGTCGAACGGAAACAGGGCAATATTCCCGCTCAGGCGGCGAATCAGATCTCGCTTTGATGCCTTTCATCAGCAGTTGTTCTGTCGCCTGCGGGGGTCATATTGGTGATGAGCACTCCATGAGAATTACCGTTTCTAATGCGGTTGAGAACGGGCTCCGTATCGGTGCTCATCCCGCGTATCCCGACAAACGTAATTTTGGACGACGGAGCTTAGTCCTTCCACTCGCAGACTTATCAGCAACACTTTTCTCGCAAATTTGCACCCTTCGAGATATTGCACAACAGGAAGGCACGCAGCTCGCCTTCGTGAAACCGCATGGCGCGCTCTACAACGACATGATTAAGCGCGCAGAGCTTGCCAACATAGTTATTGAAACCGTAAAGCGCGTCGACCCAAGCCTTTCACTGATGGGTTTAGCCGGAAGTAGCTTAGAAGCGCGTTGCAGGAAAGCGGGTTTACCCTTTATTGCAGAGGCCTTCGCCGACCGGCGTTACAGCGATAGCGGCGAGCTTACCTCTCGTAGTCTTCAGGGTGCGGTAATTGAAGATCCAGAGGCAGCGGCCGCTCAAATTCTGTCTCTGATTCAAGAAAACGTCATTACGTCGATCACAGGTGACATCATCCTTCTGAAGGCAGACACGATTTGTATTCATAGTGACACACGGGGGGCGCTAGACCACGTAAAAGCAATCAATACATTGCTTTACCAAAATAACATCAAGGTGAGCGCGGTGAAGTGAATGAGACGCCTTCACACAAACGCTCGTATGACAGCCGCATACAATTCTACGGAGAAGCAGGGTTGCTGGTGCAGTTTGATGAGCAACAAACCGTGTCTGCCAAGAAAACCGTTATCGCACTCAATCAACAATTACTTGCCCTGAATTTACGCGGCGTTGAGAGTACAACACCCAGCTATGTCAGCCTGCTTGTCATCTATGATCCCCGCATTATCTCAGGCAGTTATATAGCCTCAGTCCTCACCAAACTACTCGAAGATCCCAGCGCAGAGTCTTCGTCTAAAAAATACGATGTAAAGAGCACCTCATGGCTCCTTCCAACATTGTTTGTGGAGGCAAACGACGAGGACGCGCTAGCACTTCAAGATGAAGTGGGTCTAACTTGGAGTCACATCATCGAGACTTTCTGTCGGGCTTCCTACAGAGTGAATGCCTTAGGGTTTCTTCCGGGCTTTACCTATCTCGGCGATCTACCGACGGAGCTTCATTGTCGACGACTTGCAATACCGAGAATATGGATACCGTCATCCTCAGTGGCGATTGCGGGACAGCAAGCAGGTATCTATCCAATGGACTCACCGGGCGGATGGCGCGTAATCGGACGCCTTCCTTTTTCAATTTTTGATCAGAAGCGCCCATCCCCAGCCGTGTTCTCTCCAAATGATCAGATCACCTTCATACCTGCATCAAAACGCCTTTTCAGCGACCTGGCGCGAGCTGCTGAGAAAGGCGAACTTAATCTCGATAGATTCAAGCAATGATCATCACCTTCATCACCAGCGGGTTCAGGACCACAACGCAGGACAAAGGACGTCGCGGGTATACACACCTCGGCATCCCGGTGAGTGGAGCACTCGACGTCCCCGCCATGCGCTACGCCAATCAACTCGTAGGCAATCCGATCGACACGCCTGTTCTTGAGCTTACTTTGAGCGGACCAAAGCTGCACTGCGAACAAGCGGGCTCCATCGCCTTGGCTGGCGCCAATTTCGGCGTTTACCTAAACGGGGAGAAAAAGCCAAATACGCTTCGGATAGACCTCAACGCCGGCGATACCCTTAGTTTTTCCAACCCTGACAAAGGGTGTCGGGGGTATTTAGCTGTTGCGGGGGACTGGCAGGTTCAGCGATGGCTTGGCAGCGCTAGTGCACTCCGCGTTGGGAGCCATGAGCTACTGCCCGACGCTGTGTGGAAAGCGGGTGACTCTCTCGTAACCGTTCCGAAACGCGTCAAACCATGGCCTACACAAAGAATCGAACCCGCGATGCTATCGAACCGGATCACTGCGTATGCTGGACCCGAGTTTCATTGGCTGACTGAGGAGGCTAAGAAGACTTTAACCTCTCACCAAATTACAGTTTGCGAGCCCTCAAATCGCGTTGGCCTGCGGACCGATACCGCCCTAACAATCCAGGATAAGTACCAAAACAAAGAGATGCTCTCATCAGGCGTTATGCCTGGTACTGTGCAAGTGACATCCGGTGGACAGGCAATCGTGCTGCTAGCAGACGGACAAACCATTGGCGGTTACCCGCGAATACTCCAGTGCTCCCAGTCAGCTATGCGCTCGATCGGACAGCTTAGGGCTGGAGACACGTTCACACTGGAGCTCATGCCCATGTCATCTGCGTTAGGTGTCCTGAGCAACACGAAGCCTAAGGCTTGATCCCGCTTCACTTTGGGTCTTTACGCGCTCGCGCTCGCTCGTAAGGTTTTTTACTTGCCGAACCCGATAAGGGCCTAAAGCTTAAACTCGATGAAGCGTCTGACTGTGCAGTGGCGTCACCTTTGGCCGATGCCTTAGAAGCAGTTCCTTCTGCATCATTGCTAGCGTTGGTTGCATGCGCCGAGAGCACTTTAAAGCACGCCGACATTGCCGCCATCCCAGCCATTTTTTCAACGTCATCTGACCACCATGCCTCGGCGCCGACACGCATCTCAGTGACGGTTTGAGAAACCACAGATCCACAATCAATCGTTTCAGTATTGCTCGAGGCTATCACCTCCGCAGACACTTCAACCGAGGTGAGTAAGAACGTGAGTGTTGCCAATAGGCGCGAAAAGTTGCTCATTCAGTCGGACCTCTAAACATTGCTTGTATTACTTACGAGCTGTCCTCTGTAGAGATCACAAAAAAGTCTAAGCACCTTCTCCTTGCAGCGCCTCCCCCACAACGCCCCAAAAACGACCTCGCCCGCACCAGCATAGTGCAAACAAGGAATGGCGAGAGCGAAAACTCATACTGAAACGAATGAAAAATACTAAAAAATATATATAAAACAATAGTTTATTGTTTTTGGCCCGCATGTTGCAAAACAGGGAATGACCACGTCCATCGCGCTTACCAAAAAGTTGGGAAAGCGCACTGGTCCCCAATATCGTTACTACTAGGAGTAAACATGAAGACAACTATTTCCCGAACTACAAAAGCCGCTATCGCAATACCTGCAGCGTTGATCTGCGCTATGGCGACGACCGCGAATGCAGGCGAGTGGTCCGCAAACGCATCGATGACCAGCAACTACATTTGGCGTGGTCTCACCCAGACCGAGAACGAAGCTGCGGTTCAAGGTGGCATCGATTACGCAGCAGACAGCGGCTTCTACGTCGGTACGTGGGCCTCGAATGTAAACTACGGCGCCGGTGATGTTTATTCTTACGAGCACGATGTCTACGCGGGCTACGCATTCAGCACGGGCGACATTAGCTGGGATGTGGGTTATCTCTACTACAACTACGACAGCGAAGCAGAGTTCGACTTTGGTGAAGTTTACGTGGGCATGGGAATTGGAGATTTCAGTGTCCAGTACAACCTACTCGCCAATACAGAAGCTGATGAAGGCGAAGGACAAGACTTCGGATTTGGCGAAGCCTACTACTTATCTCTCGATTACGGTTTTGAGTTAAGCAACGGCGTCGGCGTGGGTTTACACATGGGACATCACGATGGTGATTTTGCTGAGGCGTTTAACGGTAATGCGAGTGGATACACTGACTACAACGTATCCTTTAGCAAGGACGGCTTTACCTTCATGATTTCAGATACCAATGTTAAGGGTGCTGCGGCTGAAGGTGGTTATGACAACGACAGCCTTAAGTTCGTTGTGTCATATGCAGTCGATATCGCAATGTAACAGTGACCAATCTGAGCACGATAGGCTCAGAGTAAAAACGAAAAAAGCGCTCTATAGAGCGCTTTTTTTGTCTTCAACCATCTATAAGCGCGAGATTCCTCGTTAATCATCCCTCAACAGGTATGACATTAATCGGCGAGGACCAAGCGCGCTCTTGAAGGGTCTTTGCTAAGTCCGGTCTAGGATCGACGCCAGCTCGGATGGCATCCCAGGTTGACCAACGGCACGTAGGATTTTCGATAACGCGAGCATAATAAAAAGACCGAATAGAGGGGTCAAAATCAGGATCAGACCAAAGTGTTGAAAGTTGCGCGGCACCCGTTTCGGGATTAATCGCGCAGGTGGAAATATCCACAAAAGCACCATTATCGGGACAGCGGCGCGTCTTCGGGTCAACTTTAGCACCACCTGCGCAAGCCACATCGATGACCTCTTCGCGGGTTTCTCCGGCCGCGTTAATCCAGCCTTTGATCACTTGCAACCGCTGCAACGGTGCGCTTGATGGGTCCGCCGATGCCATAATCAGGAATTTAGGCGCGCGCGTATCCTCGTCTGACAACGCAACATCCCCCCCCATGGTGACACCCTGAGCGTAAGCGCGATCTATACCATCGGCAGTCTGGAGCATGGTCTCGTCAAGGTCGGCACCCGCAAAGAACCTCACTTTTATGCGGGGTCCAGACGTTGCAAACACCTCTTTGCGTCTGAAAGCCTCATAAAGTGATTCTCGAGTATTTTCCTCCGCCCAGGCCGCCGCGAGGCCTGAAGCGCCAAAGGTTGGCGTCGCGCCGCTGATGTAGACCTCACCATTGACCTTTGAATACGCCGCACCACCGCGCGGTGACGGGTTGGTCATAGCCAATACACGACTGCCCCAATAGAAGGTTTGCGCATCTAGGCCGGTGTAAGGAACCGAACCACGTTGTGCCGCCTCACTGGAGAGTAACCCCAACTTAGAGACGAAATTGTCTTCTTCAATCGCAGCCGCCCCTGAGTGAGTATCGCTCGAGCCTATGAAGCCAAATTTATAGGGGTTAGTGACGCCAGATTGCTCAAGACTCAACCCATTGAGCAAGGCCTCTCTCACGTAAGAGCCGTTGAGGGCGCTGAGGGCGTTAGTGGCCACTCGATAGGGCATAATCTCGAAACCAGCGAACTCGTCTCGGTTTGACAATAAAGGGTGTGTCTCGGACGTTCCCTTGACCTGAGTGATCTCAACCACTGGCTCATTGCGCATCCGTTGCTCGGCATAAGCATCATCCAAGGGATTACCAGCCCAGTCCTCGAGTTTAAACATCTGACCATTGGAACCATTCGAGTTGTGCGGAATCGACATACTCTCGACTCCCATCGCCCGCAACCCATCCATCCAATTCCAGAGATCTTCTGGATTCACCGAATGGAAACGAGAGAAAGGTTCACGAGGCAATTTGTCACTGCCTTTGAAAATCACATTCCTGTGAAGATTACCCATATCCATCGTCGATGCGGTGTATTCGTAAGCTACGAAGGTAGTGAAATTGCCGGGATCGTTGAACTCATCGGCCGCGATAATAATGTCTTCCCAGGCCGAGCGAATGACTCCCAAAACCTCATCTCGGTCAATCTCGCCTGAACGGATGCCTAAAACGGCATTGGGAAGGAAACCAGCGAATGTCGCTAGCCTGCGCATCATACTCACGAAACCCGTGCCGTAATTATCAGCGTCATTCAGACCGTGATAAGGCGTCGCAAAGCTGTTCTGAGAGAAATCGGTAACCGTTTCGGCTGAGGCTTTGGCAAGGCCAAGAAACATGGCGTGATCGGTGACCGCATAAAAGTCTAGCGGCCTGGACAGTTGCATATCGAATCCACCGGGGTTTGTTATCGCCTCTCCCCTGGCAAATCTATACGCGTCATAGGGAGTCGCGTGAGTTCCCATGGCATACCCATCAAACGAGTACTCGGTATGAACGTGTAAATCACCGTAATAAGCGGAACGCGTTCCGGACGACGTTGCGCCGGACTGACTTATCGCTGGCAAAGCGCCAGACCCTCTCTCTAACAGAACCGAATCGGAATCAAAGATGCTTGCCATCCAATTACCATCTGGATCCTGCTCAATGAGCAACTGATCGATCTTTGCCGTGCTAGCAATGACCTCTGGATTAGTATGGACGTCCGCCATCGTACTGAAGGACTCGCTTGACTGGCCTACCGAGTCGCCGCCACAGCTAGGGAGTAGCACTAGTCCGCAAATAGTGGCTACGACGATAGACCCTTTGCTCTGAGACCAGCCATTTTCACGCACTGAAAAGGGAAACTTAAGGGATTTTTTCAGTAGTTTGACTGAAGTCATGATCAACCTTTTGATATGCATTTTTGTTATTGCGCCTAGCATAAAGGAAAATCCAGCAGGTGCCACTCCGAGCTTTGCGGCACTTACACCCGAGAGAACATCCAAGACACGCCATTAGATGCATTGAACCATTTCGAGATGCACCTGTGACAAACCTGCGTCAAATCTGAAAGAACCCTTCGAGAGATTGGCGTAAAACTCAAATAGAGTCTGCCGTTATGGATTGAGCGCGGTCTCCGACCAAGCGACCCCATCAAACTCGCTCAACGTCCGAGTTTGCACCTTGGACAATACGAGATGATCAACTGAAAAGGGATCGAAACCTATAACCGCAAAGGTATCGGGTGGTGAACCAGTCGTTTCGGGAACATTACCCCTTCCCGCAACCAGACCTGGCGTCTTCCAAAAAAACTGTGCTTTGGCAGCATCAGAAAGAACTGACCAAACTCGAATTCTTTGTTCGTCTGGATCATCATGAGCAACCAACAAAGACGCGTTGCATCGGAGCCGATACTGCTCCCTGGTGTGCGTGAAGTACCAACCGATTGCAACACTCGAGCAAGTGGCCAATTCGCTTATCTTTTGACTCCGAGAATCGGTAATAATTGAGATGGATAAACCATCGTCGAAAAAGCCACGAAAGACCACCATTCGTACACGTGGAGTGCCATCTGCAGCGACGGTGGCCAGTTGAAAGTACCGGTTATGCGCGTCACGCTTATTTTTTTCGATAGATTTTTTGAGTCGTGCGTACCATGCGGGTTTCATACGTTAAAACCTTGAATCTTTTCAGATGCGATCGTAAGTAGTGAGGGCAAAATACCCGATAATCTCCTTTCTCAATCAATATTCCGGAAATTGAAGATGCAAAAGATTGGTCAAAGCCTTGCTGTTTTACTAATAGCTTTCAGTCCGTCAGCGCTCGCGAATTTCGACTACTTTGAGAGCAACCGGCAGATGATTCGAAATGGCTTGCAAGCAGTGACTAAAGCCGCATGAACCCTAAGTCAGCAGAATTAAAGTTAGCGAGCGATGGGAACGTCTCCGCAACCTGAGACGGACTGAGTCCATACCACCTCGCCAGTGTTGCCGCATACTGATCGATCGACGTGGTTGGGATGATTCGCCCCTCACCAATATCGTCGTTACTGCCGATAGCAAGTTCGGGCATAGTGCCGAAAATGCGGTTACCCATTACGCTGTCGCCCATCACCATCTGATGGCTACCCCAACCGTGATCGGTACCATCGCCATTACTCGTTAGAGTGCGACCAAAATCGCTGGCAGTAAACGTAGTTACCTGCTCCGAGACGCCCAGCTCAACAGTTGCCTGGTAGAAAGATGATAGTGCGTGATTTAGCTCCCGCATCAAGGCAGGGTAACGATTCACCTGGTCACCGTGGGTATCGTAGTCACCGATGCCCACAAAGAAAATTTGGCGACGCATGCCCAGCGTTTCACGCGCAGAAATGAGATGCGCAATCATGCGTAACATACCCGCCAGTCGACTACCGCTCTGAAAAGTCGTCTGGGGTGCGGGTGTCTGGTTGAGCGCACTTCGTAATGAAACACCCAGGTCAATAGATCGACGCTGAGTCCTAGCAAACTCGGATGCGAACATGTGGGTTTGCGATTGGCTCAAAAGCGCGTCATAGGCACGATTGCGATTCACTGACCAGGCATCCGGATTGCCCGGCTGCAACGACCAATAATCATTCACGCCCTCGGGACCCAGTGCATAGGGTGCGCTAATTCCACCCGTCTGTAGCGTGTTCGAACCACTGAGCGTAATGTTCATCGACAGATCCGGATTAGCATTCGCATCCATCATTACATCCGCGATTCGACTCGCCCAACCCTGACGTTCTTGGGTTGCCTGCAGACTCATCACAAAATTTTGTTGATCGTTGTGCGAGAACAGCTGAGGTGGGAGTTCAACGCGATTGTTGACGAAGTCGGACTGAAGTGTCGGCTCAATCAGGGTGCCAACATTTCCGATCATAGTAAGCTTACCTGCATCAAACAACGTTTTTAGTTCAGTGAGTTCCGGGTGAAGGCCATAGTCAGCGGGTAAGCTATTGGCAGGATTGAGCGCTAGCAAATCTTCGCGAGCCGTTGCGAGATTGCGCCGAGCATCCGCGTAAACGTTGTAATCACCCGCAGATCTGGGCACGAGCATATTAAAGGCGTCATTGCCCCCGTAGAGGAAGACACACACGAGCGCACGATAATCGTCAGCACCGCCCACTTGCGCGTGCGCCAGATTAAATTGCGTCGATAGCGCGGAGAAACTCGAGGAGCCGAGTGCCGCAAGTGCTGATTGCTTTATAAATGTTCGTCGATCCAACGACTTATTTTTCAAGAAAATCATTGGCTCGTTCCTTATCGCTGGACCGCAAACTCTGGAGACATCCAGATCAAGTAGGTTGCCTCCGCTACTCGGTACAAACGTTCTTGCTCCTGCTCGGCATTGAACGGCTCAATGTGCTCAAGGAGCACATCTCGCATCCCTTGGCTCATTTGACCACCTAACATCAACATATTCAGGTGATCTAGGAGTTCGTCCGCATCACGAGCGAGCTCAATCTCATCGTCGAAGCGCGCAAACACACATCCGACACCCGACTCAAAGCTGAGTTCCTCCTCGCAGTTTTCGCGCAAGAAATCATACGAATTAAAAATAACAGCGCCGCCCCAATTCGAGGCTGCAGTGATGTTTTGCTCGGTCAAAATTTGGAACTCAGGTGCAACGACACCCCCGTGATCAAAGGCCTTCGCAGGTGCGTAGTCGGGGCGATAGAAATTGAAGACGGATGGCGAACCGTAAGCTCGCTGCCCATAATCATAGCCGGGCCAAAAAAATCGAATAGTCTCAGTTTCCGCTGTGCCAGCCTCATTCAGTGGCTGCTCCGCCAACACATCAAATGCCCGCATCAACGACGTGAACTTCAAAACTGGCTCTTTCAATTTTCCAAATTGTTCATCCGTCAGACTGTCTGTCTGTCGCGCTTTCGGATCGAGAAGAATAGCTCTCACCACTGCCTCGAGATCACCTTTCTCACCCCGACCGTTATCGTTAAACACGGCACTTACTCTTGAGACATAATCTGGTGAAGGGTTACTGGTGACCAATCGTTGGATGAGTTGCTTACTGACGAAAGGAGCCACATTTGAGTGATCAAAAATATTATCCAGCGCAGCCTCTAGGTCTTGCTCTGCGGTCATGCCCGCAGGAAGCACCTCGTCATTGAGCAACACCTTCGCTTCAGTATCATGATAGGCCTCAAACGCCTTCATTGGCTCGGTGGTACTCGCAACACCCCAGCCATCCCAATACCAATAAGGTGCGTTAGCATACATCCATCCCGTGAATACGCTCGCGAAGCCCTTAATCACATCCTGGTTATAAGTGGGGATGGGATCTCCTTGCGAATCAAATTTGACCGACCCATCGGTATTTAACGCCACCAAACCGATGGTAAACAGCTGCATTAGTTCGCGGGCGTAGTTTTCGTCGGGTCGGATGTTCCGCGCACTATCGGTTTTCTCGTTTCGGATCATACTTAGGTACTCACCCATCATCGGGTTGAGCGTCACAGCCTTCATAAGATCACGATAGTTACCAAAGGCATGTTCAGCCATTAGGTCGTGATAGTGAACAATACCTCGGGCGTCATTGAACAGTGCATCTGACAAATCGGAAATCACAAAAATTTGACTGAGGGCAAAGGCCACTCGCTGCCTCAGCTGGTCCTCGCTGTGCACGAAGGTTTCCCACAGTACGTCGCTGACCAGCATGCGCTTTTGCCACTCGACATCGAGATCAGACTTGTCCAAAGGGTCTAAATAAGAGTCCCGCATATGCTCATCGAGACGGCTCAAAGTATCGGATTGAGGCAGTGATATTTGGGCGTCAATCCAGGAGGAAAAGTCAGCTTCCTCCTCATAAAGTGCTATGAGGGCTGCCTCTGTCGGACCAAAAGTGGCCTGTGTGAGAAAGCGAGCTACATCTGTCGCTACAGGATCTCCAACCAAATCCCGCAGCTCAGGAGGCTCAGCCGCGGGTGGTGGTGTTTGCGTACCGCCGGATGAGCTACCGTCGCCGCCACTAGAACCACTGCTAGCCGAGGGAAAGCTTGGTCCACCCGAACCGCCGCCACCACAGGCTGCCAGTGTAACTATCGCAGTGGAGACCAAAAGCTTCTCTAATGTCACCCTGACTCCCCCATCACGGATTCTTGGACTGAAGCCTAACCCTGTTGCTCAAGATTTCAAGCCGTAAGCGCCGACTCTAGGCCTGCAATAGTCCAGCAAGCGAACAGCTTTGAACCACTTCTTCGATCGCAAACACGACCCAACTCCATCATTCTAGGCGTCCTGTGAAGTGCTGGAGAGTTTATGCCTCGCCGAACCTATGAGCGCGACGGACAAAAGATTGAATTGGCAGACGACGTGGAGGAACTCGTATCTGACAAGCGAGCCGGTTGGCGCGCTAATGCAGCAAAAGCGCGAAGACGACAACGCCGCTATAAAAAGCGCCTGACAAACGAAATTCTCTACGCTGATTACCTCGGGCAGTCGGCAACGGAAGACTAAGCACAGCGCCGCAAGAGTAACGCACTCCCACTCCCTGCAGCACCACTTGCTGCAACGACGGCTAGCTCCCCGCCTGCTCGATACAACTCGTCAATAGCGGTACCTACCATAATGGCCCCGGTGGCACCCATGGGATGTCCTAGCGCGATGCAACCTCCGTTCAGGTTCACTGTATCAAGTCCCAGATCGAGCTCGCGTGTTAACTTCACAATCGTTGCCGCGAAGGCTTCGTGAACTTCAAACACATCGATATCGTTGGTCGAGAGTCGATTCCGGCGCAAAATCTCTGCGGTAGCTGTTACACATCCGCTAACAACTTCGAGTGGTTCGGCACAACAGGTTACCGAATCGACAACCTCTGCGCGAGGCGTGACTGACAGTTGATCCCCCAATCCTTGGTCACCAACTAGTAAGACGGCTGCGCCATCGCACATGGCGGGGGAGTTAGCAGCGGTATGGACGTGAGAGATCGCTTCGAGATCACCAAACGCAGCAAGTTGCACCTCGTCGGAGCCTTCGGCTCCAAGCTCTTTAAAAGCGGGTGGCATCTCTGCTAGTCGCTCGCGCGTTAGTGACGCACGAATACACTCATCCTTGGTGATCTCACCTTCAGACGTTTTAATCGAGACAATCGAAGAAAATCTTTTCTGGCTCTGCGCCTCTAGCGCGCGTTGATGACTTAAGAAAGCAACCTCATCACAGTCCTCTCGAGATGCACCTACACGAGTCGCAATGAGATCTGCTCCAGCACCCATCAACAACACTTGATGTGAAACCCCATAGCGGTGTTCAGCAAATACCCGCGCACCATCCGCCAATAACGGCACCCGCGACATCATCTCGACACCTCCCGCTATTAGTGCCGGGGACTGACCGGCATTAATTTTTAGAGCAGCCAGCGCAACAGCGTCAATACTCGATGAGCAAAAACGATTGATCGTCAGTCCCGCAACACTTGCGGGCCAGCCCGCCAAAAGCGCCGATGTCTTTGCAATATTGGCCGCTTGCTCACCGTATTGCGTTACGCAACCAAGGATTACTTCTGATACTCTTCCAGGGTCAAGATGGGTTCGGTTAACAAGTCTCTGGTGTAGCTGGGCAAGAAGTCCGGTAGGCGTTATTTGGTACAGGCCACCCGTGGTTTTGGCTTTTGTTCGAGGGCTGCGGATCGCGTCATAGATGAACGCTTTCTTCACTGCCCAACACCCACTACCAAACTCGCACAAGTCGTCGTACTACCACCCATGTTGAAAGTTATAAGGTTCTCAGCGCCATTGATTTGATAGTTACCTGCCTTCCCTGACACCTGCTTCGCGCAATCAAGCGCCATACGAACACCGGTTGCGCCTACGGGATGTCCAAGACCAATCAGGCCGCCACTCGCGTTGATGGGGAAATCACCATCGCGTGCGATACGGCCTTCCTCAATCGCCTTCCAGCTCTCACCAGGAGCCGTTAAACCCGAGTGATCGATCGCCATATACTCAGTGACCGTAAAACAATCATGGGTCTCTAAACCATCGACCGCTGTAATTGAGCCCATTCCTGCACGACCCAGCGCATCATGCATTGTCTTGGCTGCATGCGGAAATATGATCCCGCTGCCGCGCGAACTCTCCAGCTTCGCTTCTAGTGAAATCGGCGCAGAGCAATGTCCCCATCCTTTTATGCGCGGGATATCCGATAAACTTAAACCCTGCTTATCAGCATGGGCTTGCGCTACGTCCTCATTGGCCAAGATGATGCAGGCTGCGCCGTCAGTGATTTGGCCACAATCGAGTTTGCGAACGCGCCCCTCAATCACCGGATTAAGCAGTTCGTCGGCACCAAAGCTCCCCTCAGCAAATTGCCAACCGCGGGTTTGTGCGTTGGGGTTAAGCTTGGCATTGGCGAAGTTTATCTCAGCGATTCGTGTCAAGTGGTCATCGCGCATTCCATGGCGAAGGTCGTATTCACGAGTAATTAAGTCGAACATGAAAGGCCATGGAAAATCGCAGGTCTGCGCTTCGTGACCCTTCCAGGTTGCGGCTCCCAGATATTCCGCACCCGTCCTGCCATCGACGTTGCGCATGAGCTCAAGACCTAGCACACACGCGGTAGCGTAGTGTCCAGCTTCAATATCCCGCATGGCGCTCAAAATAGCCATCGAGCCTGAAGCACAAGCAGCTTCATGGCGTGATGTTGGCAACATAGCAAGCTCAGGATAGACCTGCCCAAAGAAACCACCGATTAAGCCCTGTCCTGCAAATAGATCCGCCACAAAGTTTCCGACATGCCCCACATCGATCTGAGCGGGCTCTATCGCTGCATCGGCAATGGCGTCGCGGAGCACCTCGGCAAACATGTCATACACCTCAAGATCCTCGCGAGCCCAATTGCGAGAGAAGTCTGTTTGGCTACCGCCCAGTATATAAACACTCGCACTCATTATAATGTCCTTGGATTTGAGCCGTTTACGGCACTTTACCGACAGAAGAAGCCTAATGCGAATTTAGCGCAGTGGTCAGAACTCGAGGCAAATCTTCCCGAGATGCTGACCAGTCTCCTGATAGCGGAATGCGTCGGTCAGCCCCTCGAGAGGGAATATTTTGTCTACGATAGGTCTCATGCCCGTGACGGCCACAGCACGAACCATGTCTCTGGTTCTCTTCAAATCAGCACCAACTACCAAAAAAAAACCACCCTTTGGGCGGCTTTTCTTATGCTGGTGGGCCGTGATGGATTCGAACCATCGACCAATTGGTTAAAAGCCAACTGCTCTACCGCTGAGCTAACGGCCCGGAAACTGTTAAAGAGGGCGCGAATCTTACGGCTTACAAACAAAAAAGCAAGCCCTCAAAATTACCGAACCCGTCCGGACGGAGACCTAATTCGCTTTACTGGCTATCGATAAAATCCTGCGCCAGTTGCGCCGCGGGATGGCCCTCAGAACCGTATTCGGCGATCACTCGATCCAGATACTCACGCGAGCGTTCTTGGTTACCTTTGAGTGCATGAACTCGGCCCAATTTGTAAAGCGCATCAGGTACTTTGCGGTCGGTCGGATATTGATCCAGCAGAACTTGAAAGTTTTGCCTTGCTGCCTCGGGGTCGACCGGCTCAACAACGAGATATAGCTCCCCCAACCAGTAATGCGCATTAGGCGCAAAACGGCCAAAGGGGTATTGGCTAAGAAACGTATCAAAAGCAGTTAAAGCGTCACTAAATCGGCGCTCTCGCACCAAACCATAAGCGGCCTGGTAAGCTTCTTGCTCGCCCATTTGAGGCGCTACAGGCATCTCCTGCGTCTCACCACCGTCCGTCGCCGCGACGGGACCCTCCGACACGGAGGGATCATCAGGAGCATCTACCACGCCCACTGTAGCGATCATCGCCAAGCGTCTATCAACTTCCACGTAACGCTCAAGCGATTGGTCCTGTAACCGGGTTAGCAAACTTGCCTGCTCCTCGATGAGACCGTTCAGCCTGCGAATCTCCTCCTCAAGCTGCTGGACTCTCAGCGCAAGTGATCTGGCATTCGATTCGGCTACGGGCAGTGGTTCGGTAGAAACACTAACACCCGATGTGTCAGCTTGGACGTAGGGAACGATACTCGAGGGTGACCCAGAGGGCTGGATTAGAGAGTTCTGCGCCGGCGCCGCGCCACTAAAAATAAAAAAGCCGGCGACTAGCACCGGCTTTACAAAACGTTGAGCGATCATAAAGCCTTACTTTATCTCCACGCGTCGGTTCTTACTCCAACTAGACTCACCTGAGCCATAAGCAACTGGATTTTCTTCACCGTAGCTGATCGTTTCGACTTTGTAACTGGGTACGCCACTCGCGACCATATAATCCCGCACAGCATTGGCACGACGTTCACCCAAGGCAAGGTTATACTCACGTGTTCCACGCTCATCTGTGTGGCCTTCCAAACGTACATTGCCACCGTCAGCCATCATAAATGCAACGTGTGCATCAATCGCAGCCCGCGCATCATCGCTCAAAGTAGAACTGTCGTAATCAAAATAGAAAACACTACCAGCGGCAGAAGCAGCATCCATCAGGCGACGCTTCTCCTCACGCTTTTCAGCCATCCTCATGGCTTTTTCCTTCTCAGCAGCGCGTTGCTCCGCCGCCGCTGCCTCTGCAGCTACAGCTTGCTCCGCTGCTGCACGCTCAGCAGCGGCCTGAGCCGCAGCTTCTTCTTTTGCCGCATTGCTTGAACATGCGCTCACCAAAGCAGCCATCAAAACAACCGCAGCAGCCTTCCCCAAAGTATTTTTCGTTGTCATGGCGTGTTTCCTACACAAGATCGGGTTTTATAATATGCGTAATGTAGCGCAAATATGTCCATTTGTTGAACAGCTCTAACTTTTTTTTCTTACCAACTAAACAACATGGGAGACCATGCGGGCTCCTGCACGCTACCGGACCGCGCTGGAAGGCTAAATTTGACGCCTCCATCCACCGCCACAGCACTCAAAACACTTCGTTCACCGCGCTTTGTCGCATAGATGACTAACGAGCCGTTTGGCGCGATGCTGGGACTCTCGTCAAGTGAGGTTTCGGTTAGTACGGTTATACGCTCCGTGATCAAGTCGAACACTGCCACGTGAAAACGTCCGTCTCTCTGATGGACCAACGCCACATTACGTCCATCTTCTGCGACGCGAGCACGGGCGTTGTATCGGCCTTCAAACGTGACTCGCTCAACTTTACCTGTTGCCAGGGTATAGCGATAGATCTGAGGCCGGCCACCTCGATCGGAGGTGAATAGAAGTGATTTACCGTCCGGCATCCAGGTAGGTTCGGTATCGATCGCGTAGTGCCGTGTAAGTCTGGTCAATTGCTTTGTTTCAAGATCGAGCAAATAGATATCTGGGCTGCCATCTTTTGAGAGTACTAACGCCATTGACTTACCGTCGGGCGACCAAACTGGCGAGTTATTCAAGCCTCGAAAATTAGTCAGTTGTTCACGAGCGCCAGTGCTCAGTACTTGGCGATAAATAGCAGGTCGCGAAGATTCAAAAGACACGTAGGCGACTTCTTTTGCGTCTGGCGACCAGCTTGGTGCGAGAATGGGGTCGCGCCCTTCCAGTAATACGATCGGTCGCTGACCATCGGCGTCGGCCACCGTAAGGCGATAGAAATCCTTACCCTCGGGGTTTCGCGTTACCGATACATAAATCAATCGCGTGGCAAATGCACCTTGGATACCGGTCAACTTTTCGTATATCGCATCCGCTACGCGGTGCGCGATCATTCGCGCCTCGAACTCAGGACCCACCACCTGAGAAGAGAATAACTCTATACCCCGCTCTACATCATAGAGCGCAAACTCCACTCTAAGCTGAGCACCTTTACTCACACGCCCGATGACGAGATATCGTGCCGCGATCGCTCGCCAATCACGGTAAAAGATATCTTCCGCGCGCGTGGGCAAACTGAGCATGTCGCGTCGACTAACGGGGCTAAACTGGCCGCTCCGGGCCAGATCAGAATCAATAATTTGAGCGAAGTCTTCAGGCGCGGCACCGAGGCCATCCCAGGCAAACGGCGCTATTGCGATCGAGGTTGGATTGTCGATACCTCGTGTCACTTGAATTTCGAGCTGAGCCAACGCGTTAAAGCTAAAACAAAGTCCAAAAACAATGACCAAGACACGCAACAACATGATCAATACCTCAAATCTTCAGGGCGAAATCGTAGGGGAAACCGTCGAAAGTATCGCTCGAAATCAGAAATAGACAAAATGGCAACCTCCGGAAACTGACCGACGCGCTCGACAGCCGCGATAGCACTTCTATCGAAGGCGCTGCTACCGCTACTTGTCGCTACAGTGATCCCCACCACTTCACCTGTGGGAACAAGGTTTATTGTTAGTAACGCCTCCATACCGTTTCTGGCAGAGGGTGGCAGTCGCCAATTCTGCGTAATCCGAGCTTGCATGAGCGCAGCGACCTGTTGAACCTCATCAAATTCCTCATCGCTATCGGACAGCTCAGCTTCCGGCAGTTCCTCCAATCCCGCCATCAACTCTTCCTGTAGCTTTGCTAGCTTTTCTTCCTGTGAGGGCTCATTAACGACGGGCGCGGGCGGAAGGGCTTCTGGTTCAGGTGGTTTTGGCTGCATCGGTACCGGCTGAGGTGCGGGCTTTGGCTTGGCTTTCGGTTTTGATTTGGGCTTTTTATCGGGCTTTTTGTCCGGTTTGGGCGTCGGTTTTTTTGGCGCATTAAGCGATACCAATGACGCCTGGACCACTTGAGGCTTGGCAACCACGGCAGCCTCACCTGTAACCCACTCCCCCTCTACGGCGAGTAGAAACGCCAGATGAACTAAGACAGCGACAAAGAGCGGTACAGTAATGATAAAGACGCGATCCGAGTTCACTATTTTCTCGCAGGCGCCTCTGTAACCAAGCCAACTGAGGGCGCGCCCGCAGCCTGTAATTCAGACATTAACGCGACCACCTCACCATAAGGAACGGCTGCGTCGCCCCAGACCATGACAGACTTGTCGGGGTTACGTTTGAGTACCGTGGCGACTCTCTGTCTTACGGTTTCGATGCTCAGTGCCTGATCATCACTTGCACCCAAGTTGAGATAAAGCTTCGCTTTAGCGTCGATAGACACAATAAGTGGCTCAGCATCGCTATCGGAAACAGGCGTTGAATTTGCCTTCGGCAAATCCACCTCAACGCCTTGCATGAGAAGCGGTGCTGTCGCCATAAAAATAACAAGTAGCACCAACATCACATCGATGTAGGGAACAACGTTAATTTCAGCAACGGCGCGGCGCGGTCTCACAGAGCGCCCCTACCTTTAGCACCACCTTCTCGACCACCCTGTTGTGCGTAACTTTGCCGCTGCAAAAGGCCCGAGAACTCATCAATGAAGGCATCGTAGCGATTGAGTAATGCGTCAACCCTTGCCGCAAATCGGTTGTAGGCCAAGACCGCAGGGATGGCAGCAAATAGCCCCATAGCCGTTGCTATAAGCGCTTCAGAGATGCCGGGGGCTACCGCAGCAAGCGTAGCTTGCGAGCTGGTTGCCAACCCCCTAAACGAGTGCATGATTCCCCAAACAGTTCCAAACAAACCAATGTAGGGACTGGTAGATCCAACCGACGCGAGAAACGGAAGGTTATGCTCTAGACGATCGCTCTCGCGATTGAGCGCCACGCGCATGGCACGGCGTGAACCCTCAACAATGGCTTCTGCGTCCATGTTAGGTTGCAGTGACAGCTTGGAAAACTCTTTAAAACCAGCACGAAAAAGCGCCTCACCACCAGTGATATCAGTCCCCTTTTCAAGGGCGTCAGAACCCTCTCGATAGAGTTGCGCCAAATCCATTCCTGACCAAAATCGATCTTCAAAATCGAGGAGCTCTGCGTTGGCACGCTGCAAAATAATGGCGCGCTGCACAATCATGAACCAAGAGGTTATGGAGGCCGCCACAAGGATTGCCATGACAAGCTGCACAGTGAAGCTTGCTCCCATGATCAACTCAATTACGCTCAGTTCATCTGTCATCCATCACCTCACTGGAATTAAGTGCCTCTTTTAACGCAGTGCGTAGCACTACCGGCATTCGTTTTGGTCGCCCTGTCGTACCGTCGGTCAGCGCAGCCCTAACGTTACCGCAGGCAAGTATCTCACCTCTCCGCGACACGTCCTGCTCGAAGAGAATTGACGCTCCGCCCGCGTTAATCACTGTGGCACGCGCAACGACCTCGTCATCTAGTCTTGCCGGTAACAGGTAATCAATCGAGGCTGACGTCACAACGAACACGGAGCCATCGTCCATTACCGCCGTTTTATCGATCCCCATAGACCGAATAAGCTCGGTCCGCGCGCGTTCAAAATACTTCAGATAATTGACGTAATAAACAATACCACCGGCGTCGGTATCTTCGATATAGACGCGGATCGGCAGCTTGTATTCAAGCACCCTCGCCACCTCCAAGCTCACCTTCAAGATCAAGTGATAGATTTGCCGAGCGCGCTGCTGGTGGCTCGCCTTGAGTGGGCGCTGGCAGTCCGAAATGCCGATAGGCGGCATTTGTTGCGACGCGACCGCGCGGCGTTCGAACAATGAGGCCCTGCTGAATAAGATAAGGCTCGATAACGTCCTCAAGCGTACCGCGCTCTTCTGACAATGCCGCCGCTAAGCTATCAATCCCAACGGGGCCGCCCTCAAATTTCTCAATAAGCGCCAACAAAAATCGCCGATCCAAATGATCGAAACCCTGATCGTCGACACTGAGCATATCGAGCGCCTGCTCAGCCATGTGCTGTGTAATGACGCCGTCGCCTTTGACTTGCGCGTAGTCACGTACACGTCGCATCAAACGATTAGCGATTCGAGGAGTACCTCTGGAGCGTTTCGCAATTTCGAGTGCACCGGCATCATCCGCTTCAACACCCAAGATCGATGCGGCGCGGGTCACAATGTGCTTCAAATCGCCAACCTCATAAAACTCAAGTCGTTGAACGATACCGAAGCGATCTCGAAGTGGTGAGGTCAGAAGACCTGCGCGGGTGGTCGCACCCACAAGGGTAAACGGGGGTAAATCCAGTTTAATCGAGCGAGCTGCTGGTCCTTCACCAATCATGATGTCGAGCTGAAAGTCCTCCATCGCAGGATAGAGTATCTCCTCAACATAGGGGCTCAAGCGATGGATCTCATCGATAAACAAAACATCGTTGGGCTCTAGGTTGGTCATAATGGCAGCAATATCCCCCGCCTTTTCCAATACCGGCCCACTCGTTGTCTTCAGCTGCACACCCATTTCATTAGCAACGATGCTTGCTAGCGTGGTTTTTCCCAGCCCTGGAGGGCCAAATATCAGGGTGTGATCTAATGGCTCTCCGCGCCCTTTGGCCGCTGACAGAAAGATCTCCATCTGCTCCTTAACGGCTGTTTGCCCAATGTAATCAACCAATGTCTGTGGACGTACCGCCCGATCAAGCACCGTTTCGCGGTTATCGACGACGTCAGCCGCTACTAGTCGATCTGTCTCTATCACTGTGACTTCCTCGCCAATACCGGCCGGTTATCGCATCGCTGATTGCAATGC
Organism: Luminiphilus sp.; assembly: GCA_965655685.1. GTDB lineage: Bacteria > Pseudomonadota > Gammaproteobacteria > Pseudomonadales > Halieaceae > Luminiphilus. Next base: position 45,231 of record CBFHHL010000076.1, read on the forward strand.
GGCACGGATTAATCCTTCGCTCGAGTCGATATCCTCGGACACAACGGCAGAAATAAGCCTGGATGCCTCGGTTGGCTTGTACCCGAGTGCCACCAATGCCTGCTCAGCCTCACCGCGCATGTCAGAAACTGCGTTCGAGCTCGGAGCCGCGGAACCGTCCGCTGGCAACATATCAGACAGCCATTGCCCCGCTTTATCTCGCATTTCAACCAGCAATCGCTCGCCGGTCTTTTTACCGACACCGGGAAGCACTACTAAAGCGTTCACATCATTCCGATTAAGGCAGTCCGCAAACTGTTCGGTATCCATACCCGAGAGTATAGCGAGCGCCAGCTTCGGACCCACACCATTAACCTTTATCAGATCTCTAAATAAGCGGCGATCAATCTCTCTGACAAAGCCATAAAGTTGCTGAGCATCTTCTCTGACCACAAAGTGGGTCAGCACGATGGATTCTTCACCAACGCTAGGCAATTGATAAATAGTGGTCATGGGGACTCGAACCTCATAACCAACACCACCGACATCGATGATGACCTCTGGTGCTTGCTTGGCGATAATGGTGCCGCGAAGTCGTTCGATCATATGCTTTAAAACCCTTGTGAAACTATTTTAGCCGTCGCATTGCAAACGCTTGAGCGCCAGTGGCACGTCGCACCGCTTCGCCACTAATGTGACAAAGCGCCGCCGCAAGTGCATCGCTCGCATCCTCACCTGGAGTGGAAGGAAGTCGCAGCAAGCGCATCACCATGTGCTGCACCTGCTCCTTTGTCGCACCACCGGTGCCTACAACCGCCTGCTTTATTTGCCGCGGTGCGTATTCGTACACATCAAGATCGCGCGTAGCACAGATCACCATTGCCGCACCTCTGGCCTGTCCCAGCTTTAGGGCGGACCCCGCGCTCTTATTCATAAACACTTCTTCGATCGAGGCGAGCGTTGGAGAGAATTCATCGATAATTTCGTGGAGCGACTCCGCCAGCACCTTCAGGCGTATTGCGAGCGGCGCATCGACAGGCAGTTTGATCACACCGCTACTCACGTAACGATTGCCTGACTCCGAAGCCTCAACAAGACCAAACCCCGTTTTCCGTGATCCGGGATCGATACCAAGAATGACTGTCACAAATGACCTCCGCCCATGCCCTGATTGTGCGGCAAACGAACACTAGAGTCATGTCATGGCGAAAATTACTTTTCGGGTGTGCGCAAACGTATGCTGAGCTCGCGAAGCTGTTGCTCTGAGACCTCTCCTGGCGCGTCAGTCATCACACACTGCGCTGACTGTGTCTTGGGAAAAGCAATCACATCACGGATCGACTGACCGTCTACCATCAGCATAACAAGTCGATCGAGACCAAAGGCTAAGCCACCGTGAGGGGGCGCGCCGTGCTTAAGTGCGGACAGCAAGAAACCAAACTTAGCATCAGCTTCCTCGGCTGAGATACCCAGCACATCGAATACCGCTCTCTGCATATCCTGGCGGTGTATACGAATCGATCCGCCACCAATTTCACTTCCATTCAGCACCATATCGTAAGCGCGCGAAAGTGCTTTTTCAGGGGCGGCACTCAACTCGTCCACGTCACAAGAGGGCGCAGTGAAAGGATGGTGTAGCGCCGTAAGACCCCCGTCGCTCGTCTCTTCAAACATCGGGAAGTCGACGACCCACAACGGCGCCCAACCAGTGCCAACCAAGTCCATCATTTCCGCCACTTTGAGTCGCAGCGCACCCAAGGCATCGTTAACCACTCGGCGCTTATCAGCGCCAAAGAAAACAATATCACCGTCCTGAAGCGCCAAGCGCTCAACCAACTGGCCTACCGTTGCCTCTGGCATGAACTTCAGAATCGGCGACTGTAGACCGTCGACGCCCGCCGCTTTATCGTTCACTTTGATCCACGCTAATCCACGAGCACCATAGTTGCCGACGTACTTGGTGAGATCGTCAATTTCTTTACGACTGATCTTAGCGCCGCCCGGCACGCGAAGCGCGGCGACACGCCCTTTCTCATCATTTGCGGGCCCTGAGAATACCTTGAACTCGACATCCTGCATCAAATCATCAATAGAGATGAGCTCGAGGTCGATACGCAGGTCGGGTTTGTCAGAGCCAAATCGCTCCATGGCTTCATGCCAGGTCATCTGTGGAAATGCACCAAGATCCACCTCCAAATGCTGCTTAAACAGCGTTTGGACCATACCTTCAGTCAGCTTCATCACCTCAGCCTCATAGGTGAAGGAGAGCTCCAAATCAATTTGTGTAAATTCTGGTTGGCGATCAGCACGCAGATCTTCGTCACGGAAACAGCGCGCAATTTGGTAGTAACGGTCAAACCCCGAAACCATCAACAGTTGCTTAAAAAGTTGCGGCGACTGCGGCAGCGCAAAGAATTTTGACGTGTTTGTGCGACTCGGCACCAAGTAATCACGGGCGCCTTCAGGCGTCGCGCGCGTCAATACGGGCGTTTCGATATCAAGAAAGCCCGCTGACTCGAGATAACTTCTGATCGTCGACGTAATCCGCGCGCGGCTTATCAAGTTGCGCTGCATCGATTCTCGGCGAAGATCCATGAAGCGATAACGTAGGCGAACGTCTTCACCCACTGTCTGGTGAGCGTCGAGGGGAAAGGGCGGCGGAGCGGCCTCGTTAAGAATAACAAGCTCTTTTCCTAAGATCTCAATATGCCCCGTAGCCATCGCCGGGTTGATCGTCTCTGGGGAACGCTCACGAATTCGCCCTGTGATCTGCAACACATACTCGCTACGAACTTTGTCCGCGAGCTCAAAGTATTCCTTGGTGTCCGGATCGAAAACCACCTGCACAATGCCATCACGGTCACGCATATCGAGGAAAATAACCCCACCATGATCTCTGCGCCGGTCTACCCAGCCACAAATCGTCACCGTCTCTCCGACAGAAACGTCTTTAGTTGCACCGCAATAATGTGTTCGCATGGTCATTCTCTAGTTTACTTCCTGACGTCCTAGTCCGGCGCGCTACTTGTGCTCCTGGTTGAGCTAGATGATGTACTCGAACTCCCCGATTCGGATCCACTTCCCGGGTCTTTCGCCAAATTCTTTTTCGCGCCCGTCTTAAAGTCGGTTTCATACCAACCAGACCCGGCAAGCCTGAAAGCCGGCGCCGAAACTTTTTTCTTCAAAGTCGATGCACCACATTCCGGACAATCCGTTAGCGGGGCATCAGATATTTTTTGCAATGCCTCATGCGGGTTACCGCAGGCACCACATACGTATTCGTAAATTGGCATGCGAAGATCTCTAAAGACAAACGAAATTGCTGAGTTATAAAGAGCGCGCGCAAGCCTACACTAATAGGCGGCGCAGGTTAATGGGAATACTTAACCTCTCTCATATTTAGAGGAAAATACTAAAGCCGATATCGGTGGCTTAAAATTGGTCATTCACCCCGAAAGCTATCTTTTTAGAGCGTGGCATATCGCTGTTTTTGGAACCTATAACCAGACGAGGTTTGATACAATCTGGGCGTTTGTAGCCTCGATGAGTGAGGAGACGCTTTTAACAAGGTTCAAGCAATGCGATTTTCAAAATTTCCCATCTCAACCACGAAAGAGACACCGGCGGACGCTGAAGTAGTCAGCCATCGGCTGATGCTTCGAGCCGGACTTATCAAACGGATTGCTGCCGGGATTTACACGTGGATGCCGCTCGGACTAAAAGTTGTCCGAAACGTAGAGCGCATCGTACGCGAGGAGATGGAAAACGCAGGCGCCGTTGAGTTATCAATGCCGGTCGTCCAGCCCGCCGAGTTATGGGAAGAATCCGGCCGCTGGGAGCAATACGGCCCTGAACTCTGTCGCCTTAAAGACCGACACGATCGCGACTTCTGCCTCGGTCCCACACATGAGGAAGTGATTACTGATCTCGCGAAAACCGAGATCAAGAGCTACAAGCGACTCCCTATTAACTTCTTTCAGATTCAAACGAAGTTCCGCGATGAAATAAGACCCCGTTTTGGCGTGATGCGCTCTCGTGAATTCGTAATGAAAGACGCCTACTCGTTTCATGAAAACCAGGCCTCGCTAGAGGATACCTATTGGCGCATGCACGAGGCCTACTCCACCATTTTTGATCGACTGGGCCTCGATTACCGCCCGGTAGACGCTGACACGGGCTCCATCGGCGGTAGTCACTCTCATGAGTTCCATATGCTCGCAGACTCAGGAGAGGATGACATCGCCTTTTCAACCGAAAGCGATTTCGCTGCAAACGTAGAACTCGCCGAGGCCTTGATGCCTGATGAAGTTTACGAAAACACAGCCCCCATAGAAAAGTTTGATACGCCAAACGCTAAAACGATCGACGCACTCGAAAAGCAATACGACGTTCCCGCAGCACGCTCCATCAAGACATTGTTTGTCGAGGATGTGGACGGTGGACTCGTCGCCCTGGTATTGCGAGGCGACCATCAACTCAACGAGATTAAAGCTGAGAAAATTGTTGGCATGAGTCAACCACTGCAAATGGCGCAGGAGGCGGCCGTAAAAAGTGCGACAGGTGCCTCCTTTGGTTCGCTTGGCCCGGTCGGCTTGACGACGAGAGTTGTGGTGGATCGCGCGGCGTCGGTTCTTGTCAATTTCGTTTGTGGTGCAAACGAGGACAACAAACATTTCAGAAACGTGAACTGGGGTCGAGATGTCGAAAACTTTGAAGTTGCTGACCTCCGTACCGTCGTGGAGGGCGACCCAAGCCCCTGTGGCAAAGGTGTTCTGGAAATCAAGCGCGGCATCGAAGTGGGACATATTTTCCAGCTCGGCACCAAGTACTCAGAAGCGATGAACGCCAACGTGCTTGATCAGAACGGAAAGTCAGTGCCGATGACCATGGGCTGTTACGGTATCGGTATCACTCGTATTGTAGCCGCAGCCATTGAACAGAATCACGACGATAACGGCATCATTTGGCCAGGTGCTATGGCACCATTTTCAGTCGTGCTTATCCCGCTGGGAATGGATAAATCGGAGACGGTGGCAGCTGCTGCAGAAGCGATGTACTCAGACCTGAAGGCCGCCGGCGTCAATGTTGCTATGGACGATCGAAAAGAGCGTCCGGGCGTCAAGTTTGCCGACTGCGAACTCATAGGGATTCCGCTTCGTGTGACCATTGGCGAGCGCTCACTCAACGAGGGTGTTGTCGAAGTACAGGGTCGACGTGATAGTGAGGCCACGAACATAGCCATCGCATCTGCTGTCGCTTTCGTCGCAGAGGCTGTTTCAAAGAGCTAGGCTACATAGGTTTAACCCAAATAGCTTGCCTGTGACGCAGGTGGCAAACCTAGCGACATCGGTTGACGTAAGGTGATAACGCTCTCAGTGTGACAAACAGGCTTAAGGAGAACTTACGTGAACAGTAATGCTTTTCAGCGCTGGAACAGCGACCTAGCAAACGTCATTGCTCATGTTGGCGACCCTATTTTCTTCCAGCAGGTGTTTGCGGCAATCGAAGAGCAAGTACCTGTGGCGCACCCGCAAGCATGGCTCTACCACAGGGATCTTCCACCGCAGCTTCTTGATCACAAGATTTCAAAAGACGCCTATGCTTCCCAGGTCGACGAGTACCTAGAAGGACCTTATCGGGAAGATCCGTTTTTTAAAATCTCGCTGAGCGCGCCTCGCAATAACTGCTATCGGCTCTCGAGGCTGGTGACGGGGGACTTTGAGCAAAGCAGTTACCATCGCGATTACTACGCAAACACCGGCACTGTGGACGAAGCGATCATCGTCACACGACTAACGGATGGAAGCGTCATCAACATCAGCTTGATGCGTCTCCCTAGTCAAGGTGAATATAGCGAGGAGGAGTACAACTGGCTCTATAGCGTCAGTCAGTGCCTTGCTGAGCTGATTGACCTGCACACCCGACGAGGAGAGTTTGTAGAGAATAACCTTCTGCAACCGGGTGTTGATCACCACATTCAGCAGGGATACGAGACCTTTGGTACAAGCTATGTCAGTGAACGGGAGCAAGAAGTACTCGAGTTACTACTTCGCGGATACGGCGCAGACACTAGTGCTGAGAAACTCGATATCTCGTTGGAAACAGTGCGGCGTCATCGCAAATCTATTTATAAAAAACTTGATGTAAACAGTCAGGCTGATTTGTTTGCCTTGTTCATCAATGTCATTCCTTACGTAGCAAAAGCGAAAGGCGAAGATCCATTAAAGGCCTATATGGGCTAACGTAAACTATCTCACTAGCACTCAAATAAATCGGCGACCGCAGGGCACGCAACGAGATGCTTTAAACGCTCGAGGATCGAAGAAACAACAATAACCCAGCTACGGTAATGCCTGCCCCACCTAGGGCATTGTCCGGCTGAGGCGCGGACTGCATGCTTCGATGTGATCACCCACGGGCGAAAGCAGTGCACACAACGCGACAATTCCTGAAAGCCTACCCCGACATCACGATGGTCGAGGCCCTGATTACAGACTGTAACGGAATCGCCCGGGGGAAATGGCTGCCCGTACAAAAACTCGCCGCCATCGAAGGCCAAGGGCTGAAGCTCCCGAAATCAGCACTGGGGCTTGATGTTTGGGGGCGAGACATTCCTGAACTCGCGCATGCTAACGGCGATATTGATGGGTACTGCCACCTTGTAGAAGGATCGTTGAGACCACTCCTGACGGAGCGGGGTGTCGATCAGGCGCAGGTTATACTGACCATGTCAGATAAGGATGGCTCCGCCTTTATGGGAGACCCCCGACAAGTCCTAAACACCTTGGTCAGCAGGTTTACCGAAAAATCCCTCAAGCCCTGCATGGCGGTAGAGCTCGAGTTCAGTCTTTTACCCCGACCCGAGACCAATGACTCCGTCGGGAGCGCGTTACGGGACCAGAACAGTTTAGGCGGTAACCTCTATGCACTTAGTGAGCTTGATTATCACGCACCACTGTTAGAGGCATTGCGACAGGCGTTCGAAACACAGGACCTACCTTACGAAGGTATTATCAAAGAGTCTGCACCCAGTCAGTTCGAAATTAACGTTGCGCACAGCGATGACGTGATGCTGCTGGCCGATCAAGTAATTCGCATGCAGCGCACCATTAGAGCAGTGGCAGCACGCCACGGCTTCATTGCTAGCTTTATGCCAAAGCCCATAGACGATGAGGCGGGTAATGGACTTCACGTACATTGCAGCCTATTAGAAGAGAATGGCGTTAACGTCTTTGATAATGGCGAAGAGAGCGGTTCCGATTTGCTCAAATATGCTGTCGCTGGATGTTTAGAGTTACTTCCTGCGTCGATGCTATTATTTGCACCAAGCTTTAACGCTTACCGAAGGTTTCAACCGGGAAATCATGCACCCACAGAAGCAACTTGGGGGTATGACAACAGGACTACCGCGCTAAGAATTCCCGAGAGTCCAGCAGCGGCGCGCCGAATCGAGCACCGAGTAGCGGGTGCAGATGCCAACCCTTACCTTGTCCTTGCCGCCGTACTCGCAGGCATCTGGCACGGTATCGAGAAAAAGCTCACTCCACCGTCAGCTATCGAAGGCAACGCGTGGGATCAACAGATCGACGCGCCCAAGCTAGCCACGACCATGGACCAGGCAATCGAGGTTTTCAGAACCGAAAGTTTGCTCGCCGACTACCTTAGCCCCGAGTTTAAAATACTCTTTCTTGCCACCAAGCAACAAGAATGGGACGAGTTTTCCAAACGCGTCACCGAATTTGAGCTGGAAACTTATTTGCGAATGTAGTTTGCTTTGCGCCTTCAACATGTAAGGACCACGCCATGCCAAGCGTATATGACTTCTCAGCCACATTAGCCAACGGCAATGAAACTTCATTAGCCGAATTCAAGGGCCAAGTACTTTTGGTCGTAAACACCGCATCAAAGTGTGGTTTCACACCGCAATATGAAGGTCTCGAGAAGCTCTACGCTGAGTATAAAGATGCTGGGTTTTCAGTGCTTGCCTTTCCTTGCAATCAGTTCGGATCACAAGAGCCCGGGAGCACGGAAGAGATCGTTGAGTTTTGCGAAACCCGATTCAGCACCAGCTTCCCTCTTTTTGAGAAAATTGAAGTTAATGGCAACGGCGCCCATCCGCTGTATCAACATCTGAAGTCAGAGGTTAAGGGCATCATGGGAACTGAGCGGATAAAGTGGAACTTCACTAAGTTTTTGATCAACCGTGAGGGTGAGGTTGTTGCAAGATTCGGTTCGCAGAAAAAGCCTGAGGACATCGATAAAGAAATCAGAGCCCTACTCTAGGCCGCTCACTGGGTACGCGCCGATTCAGGCTCAGTTTTATCTGAAAGTGAGCTTACGGCGCTCAGGTCTCTCACGACTATCCTCTTGGAACAACTTCAGGGACTGATTTCCGCCCTCAATGCTCTCGCGTTTCCCTGAAACTAATATCCGGCCATCGCTCTTTCATGAGATTCAAGTTCACACGGGTCGGTGCTAAATAGGTCAGGTACCCGCCGCCGTCTTCGGACAGGTGATCGAATGCCTTTTTTCGGAATTCTTCGAGCTTGCGGGGGTCATCAGCATCGAGCCACCGAGCAGTGTAAATGCTGACCGGCTCATAGATTGCATCGACCTTGTACTCGTCCCTCAATCGGTGAGCCACGACGTCGAACTGCAGCTGACCAACTGCCCCAACAATCAAATCGGTGGAGTTAAGCGGCGAGAATACCTGAGTCGATCCCTCCTCCGACAGCTGCTGTAGGCCCTTTTGCAAGGCCTTCATCTTCATGGGATCTGATAGGCGAATCTTACGGAACAGTTCAGGGGCGAAGTGTGGGATACCGGTGAATTGCAGTGCCTCTCCTGAAGTGAATGTATCGCCTATTTGGATGGTTCCGTGGTTGTGTAGACCGATGATGTCGCCCGCTACCGCTGCTTGTACCAACTCGCGCTCTCCCGCTTTAAACGACACCGCATCAGCAATCCGAATGTCTTTTTCGATGCGCACATGGCGCATCTTCATGCCTTTTTCGTAACGACCGGAACACACTCGTACAAAAGCGATGCGGTCTCTGTGCTTAGGATCCATATTCGCTTGTATCTTAAAAACAAAACCCGAAAAAGCCCCCTCGGTGGGGGAAACATCACGCGACTGCGTTGTGCGCTGCTGAGGTTTAGGGGCCCATTCGACGAAATCATCCAGCATTTCGCGAACACCAAAATTACCTAGTGCAGTTCCGAAGAAAACCGGAGCCTGCTGTCCCGCTAGATACCGCTCTTTGTCGAACTCATGACTCGCACCCTTCACAAGTTCGATCTCATCGCAAAAGTCGTCGTACTCATCGTCTAAAAGTGCTCTGGCCTCATCAGAATCCAGACCATCTATTCGAGTATCGGGAGGTAGAACCTGTCCATTCCCTTGCTCAAAACAATGAATGGTATCGGTGTAGAGGTTGTATACCCCCTTGAAAAACGTTCCCATCCCGATAGGCCAGTTAATAGGTGCCGCCTCAATTTTTAAGACGCCCTCAATCTCATCAAGAAGCTCAATGGCGTCACGAATATCACGGTCCAACTTATTGACGAAGCCTATGATCGGCGTATCACGCAAACGACAAACATTCATCAGCTTAATCGTTCGATCCTCCACGCCCTTGGCACCATCGACTACCATCAGAGCAGAATCGACTGCGGTCAGTGTACGGTAGGTATCCTCAGAGAAATCCTCGTGCCCCGGCGTATCAAGCAGATTCACGATGCGCTCTTTGTAGGGAAACTGCATGACGGAAGAAGTGACAGAGATGCCGCGCTCTTGCTCCATCGCCATCCAGTCAGACGTGGCATGTGGGCCGCGCTTCCCCTTTACGGAGCCCGCGACCTGAATCGCAGAGCCGAGGAGCAATAGTTTCTCGGTAATGGTCGTCTTACCCGCGTCTGGGTGCGAGATAATGGCGAAAGTTCGACGCGAGTTAATAGCGTTTACAGTGTCTGACATGACTCCTCCGGTGGCGCGGGGGATTATGCCAGCTTAGGACTGAGAGTGTTTAGCTGAGTGGGAGTTTTGACTGTAAATGCTGCACTAACGCATCGGCAGCGTGAGACTGTTCAGGGCAACGGTCACCCAGTAGGCGCGCCAACGAGGTCACTTGAAGTCCTGCGTAACCGCAGGGGTTAATGCGACCAAAGTGGCTCAAATCAGGGTCTACATTAAATGACAGTCCGTGATAGCTGCGGCCACGACTAATCTTCAGTCCAAGCGCTGCTATTTTTTCCCCTGCAACGTAAACACCCGGTGCCTTGGGGTCTGCAACCGCCTCAATATTAAGTGCTGCCAAGTAATCAATGATCGCCGATTCGATCGCCGTTACCAAATCCCGCACACCAAGTTTCGCGCGTCGAATATCACATAAGATATAGATAACGATCTGGCCCGGCCCATGGTAGGTCACCTGACCACCACGATCGGTTTGAATAACCTCGATATCACCCGGTGCAAGCAAATGCTCCGCTTTTCCCGCAATGCCCTGCGTAAAAACGGGTAGGTGTTCGAGGACCCACAGCTCGTCAGGGGAATCGGCGCCTCGAGCTTTGGTGAAAGCCTTCATCGCATCTATCGTTGCGAGATAAGGTACCTGTCCCAATTCTCTGACATGCATACGATCAAATAACCATCGATACGCGGCCCGACGCTACCAACTCAGCATGCAGTGCCGAGAGCTGGTCTTCGCCCGTTGCGATAATCGTAAACGTTATCGAATCGAACGTACCCGATCGGCTACTCTTGGTGACGATATCGGCATCCGTTAGCTCCGGTGCATGACGCTCGACAATAGCTCGAATCGCGGAGGTGTAATCAGGCGTTGCCCGCCCAACGACTTTCACCGGATAGCTACAAGGGAACTCAATTTTAGGCGCTTCTGGTTCAGCCACGTTTCAACCCAAAAGATTTTGAAGCCACAAAATTAGGGCATCGAGAAGGCGCTTGAAGAAGCCTCCACTATCCACATCATCCAGCACCAAAAGCGGAGTTTCGAAGAGAACTTCACCTTCTCGCACGACGCTAACAAGGCCAATTTCATCGCCTCGCTTGAGCGGTGCCTCTAACTGCTCGTTAACGCTCACCTCGATGGTCGCCTCAGTGCGCTCACGCGGCACAGTGAGAACCACAGATTCGAGCACACCGCCATGGACCGTCTCTTCAGTGCCTTTCCAAACCTTGGGCTCAGCCAATGTCACCTCGGCAGAGAGCGGTCTTAGGTTTTGGAAAAAGCGAAATCCGTAATTGAGGAGACTGGCATTCTCAGACACTCGCGTCCGTCGAGTGGCGCTCCCAAGCACCACTGAAACCAAGCGCATATCATCACGCTTGGCTGACGCAACTAGTCCATAACCAGCCTCGCTGGTGTAGCCTGTTTTGAGTCCATCCACCGTGCTGTCTGTCCGCAACAAACCGTTACGGTTGTATTGCTTAATACCGTTGTACGTGAAGCTCTTCTCTTTGTAGATCTCATAGTGCTCAGGGTGATCATTAATCAGAGCCACCGAGAGCTTTGCCAAGTCTCGTGCCGTCGTTCGATGCTCTGGGTGAGGCAACCCGTGAGGGTTTCGATACGTAGTATTGTCCAGTCCAAGCTCCGCGGCGATCTGGTTCATAACATCTACGAAACTCGATTCTGTGCCCGCCAAGTGCTCAGCCACGGCAACCGAGGCATCGTTTCCCGACGAAATGATAACGCCGCGCTCAAGATCTTCTAAGCTGACGGCTTTTCCCGGCTCGATCCACATTAAAGAGGACCCCTCAAACGTTGGATTTTGCGACCAGGCATTGCGACTTACAGTGATCATATCGTCCAAGAAGGCACGGCCCGCGTCGACTTCTTCCGCCAACACATAGGACGTCATTATTTTTGTCAGGCTCGCTGGTGGCAAAGAGAGGTCACCTTGGTAATCCACCAGAACCTGCCCCGTCGTCGCATCCATAAGAAAATAGGCGTCCGCTGGGAGTTTCGGCGCGGGAGGCACAGTAGCTATGACCGAGTTACTCAGCCAGATACAGCACAGAACCAGAAAACGCCCTAAACGACTCAACCTCATCATTTCCCCTAACTTCGTGTAAGCACCAAAATTGCAGCGCTAGTGTATCAACTCAAACTGACAATAGCTCAAGGCAATCGCTGTCCCTCAGGAAAGCCTTTGTCGCGGAGCTTCGTCTGAAGAAGGTCGAGTTGTTTGTTACTGTCTGCACCCTCGACCGGCCCCAAGCGCACCCTGTAAACCATTCCGTTTTCCGAAGAAACATCAGAGAGGGTAACGGGAACAGATGAGCCCACTGCGTCACGCACGGCTTGAGCCAACGCTTCAGCCGAATGCTTTTGTCCAAAGGCACCCAATTGTAATCGTCGGTAGGTCGCAGGCTCCATATTTCGCCAATCATCCGTTCCCGAAATGTCGATGTGCTCGATACGAACGCGCGTTGTGCCCTGCTCCGCGAAACCAAGGCGAACAGCCACACCGTAAGAAACATCGATCAATCTGTCATCGACAAAAGGACCTCTGTCATTAACGCGGACAATCATCGAGGCATTGTTGTCGAGATTAGTCACTCGTACGAAGCTCGGAAGCGGCAGAGACTTATGAGCGGCAGTGGCTTTGTACACATCAAAAATCTCACCGTTCGAAGTTAGCCTGCCTTGGAACTTCATCCCGTACCAGGATGCGACCCCCTCCTCGCTGTACCCCTTAGCCGAAGGCATCACAGTATATTGCTTGCCAAAAACACTGTAAGGACTCTTGTTTCCCATTCTTGACACTGGATCTGCCGAGGGTACCGCCTCAATGACAGCTTCGGGAGACACGGGCGGTGGTTCGTAATCCAAAGTGCTCGGCTTCGTCCCCGAGCAACCCGCAAGGGCGGTAAGCGCAATGACTGCCCAGACGAGTCTCACAGCATTCGTGCCCTCAGGTCTTGGCTGAGCTGATAAACAGCCATCGCATACATTGCACTGTGGTTATATCGAGTGATGACATAGAAGTTATGCAGACCCAACCAATATTCATCACCCGCTTTGCCCTCAAACTTAATAGGTGTCGCGGTGGCGCTGGCCAATACCTTATCGCGAGGTGTTAAACCCATCTGTGAGAGCTCCGCGATTGTTTTCTTTGGCTTCAAACCGCCCTCAAACATCTCCGGATCGCCTTCAAAGTCAGCGGCGGCAATGACGTCGCCCCCCGGCCGCCAGCCATGCGCGACAAAGTAGTTGGCGACACTCATCACGGCGTCGCTAGGGTTAGTCCAAATATCGATCACTCCGTCGCCCTCAAAATCTTTCGCGTACGCTGTGTAACTGGACGGCATAAACTGCCCCAAACCCATAGCGCCCGCATAGGATCCCTTCATCTCCGTAATAGGCAACCCAGACTCATAGGCCAAAACTAAGAACGTCTCGAGCTCCTTAGTAAAAAACGGGGATCGCTTCGGGTAGTCAAATGCGAGAGTCGTCAAAGCATCTATCACTCGGTACCCACCTGTGATGCGGCCGTAGTAAGTTTCCACACCGATAATGGCAACGATGAGCTCTGAGGGGACGCCTGTTTCGGCGCTGACGCGATCTAGGGCGTCGCGGTTTTCGCGCCAAAATTTAATGCCTTCTGTGGTACGACGCTCTGTCAGGAAAATATCCTGATAATCAGCCCAAGGTTTACTTTTCTCCGCAGGACGAGAAATTGCCTTCAAGATGCTGTCTTGCTTCGACGCTTCCTCCAGGGCCGCATCGAGCCAATCTCTGTCAACACCTTTCGCCATTACACGGTCTATGAGTGCCCCGGCGTTGGGGTGATCGCGATAATCCGCATTGCTACCCAGCGAAATCAATAAAAACGCCCAGGCGACTGCCCCCCTAACCCAGCCTGTCTTCATCTGCATTCATAACCCCCAAACATCAATACATTCATCACTTTCGTTTTATGTTCATCAAAACCATGCGCGTCAATCACACACCAACGCCTGTCAATTCGAGTGAAACCCGATAAAGCTGAGATCTTAAGTCTTATCGCATTCCCCGCGTAACGGGCTTTTCAGTCGAAATCGCCATTAACATACCAAAAGCAACCATCATAGAGACCATAGCGGTTCCACCATAACTCACCATTGGCAGAGGTACCCCCACCACAGGTAAGAGTCCAGAAACCATACCAAGGTTCACTACTAGGCCAGAAAAGAACGTAGTGATCAGCGCACCTGCAAGCAGACGCGCAAAACTCGACTGGGCGCCCCAAGTAATTACCAAGCCTCGGAAGACAATGACCCCATACAGGACAAACAGCAGAACCACCCCTCTGAAGCCGAACTCCTCAGCCAAGACGGCAATAATAAAGTCTGTATGACCTTCGGGAAGAAAATCCAATTGCGCCTGACTTCCTTGCGTCCAGCCCAGCCCAGCCCAGCCCCCAGAGCCGATAGCCGTCTTGGACTGAATAATATTCCAACCGGCACCCAGGCGATCTGACTCCGGATCCAGAAGTGTCAGGACCCGCCGCTTCTGGTAATCCTGTAAAACGAATACCCAAGCTGGCCAGATAGAAAACAGCGCAACTACCACCGATGAAAGAATATATCGCCATTGAATGCCCGCCATGTAAATAGCCGCAAGCCCACTACTCGCTACCAACAAAGACGTCCCTAAGTCCGGCTGTCGCAAAATGAGGAATGTTGGCACTGCGACCATCAGCGCAGCTATGAGAAGCGCCTTAGCAGAGGGTGGTAATGCTCTTTTCGATAACCACCAGGCAATTGCCAAGGGCATTGCAACCTTCATAATTTCGGATGGCTGAAAACGGATAAATCCGAGGCTTAGCCATCTCTGCGCCCCTTTAGCACCTACACCGAACAACACCACTGCCACAAGCAGTAATACACCAGCAAAGAAGATGTAGGGCGCAGCGAGCTTTAGAGTCTCTACCCGAAGCTGAGCAGTAATTAAGAGCACAAGAAAAGCGACGACTAGGTTTCGTACTTGCGCCATCATCATGACTTCAGACTGACCGCTGGCACTGTATAGCACAACAAGGCCGCCCACACTCAGCACGACCAGAGGGATAATTAGCCAAAGATCGATATGCAAAAATCTGACGACAGCTCGTCGTGATCCGAGCTCTCGCGACGATACCTGCGCCACCCGCTTGAAGTCACTACTCATTCCGTGCCATCCAATAGTCCAGCATTGATCGAGCAACGGGATAAGCTGAGCTACCTCCTCCGCTGTTCTCGGTCAGTACAGCGATCGCTATCTCCGGCGACTCAACAGGCGCAAAAGCAATGAACCAACCATGATTGCGCTGATATTCAGACAAAGCCTCCTCATCGTAAGTTGCATCCTGTGCAATTCCCACGACCTGCGCCGTTCCTGTTTTACCGGCAACCGTATACTCCAACCCACTGCGCATGCCAGCGGCGGTCCCTCGCGCGGCAGATACGGTATCAACCATTCCAGCGATTACTTCGTCCCAATACTCGGTTGGCGCCGAGACTGAGAGCAAAGGCTCAGGTATAACCGGTGCTCCCGCGATTGAGGCCACCAGCTGAGGTTTGTAAGCCGTGCCACGCATAGCCAACGCGCTGGTGGCGACGGCCAATTGCAACGGCGTTGCCAGCATATAGCCCTGTCCAATCCCGACAATTAGGGTCTCGCCTCCGTACCAACTGCTCCCAATCGCCTCTCGCTTCCATTCAGCAGACGGCAATATACCCCCCTTCTCGCTGGGAAGATCGATTCCCGTGGGCGATCCGATCCCAAAGTCATACAGCGAATCCGAGAGCGCATCGATACCGAGGCGATTCGCCAACTCGTAAAAATAAACGTCACAAGACTGCGCAATTGAGTCTCGTAAGTTCATAAATTCTGCATGCCCCGTGCCGCGAATTCGTAGAATCCAATCCCGGTAGCGCCGGGCGTCTCCGGGCAAGGTGTAGAAGCCGGGATCAGCAACGAGCGTATCAATATCAATTACCCCTCGCGTCAAGCCTGACAATCCCAGCATTGGTTTGATGGTAGATGCCGGGGGGTACTGCCCTTGCACGACTCGATTGAGTAAGGGCGCATCGCGCGAGTCGCGCAATAGTGCGTAATCACCAAAACTGATGCCGTTTACGAATTTATTGGGGTCGTAACCAGGGTTTGAAAATGCGGCAAGGACACCGCCAGATAGCGGATCGATAGCAACAACTGCACCGCGCATATCGCCCAGCGACTCAGCTGCGACTCGCTGTAGCTCAGCGTCCAAGTGAAGTTTTAGCTCAGACCCAGGCGTTGGCTCGATTCGATCGACAACGCGAAGATCAACGCCGCGTGCGTTTGTTTCGATTTGACTGACACCCAGTTCGCCACGCAATAAAGGCTCGTAATATGCCTCAAGCCCAACTTTTCCTATGTGGGTAATACCTCGATATTGGTCCGTTTCCGAGGGGGCAATGTCATCTTTACCGATGCGCCCGACATAACCAATGGTATGCCCCAGCAGCGCTCCCTTGGGGTAATGTCTACTTAGTTCAGTGAGTATCGACATACCCTCAAAGCGATGTTTATTTACTGCAAGCAAAGCTCGTTCGGATTCGCTGAGACGATACTTGAGAGGAACCGGACTAAGCGGCCGCGTTCGCCTTCGCGTTTCGGAGAAAAGCGCAATATCGTCGTCGCTTAGAGCCAAAAGTTCCGCCAAGGCGCCGAGTGTTTCGTCGAGGTTGGAGATGCGCTCGGGAGTCAACGCTAGAGTAAACGATGGCAAGTTCTCCGCCAGCAGACGATTTTCACGATCGATAATGACTCCCCGCGTTGGGGCCACAGCGCGAACGGCTATGCGGTTGCGATCCGACTGAGCGCGGAAGGTTTCGTTCTGAATAATCTGGAGATAAAAATATCGGTAAAGAAGCCCTATCATGATGGCAAGCATCAGCACGGCGAGCACGACAACACGCGCATGCGTCAGACGCGTTTCGCGCGCCCAGTCTTGCATTTGATTCAGCTGGCGTGCCATGTCACGTCTATCCTTTCCCTAGGAGGAGCATACCGCAAGTGCACACTTAAACGCGATGGTAAGGATGCCCCGAATTGATCGACCAAGCGCGATAAAGCTGCTCAGCCAAAATCACCCTAACTAAAGTATGAGGAAGCGTGATGCGCCCAAGTGACCATTTAACGGTGGCTTTTGCTTTTAGCTGCGGGTGCACGCCATCCGGACCTCCGATGACAAACGCCACTTTCGTCCCCTCATCTTGCCAGGTCGCAATAGACTCTGCGATCGCCTCTGTGGATACGACCTTGCCGTCGACATCGAGAACAACGACTGTCTCTTGATCTCTCAAGCGGCGTTCGATCGCCTGATAGTCATCGAGCATTCTACTCTCTGCCGTATCTCGAGACCGTTTCGATGCGGGAATTTCGCACCATTCGACCGCTGTATCACGAGGCATTCGCTTTGCGTATTCTTCGACGCCTCGACTCACCCAATCAGGCATCCGCGTGCCGATGGTGAGCACTCGCATCATTAGTTCACGACGTCAGCGTGCGCCTTATCCATTGGCACAGGCTTTTCCTCTCCAGACCACAAGCGCTCCAGATCATAAAAGCTGCGCGCTGCTGGTTGCATGACATGAACCACTACATCACCAAGATCAACAAGCACCCAGTCAGCGGCGTTTTCACCTTCTACGCCAATTGGGGGCCAGCCGGCTTCTTTGGCTTTAATGACCACATTGTCGGCAAGCGACTTCACGTGACGCGAGGAGTTACCGCTGGCGACAACCAAGTAGTCCATTACAGAGCTTATGCCGCGCACATCCAAAATTCTTGGATCGACAGCTTTCAGGTCTTCGAGTGCATCGACCACAAGGTCGGTCATAGGTGTATTAGGTTGCGTCAAAAAAAGCCTCTTGGAAACTAAGTTAGCGGTATAGCTGA
Organism: Luminiphilus sp.; assembly: GCA_965655685.1. Lineage (GTDB taxonomy): Bacteria > Pseudomonadota > Gammaproteobacteria > Pseudomonadales > Halieaceae > Luminiphilus. The sequence goes on from CBFHHL010000076.1 coordinate 63,143, forward strand.
TGATGGTTAATATACTCTATTACCGGGCTGGGGATCACCTGGTTAAGCCCCTCATGACGGGTCATCGCCTCGCGCAGCTCAGTTGAGGAGATGTCCACCAACGTACATTCGATGCGAGCAAGGCCGCCATTGGTCATTGACTCAACGGCATCAAGCTCAGTCTCTGTTTCCGTCAACCACTGTAAGACCTCCTGAGTGGGCAGCGGAAATTGTCCAGGCCTCTTCGTGACAATGAGATTTGCATAGGTCGTTAAATCCCGCCACTGGCGCCAACGGTGCAGTGTCGGCAAACAATCATCGCCCAATATAAAGTAGAGACGGGCCGCTTTGCCAAACTCATCTCGCAACTCGGAGAGGCTATCAACTGTGAATGATTGCCCCGCGCGGTGGATTTCTCTGCAGTCTAGCTCTAACTCTGGGAATGCCTTTAGCGCAAGATCGACCATCGCGACACGATGGGCTATCGGCACTGAGTGTTGTGCCTTCAGTGGCGATTGTGCAGCAGGCATGAGGAACATATGGTCAAGATTAAGGCGGTACTTGACATCCTTCGCTACGCGCAAGTGACCAAAGTGTACGGGATTAAAACTCCCCCCCATGACACCAATACGAGGCTCACACCCGGATATTGCCATCACCCAGCACTACATATTTTTGACTGGTCAATCCTTCGAGACCGACAGGTCCTCGAGCATGTATCTTATCGGTAGAGATACCAATCTCAGCGCCCAAACCGTACTCATAGCCATCAGCGAAGCGTGTCGAGGCGTTCACCATTACCGAACTTGAGTCCACTGCTCGCAAGAAACGCATGGCGGTCTGGTGGCAGTTCGTCACAATGCCATCAGTGTGGCCGGATCCGTGCTGACTGATATGAAGGATCGCCTCTTCAATCCCGTCGACGACTTTAATCGCCAAAATAGGCGCTAAGTACTCTTCATCCCAGTCGCTGGGTGAGGCAAGTGAGCAGTTATCGCCGAGAAGCTCAGCCGTTATGCTGCAACCGCGCAACTCGACACCTTTCTTCAGCAGTGGTTCCGCGATCAAGGGCAGCGTCTCGCGTATCGCAGTGTCGACCAATAAAGTCTCCATCGTATTGCAGGTGCCGTATCGGTGAGTCTTTGCATTTAGGGCCAACGAAATTGCCATCTCAGGATCGGCCTCAGCATGAATATAGAGATGACAAACGCCGTCTAAGTGTTTAAGCACGGGAACTTTGGCCTCGCGCGCAACGCGTTCGATCAAACCCTTTCCACCCCGAGGAACAATCATGTCCACCACTCCCTCAAGACTCACCATTGCTGAAACAGCGTTACGGTCGGTGGTATCGACGACTTGGACTGCATCCTCTGACAGGCCTGAAGAAGCCAGTCCCTTCTTTATACATTCAGACAATACGAGGTTCGAGCGGATAGCCTCCGAACCGCCCCGAAGCAGCACAGCATTACCCGACTTTAGGCACAGGCTTGCCGCATCGATCGTTACGTTTGGACGCGACTCGTAAATAATGCCAATCAAGCCCAAAGGAACGCGCATTTTCCCAACTTGAATCCCAGACTCCATTGACTTGAGCCCGTCGATACCACCAATAGGATCCGACAAGGAGCGCACTGTCTTGAGCGCGTCGAGCATGCTATCGATGCGATCGTTATTGAGCTCAAGACGATCAATGAGCGCCGAGTCAAGCGCTGCATCTTGGGCACACTCCAAGTCAAGCGCGTTAGCCTTCAACAGTGCTGAGCGAGACGCTTCGATGGCGTCAGCAATCGCCGCCAACGCCGCATTTCGCTGGGCTACCGGCGCGTTGGCGATAAGCGGGCATGCGGCCTTTGCAGATTTTGCGAGTGCTTTTATGTGCTGCTCTACAGTCACTTACCAGGTTCCTAGATGAAAAGTGCAAAGTATACGCTAGACTGCGTACTCATTGTTGACAATGGTTCTCATTAGCATTACGTTTCTCGTATGTATGTATGTATCTGCAAAGGCGTCACCGACCGAGCTATCCGGGAGCAAGTAGCCGCTGGCGCGCGCTCGTTGGCGGATGTCAGCCGGGCAACGGGATGCTCCACACAGTGCGGTAAGTGCTCATGCTTTGCGGAGTCTCTGGTAAGTGAAGCCATGAATCGGGGCGTGCAGATTCAAGCGGCGCGACAGGGCTGACCACAAACCTAAACGCAACTGCGTGTGCGAATCGTTTTCATTTTCTTTTCGTTAAAAATCAATAACTTAAACTTTCCTCGATTATTATCCTGGGCTATACTGTGCGCTGCATTTACGCCAGACCAGGACTTCAATCATGAAAGGCAATCCAGACGTTATTCGTTACCTCAATAAAATTCTTTACAACGAGCTTGTCGCTATTAATCAGTACTTCTTGCACTCAAAGATGTACAAAGACATGGGGCTGGTCGAACTCGCCGAGCACGAATATCACGAGTCAATCGACGAGATGAAACACGCAGACGAACTGGTAGAGCGAATTTTATTTCTCGAGGGAATTCCCAACTTGCAAGATCTCGGCAAATTAAGAATCGGTGAGACGCCTCGCGAAATGCTCGAATGTGATCTTCAACTCGAACACGTGGCGCACGAAGACCTGAAGGCCACTGTTAAGTGCTGCGAAGAAGTCGGTGATTATGTGTCACGCGATTTGGCGAAGCGAATCTTAGATGCCGAGGAAGAGCATATAGACTGGCTAGAAACGCAGCTGTCTTTGATGGACCGCATTGGTGAGCAGAACTATCTGCAAACGGCAATGAAGACGGTCAAACCCAGCTAAAACTGAGACCCCAAGGGCTCCGGACTCAATCTTCGGAGCCGCCCTCTCCAACAACTATCTCTTTCAGCTCGCCAGACGCATCCATCTCACAAACAATATCGCAGCCACCGACCAGCTCACCGTCGACCCATAATTGGGGGAACGTGGGCCAATTTCCGTAGGCTGGCAAATTAGCGCGAATTTCAGGGTTACTCAGCACATCAACGTAGGCAAATTTTTGGCCGCACCCCATCAAGGCCTGGACGGTTCTCGCAGAAAATCCACACTGAGGCTGATTTGGGGAACCTTTCATGTATAGAATCACTCGATTGCTCTCGATCTGATCCTTAATGGTCTCCATAATATCCATTTACGCTCTCCGCGACGTGAGTAGTGGTTTGTTGTCTTGCACAGCTTACCAGAAACTGGTGCGCCATCGAGAGTAAAACCAACTTAGGACGCTGTCATGTCTGCCATTATGTCCACCTACGGCCGTCTCCCTGTCGCTTTTACATCGGGAAAAGGCGCAGAGCTATTTGATCAGAAAGGCGAGGCATTTCTTGATGCGCTATCAGGTATTGCAGTCACCAATTTGGGACACTGCCACCCCAATGTGACCAGAGCGATCACTGAGCAAGCTGAAACCCTTTTGCATACATCAAATCTTTACGGAATATCGCAGCAAGAGCGGCTCGCTACCGAGCTCACTCAAATGACCGGCATGAAAAAAGTTTTCTTCTGCAACTCCGGGGCTGAAGCCAACGAGACCTCGATAAAAGTCGCGCGACGCCACGGCGCCAATCAGGGCATCAAAGAGCCAAAGATTGTGGTGATAGAGGGGGCATTCCATGGCAGAACCATGGGTGCACTTTCCGCGACCGGCAGCGCGACTATTCAAGAGGCCTTTAAACCCTTGTTACCCGGCTTCATTCGTATTGCAAGAAACGATATCGAAGCGCTGGAAAATATTGCGAGACAGCACCGAGATGTTGTCGCCGTGCACTTGGAGCCAATTCAGGGTGAAAGTGGTATTTGGCCTATGGAGCTTGGATTTCTTCGACGAGCCCGGGAACTCTGCGATGAGCATAATTGGCTGCTCAGTTTTGACGAAGTGCAATCGGGCAACGGGCGTTGCGGCGCCTTGTATGTTTTTCAACGTTTGGGGGTTGTGCCTGACGTATTAGCCACGGCGAAAGGACTGGGCAACGGTCTGCCCATTGGCGCCTGCATGACCAACCACCGAGCCAGCGAGTTATTGATCGCTGGCGATCACGGAACAACCTACGGTGGCAACCCAATCTGTTGTGCGGCAGCCAGCGCTGTGGTCAACACACTAAGTGCCGAACAGTTGTGGGACCGAGCCGACTTGATTAGAGGGTGGATTCTGGAGGGAATGTACGATCAGTTAATTGACTTAGAGCTGGTAAAAGAAGAGCGAGGCCAGGGTCTTATGATTGGTATCGAGCCCAACCTTCCAACTACCAATATCGTGCGTATGGCGCTCGACAGACGCCTGCTACTAAATGTGGCTGGCGGCAACACAATTCGTCTTCTACCGCCTCTTGTAATGACTGAATCACAGGCAAGGTCAGTAGGTGAGGGCGTCGCCGATATTTTGAATACGCTGGGCAACGCCCACAGAAAAAATTCGCTGGAGTCTTAGCAATGACCCAAACCCGCCACTTCCTTACACTAAATGACCTAACTCGCGATGAGCTTTTGGCTCTTTTAAAGCGTGCATCAGAGTTAAAAACGCTCCAGAGAAACGGCGTTGCACACGGCTCGCTCAAGGGTAAAGTGATGGCGATGATCTTCGCGAAATCATCGACTCGGACGCGCGTGTCTTTCGAGGCAGGGATGGCGCAGTTAGGTGGCAGCGCTATGTTTCTTTCATCAGCCGACACTCAAATGGGGCGCGGTGAGCCAGTCAGCGATACAGCAAGGGTGATCTCATCGATGGTCGATATCGTGATGATTCGCACCTTCGCTCACGCGGACGTGGAACTTTTCGCCCAGCACTCGAGTGTGCCTGTTATCAACGCCCTCACGGACGACTATCACCCGTGCCAACTTCTCGCCGATATGCAGACTTGGATGGAGCACCGCGGTGATGTTCAAGGCAAAACCGTATGCTGGCTAGGGGATGGTAATAATATGTGCCAATCCTATATTAATGCCGCGAAAATCTTGGGCTTTCAGCTCAAAATCGCCTGCCCCGAGGGCTTCGAGCCATCGGCAGAACTAATGGATCAAGCACACGGGTACGCGAGCATTGAGAACGATCCAAAGCGCGCGAGCGAAGGCGCCCACTTATTGGTAACCGACGTTTGGGCATCCATGGGGCAAGAAGCAGAAGCACGCACTCGTGAAGAGGCATTATCCGCCTATCAACTCAATCAAGAATTGCTCGACCTAGCGAGCCCTGAAGCACTCTATTTACATTGCCTTCCGGCTCACCGCGGCGAAGAGATCACCGCCGAGCTGATGGAAAATCCAAAGAGCGTAATCTGGGACGAGGCAGAAAATAGGCTGCATGCTCAAAAGGCGCTTATCGAATTTCTTCTTCGTTAGGCTCGACAAATACCGGAAAAGGAGCGCTGCAGAGGCTACCCTCTTATCGGCAGGCGAGCCGAGATCAACTATGAGCGGGCTTACTCTCAATCATTACATTGCTCTTTGTGATCATCACTTAATAGCTGCCGGTTTATCTCAGCACCTCCCATTGCGGTCATCAAAGCCCCATTTGCTGCATCGCATTTGAGCCGAGCTCAAACGCCCATGACTCGATCAATAGTCAAGCGACTGCCCCAAAACACCCGCCCAGAATTATTTGCATAACTGATATTAGACCCCCAAGCCATCAATTATTATTATGGTTTCATGCGTTGAAGCAGGCCTTTTTGTGAACCATCACTTAATTTATATAAAGGCACACCTTATCCACAGGAAATTCGCAGCTTTTTAGGCTTGCAATCCCCTACTCTCCGCCCTATCTTGGGGGTGCAATCAAGAACAACCCCAAGATGTGGTGAAAATCAGTATAATACGCACCTCACCTTACGCGGTCGTTTAACTACAGATGCTTTACCACAGAAATTCACATGAGGTGACAACAGCATGCAAATAGGCAGCGAAACCGTAGGCAACCAGACGCCTGCAACCCCGCCAGTAACAGGAACGCCAAGTCAGACGCGACTCGCGGCGACGGCTCCAGGACAAATGCGCGTGATCAAACGCAACGGAACCGTGGTGCCATTCGAGGACAGTAAAATTTCCGTTGCAATCACCAAAGCATTCCTTGCCGTTGAAGGCGGAACCGCGGCAGCAAGCTCACGAATCCATGAAACCGTTGCCAAATTAACAGGACAGGTTGTAGGTACGTTCAAGCGACGCATGCCCTCAGGTGGCACAATTCACATCGAAGACATCCAGGACCAAGTGGAACTCGCATTAATGCGCGCTGGTGAGCACCTCATCGCACGCGACTACGTCATCTACCGCGAGTCAAGACGCCAAGCTCGAGTGGAAAAGGAAGCGTTGTCACCGGAGTCAGAAGCAGCTGCCGGTGCTATTGCCGTCGTGGGCGCAGACGGAGCGACAAAACCTTTGGATATAGAACGAATCCGCACAATTGTCGCGGAAGCGTGCATGGATCTCTCCGACGTCAGCGAAGCGGCGATCATCGACGAAGCGCTGAAGAACCTCTACAACGGCGTTACCGAGCACGAGGTGAGCACGTCGCTGGTTATCACCGCGCGCACCATGATCGAGCAGGAGCCTAACTACTCAAGCGTTGCTGCACGCCTATTACTCGACAACCTGCGTGCAGAGGGGCTGAACTTCCTCAACGTCGCAGACTCTGCGACACAAGGTGATATGGAGACCTATTACCCACAGGCGCTCAAATCGTTTATCCGTCGCGGTATCGAGCTCGAACTGCTGGCACCCAACCTTGCTGAATACGATCTCGATATGCTGGGGGAAGCGCTTCTGCCTGAGCGCGACTTGCAGTTTAGCTACCTGGGTCTGCAAACGCTCTACGATCGCTACTTCATACACAGCGATGAGGTGCGTTTTGAGCTACCACAGCTATTCTTCATGCGCGTTGCTATGGGCCTTGCAACACGGGAGGATGACAAGAATGCCCGTGCCATCGAGTTCTACCAGCTGCTGTCCTCATTTGATTACATGAGCTCGACACCAACATTGTTCAACTCGGGCACACTTCGCCCACAGTTAAGCTCTTGCTACTTAACTACCGTGCCAGATGACCTGCACGGTATTTACGGCGCAATTCAAGACAACGCCATGCTTTCGAAGTTTGCTGGTGGTCTGGGAAATGACTGGACGCCTGTCCGAGCACTCGGTGCCTATATCAAAGGCACTAACGGTAAAAGCCAGGGCGTCGTACCGTTCTTGAAGGTAGTAAACGATACTGCAGTGGCGGTTAACCAGGGCGGCAAGCGAAAGGGCGCTGTCTGTGCTTACCTTGAGACTTGGCACATGGACATCGAGGAATTCCTCGAGCTTCGTAAAAACACGGGAGACGATCGTCGCCGAACACATGATATGAATACCGCGAACTGGGTACCAGATCTGTTCATGAAGCGTGTATTCGAAGATGGTGATTGGACACTGTTCTCACCCAACGACGTACCTGACCTGCACGACCTGTATGGTAAAGCGTTTGAAGAGCGCTATGCGCAGTACGAAGAGCAGGCTCGTAACGGTGAGCTGAAGCTCCACAAGACGCTGAAAGCGCAAGCACTATGGCGCAAGATGTTAGGCATGATCTTTGAAACAGGCCACCCATGGATTACCTTCAAAGACCCCTGCAATATACGCTCACCACAGCAACATTGTGGTGTGGTTCACTCGTCAAACCTTTGTACAGAGATCACGCTCAACACGAGCAAGGACGAGATCGCCGTGTGCAACCTCGGATCAGTCAACTTGCCGCAGCACATTGAGAACGGCGAGCTGGATATCGACAAAC
>CBFHHL010000077.1:0-13406 GCA_965655685.1 Luminiphilus sp.
ACAAAAGCAAGTTCTTCGCATGGGACCAGAAAACGCAGAACTCGTTCAGCAAAAAGCGCGCGAATTGCGAGGTGCTCTGCTCGGTGATGGTTCTTAAATCAAACCAAGCGCGAGGTAATCACCCTTAAGTTTGACCCTACCTTCAGCTCTGTTAGGCGAGGTGTGAACTCAGTCTTCGTTTGAAGCATCCAGTAGGTGCATAAAGTGAGACGGCGCGAAGCCACGCGATGCCATAAAGCGTCCGCGCTTGGCACGCTCTTTTTGCTTTAGATCCCACTCCTCCGGCATTGCTTTCATACCAAACTTGCGATCAAACACCTCTTCCGCAATTGCAAACCAATCAACACCATCGGGGAAGGCGTCAGTCAATGCCACGTCGGGATCGCACCCTTTTTGACGTAGCTCGTAAGCCACTCTCGAGGGACCACTACCCCGATTTACCAATTGGCGGGCCATCGAGGCTGCGTACCGCTCATCGCTCAATAAACCTTCGTGTACGAGCTGATCAACTACATTATGGAGGAGATCATCGTCTTCTAAGCGCTTTCCAAAGCGACGCTTTAGCTTAGTAACGATCTCTTGCGAAGAATGCTCACGCCTTGCGAGCAAATCCATGCCCGCAAGACGAATATCGGAGCGTTTTACCTCCACCGAAAGGTTTACTCGGAAGTGGCTTCTTCGGTCGCATCTGCGGCCACTTTGGACTCATCAGATGGGATGCCCATGGTTTGGCGACGAATTTCACCCTCGATCTCACTCGCAAGGGCGGGATTTTCGTCGAGGAACTTCGCTGCATTGGCTTTGCCCTGGCCAATCTTATCGCCCTTGTAGGCGTACCAAGCACCGGATTTATCGACAAGGTTTAACTTCACGCCCCAATCGAGCACTTCACCCATGTGATAAATACCTGCGCCATACATAATTTGGAACTCAGCCTGCTTAAAGGGTGGTGCGACTTTATTCTTCACCACCTTAACTCGAGTCTCATTTCCGACGATCTCATCGCCCTCTTTAATCGCGCCGATACGTCGAATATCCAAGCGGACCGAAGAGTAAAACTTGAGTGCGTTACCACCCGTTGTTGTCTCTGGGCTACCGAACATCACACCGATCTTCATGCGAATCTGGTTAATAAAGATAACGAGGCAGTTCGTCTGCTTAATCGCGCCAGTCAGCTTACGCATCGCCTGACTCAATAGGCGTGCTTGTAGACCCACATGCGAGTCTCCCATGTCACCCTCGATTTCTGCCTTAGGTGTCAGCGCCGCAACCGAGTCCACAACCAACACATCAATGGCACCTGACCGAACGAGCATCTCAGAGACTTCAAGTGCCTGCTCGCCCGTATCGGGCTGCGACACAATGAGATCATCCATCTGCACACCCAGTTTCTCAGCGTACTGTGGATCGAGCGCGTGCTCAGCATCGACAAAAGCGGCCGTGCCACCCAGTTTCTGAGCCTCTGCGATCACTTGCAGTGTCAAAGTGGTTTTGCCCGATGATTCGGGTCCGTAAATTTCCACAATACGGCCACGCGGAAGACCGCCAATGCCCAAGGCAATATCGAGCCCCAACGACCCTGTCGAGATCGCAGGAATAGCAACGCGCTCTTGGTCGCCCATGCGCATCACAGTGCCTTTACCAAACTGGCGCTCGATTTGAGCCAGCGCCGCGTCTAGCGCCTTTTGCTTATTAGGATCCATGAGTTTCTCCCTGTGGCACGCCCTGGTACCGTTTTAAATGCAGTCAAAAATTACTGTATATATACTCAGTTTTTTGTTGCGTGAATGCAATCGAGTTTAGAGGGAAAAAGACAAAAATAAACATCATTGCCTCACACCTGTCGTCATAGGCGACAGGCTACGAGAGGCTTATGCAAAAGCGACAGAATATTCGCCGCTGAATCATTGCTAATGGCGAGCAAAGAAAGCCATCAATCGTCACTAAAAATCTCAACAACCTTGTGCCCGGAAGCGTCGATGCTCGCGCGATACATGCCCGGCGTGTTGAACGTGAGTGCAACGTTGCCCTCGGCATCAACCGCGATGATGCCACCATCGCCACCGGCCTCCACTAATGTTTTGTGGACTACTTCATTGGCCGCTTCGGTCAGCGTCTCACCGGCAAGCTCCATTCGAGCACAGATATCGCGCGCTACGGTATGCCGAATAAAGTACTCGCCATGGCCCGTCGCTGACACGGCACACGAGGCGTTATTGGCATAGGTCCCCGCGCCAATAACAGGCGCGTCACCTATTCGCCCCCATCGCTTACCCGTCATGCCACCGGTCGAAGTGCCTGCCACAAGATTACCGTCGCTATCGAGAACCGCGACACCGACGGTTCCGTATTTGTAGTCTGGGTTAATCGCCAGACCTGCCCGTCGAGCGCGCTTGTAAGCCTCCAGCGATATTTGCCGACGCTCCGTATCAAAGTATCCCTCAGGCACTACTTCAAAGCCCTGCTCAGACGCAAACCTCTCAGCACCCTCTGACGCCAGCATGACATGGGGCGAACGCTCCATAACAGCGCGCGCCAGGGCGATAGGAGACTTAACTGTTTTAACCCCCGCTACGGCGCCTGCATCGAGTTCGGAGCCGTGCATAATCGAAGCATCGAGCTCGTGGTGACCCTCCCAGGTATACACCGCGCCACGACCCGCGTTGAACAACGTTGAGTCCTCCATGCGCTGAATGATACTCACCACCACATCTAAGCCCGACTCACCTGCCTGAAGCTGTTTGTAACCGTCGGTAATAGCAGCATCGAGAAAGCTTTGATATTCAAGCGCCCGCGCTTCTGACGTACGCGAGCGCTCAATAGTGCCCGCACCACCATGCAGTGCTATCGCTACTCGACGCTCGTCAGCGCTAGCCGATAGCGTTACGAGGGCAACCAATAAACCAGGAAACCAATGTTTGCTACGCTGACTCATATGCCGTCATTCCTAAAGACTGAGCCCGCCTTCATAATAAAATTGGGGCGCTCTAAAACGGTCACGTCCTCGAGAGGGTTGTTATCAAATGCGACGATGTCTGCATGGAAACCTGGGGCAACCTGCCCCAACTCGTCCTCCAGTCGCAATAGCTTTGCTGCATTTACGGTCGCGGCCTGAATAGTCTCCATGATCGGCATACCTGCCTCAGCCATAAATCTAAACTCTTTGCCGTTTGCACCGTGCGGCGAGACACCCGCATCGGTGCCAAAAGCAATCTTTACACCGGCTTTGTAGGCGGCGCCAAAGGTATCCTGAATCTGTGGGCCAATCGCAGCGGCCTTGGGTCGCACTACGTCAGGAAGCTTATCGTCGAGCTCAGCCAGATCACCTACCCACTTACCCGCTGAGATCGTGGGGACGTACCACGTACCCTGCTTGCGCATGAGGCGCATGGCTTCACTATCCATATAGGTGCCGTGCTCAACCGAATCGACCCCTGCGCGAATCGCTCGTTTCATTCCTGTCGCACCGTGCGCATGAACGGCCACGACAAAGTCGTAGTCTTTTGCCGCGCTGACCACGGCCTCAAGCTCTTTGTCGGTAAATTGCGGGTTATCACCACTCTTTGCGAGCGAGAGAACACCGCCGGTTACCGTGAGCTTCACCACATCACTCCCGTCTTTGTATCGCTGACGCACCGCCTTGTAGGCGTCATCAGGACCGTTGATCACTCCTTGCTTAGGGCCGGGATCGCCACGTAGATCAGCCCGAATACCGTTTGTGGGATCACCATGCCCGCCCGTAGTCGCCATGGCTTTACCCGCAGCGAAAATACGAGGGCCGTCGATATAGCCTTTTGCAATCGCGTCTCTCAGGGCAAAGATTGCCTGAATATCGCCAGCCCCCAAGTCGCGTACTGTGGTGAACCCCGCGTCTAGCGTCCGCCTGGCAAAAACACTCGAGCGCAGCGCAATATCCGCCGAGTTCATGAAGAACTCCTCTGAATAGCTCGCAGGAGGATTAAGCTCGCCATCCAAGTGCACATGCATATCCATAAAACCGGGTGAAACATAAGAGGCGCTGAGATCAATAATCTCGTCCCCCGCCCCACCGATGAAACCGGGCTTCACGCTCATGACACGACCTTCCTCGATAACAACCGACTGCTGCTCGAGCACCGCCCCATTTGCGGTATCAAAGAGGTGGCCTGCGTGGATAACTGTTGCGGCGGAAACGAAAGGTGCCGCGGCAAAACCAAAGACCAAAAAGAGAGCGCCTACTGGCGCACGTAATCTAAGCATGACGTAACCATTGTTTTTGTAGGTTTTAAGCGACGATAGCGATTATCGCCTCAGATGACCAGATGAATACAACAGTCATTTGACGGTGATTTACTCGCCCCAAAGAAACCTCGTGGATATTGCCTTTCGGGATTTAACGCAGGCGCCTTTTGACCTATTCTTTCGCTTTGGTTTTTCGGCCTCATAGGCGTTCATGTCCTCATCATCCAATACAAACCCGCACATCCCTGATCAACACACACCGATGATGCGCCAGTTTTTGGCGATCAAGGCGGAGCACCCTGATGAGTTGCTGTTTTATCGGATGGGCGATTTTTACGAGCTGTTCTATCAAGACGCAGAGGTAGCAGCGCCCGTATTAGACATCACGCTGACCTCGCGCGGTAAATCAGCGGGCGAGCCAATTCCCATGGCGGGCGTCCCGTTTCATGCCGCAGAGAGCTATCTTGCTCGGCTGGTGCGCGCAGGCTTCTCGGTAGCAATAGCCGAGCAAATTGGCGACCCTGCTGAATCAAAGGGGCCGGTCGAGCGAAAGGTGGTCCGCATTGTCACACCAGGCACCCTAACGGACGAATCATTACTCGATGCGAGCGGCGACTCGCTCATCGTCTCGGTCTATCGAAAGCAGATGGACTGCGGCGTCGCCTGGATGGATGTGAGCAGTGGCCGCTTCTTGGTGTCAGAGCTATGCGGCGAAGAAGCGCTCGCGGCTGAGCTGCAGCGACTCTCACCCGCAGAAGTGTTGGTGGCGGAGGACGCGACACTACCAACACTCGGCGATAAGGTGGCTGTACGTCGCCTTGCGGCTTGGCAGTTTGATGAGGAAAGTGCGCGTCGGGCACTTAACCAACAGTTTCAAACACGCGATTTAAGCGGCTTTGGCTGCGAAGATCTCGCGCTGGCCGTGTCAGCGGCAGGCGCCCTGTTGGACTATGTTAAAGATACACAGCGTAATGAACTGCCTCACCTGGTTGCGATTCGCCATGAGCGGCAGAACGATGCCGTCGTATTAGATGCGGCAACGCGCCGCAACCTAGAAATTGACAAGAATGTCCACGGCAATGAAGACAACACGCTGTTTTCGGTCTTCAATTCAACAGTCACAGCCATGGGCACTCGCCACCTGAAGCGTTGGCTTCATCGCCCTGTCCGCATCCGTAATGAGTTGGAGGCACGTCTTGAGGCTGTTGAAGCCCTCAAGAGCAACTACCACTATGAGAGTACTCGTCAGCAACTGAAGTCCATTTCGGATATGGAGCGCATTCTTGCGCGTGTTGCACTGCGCTCAGCGCGCCCTCGCGATCTAACCCGTTTGCGAGACAGCTTATGGGCTCTTCCCAGCTTAGTTGCCTCAGTACCTCGCACCGCCGAAAAGCTCAATGCACTCGTGGATGACATTAGTGATTACCCAAGTTTGTGCGATCTGTTGAGCAAAGCTCTCATCGAATCGCCCCCCGTAGTTATAAGAGACGGCGGTGTTCTTGCGCCCGGCTATGACGAGGAACTCGACGAACTGCGCGGTATCAGTGAAAACGCCGGTGAGCACCTCATTGATATTGAGCGGCGAGAACGAGAGGCTACAGGGCTTTCGACACTCAAAGTCGGATACAACCGCGTTCACGGCTATTACATCGAAATCAGCCGACAGCAATCTGATCAAGCACCCGAGACCTATCAGCGTCGTCAAACACTCAAAAACGTAGAGCGCTTCATTACGCCAGAACTCAAGCAGTTCGAGGACAAAGCCCTTTCTAGTCGAAGCCGTGCCCTAGCTCGCGAGAAACGCCTATATGACGACCTGGTTGAGCGAGTAGCGGAGGATCTAGCTACGCTACAAAAGACCTCTAATGCGCTCTGCGATCTCGATGTGCTTGCATGCTTCGCCGAACGTGCAGACGCGCTGACATTAGTCAGACCCAGTTTCAGTGACGAGGTTCAGTTGGATATAACGGCGGGCCGGCACCCCGTCGTTGAGCAAGTCAGCGACCGCCCCTTCATTGCTAACAACACCTTGCTAAATGACCATCGCCGTATGCTGTTGATCACAGGTCCTAATATGGGCGGTAAATCTACTTACATGCGGCAAAACGCGCTGATCACGCTGCTAGCGCACTGCGGTGCATTCGTGCCAGCACAAAGCGCAACGCTATCATTAGTCGATCGTATCTTTACACGTATCGGTTCATCAGACGATCTAGCAAGCGGGCTGTCGACGTTCATGGTTGAAATGACTGAGACCGCAAACATTCTCCACAATGCAACGGATCGAAGTTTGGTGCTGATGGATGAAGTCGGTCGTGGGACGAGCACCTTTGATGGTTTGAGCATCGCTTGGGCTGCCGCTGTTGCACTGGCAGAGCGTGTCAGGGCGCTGACCTTCTTCGCAACGCATTATTTCGAACTCACTGTGTTACCTGACGACTACTCGGCGATGGCCAATGTTCACCTTGATGCCACAGAACACGGAGACCATGTCGTGTTCATGCATCATATTCAAGAAGGTCCAGCTAATCGTAGTTTTGGGCTAGAAGTTGCTAAACTAGCAGGTGTTCCGAGAGGCGTTTTGCTCCATGCAAGGCAGAAGCTGGCAGAGCTAGAGAGCCAAAAGGTTTCGCAGCCCAGTGGGCTATCAAGTGGACAGGAAGATTTGTTTTCGGTCCCAGTACAGAAAAGCGCCGCGCTCGATGTGTTGTCAGACATTGATCCTGATCAGATGACACCTAAAGAAGCACTGGACGCGCTCTACACACTGAAAACTTTACTAGACACTTAGATCGACTTATTATTTTGACACTCACCGCGGTAAACTAGTGAAAAAGCGGGTTTTGGGGGAAGTATTATGACATTCGTCGTTGGCGAAGATTGCATTAAATGTAAGCACACTGACTGTGTAGAAGTGTGCCCGGTAGACTGCTTTTATGAGGGCCCTAACTTCCTCGTAATCCATCCAGATGAGTGCATCGACTGTGCGCTTTGTGAACCTGAGTGCCCTATTGACGCTATTTTTTCGGAAGATGAGCTTCCTGCTGACCAGGAAAACTTCCTAGAGCTAAACGCTGAGCTCGCGGAAATGTGGCCCAACATCACTGAGAAGAAAGACGCTCCCGCTGATGCAGCTGACTGGGAGGGAAAACCCGGAAAGCTTGCACTGCTCGAGCGATAAGCCTCTCCCTAAACTGTCTTTTAAAAAATGATACCTGCGGTGGAGTGAAGCTACTCCGCCTTCGTGGCTAGTGCGCCTTTTTCCGTGCACTTAACGGATCCCTGACTATTAAGATCTCAAGGCAGTAGAGCTTTGCACTAATAGCTGTGCGAGCGGGTGCGCGTGACTGAGACTACATAGATGTATATGGTTTTTGTGACCGGGTAGCGTCTCAAGAAAGTCAGCGCTTAGGTAACAAGGTTAACGGATCAACAGGTTTACCGAGTCGGCGAAGTTCAAAATGCAGTTTGACCGAGTTGGTGCCGCTACTGCCCATCGCCGCGATTTGTTGGCCCACTTTCACAATACTCCCCTCGGATACAAGTAGCTGCTCGTTGTGTCCATAGGCACTCAGGTGGGTATCGTTGTGTTTTACGATGATCAGCGACCCGTAACCTGTAACACCCGCCCCCGCGTAAACAACTTTGCCAGCAGCGGTAGCCAATACCGGGTCGCCACGGCGCCCCGCTATGTCAATGCCTTTGTGCACATTAGCTGCGAAGGTTCGTATCACCTTACCTTTCGAGGGCCAGCGCCAGCGTGACACCGATCTGTTGGATTCAACCGCTGGAGACGAAGGCACTTGCTTCGGTGGTTGAACCTTCTTCACGACCGCCGTTTGTTGGCTTGGAGATTTAGTCGCTGTAGGGTTGGATGGCTTTGGAATTGACGCCGAGCCTGTGGTTTTTGGCGATACCGTCCCAGTGGTTCTGGGTCGCCGGGATCCCGGCGCTTCGGTCGTCCTAGTTGGCGGGGAAGCTGTAGGCTTCGATGTATTAAGAACCTGTCCGACGTTAATCGTGAACGGCGCCTTGATGCCATTGAGAGCAGCCAGCTCACGAAAGTCCATCCCTAGCCGGAAAGCGATAGCGTATAGCGTGTCTCCCCGTTTGACTTCATACGGCTTTCCAACCGCCAACTTGGGACCGTAGTCGGGCTTGCTGGAAACGGCTCCCCGCGCCGATTCATTGCCAGAAGACGAATCAGGGGACATTGCCCAGGGCGTTAAGTCACGCGGTGCGGTTCCCGAACAAGCTGCTAGGCCCATCAGCAGGAGCGAAATCCATAGCTGCCTCAGGTAATACACCGTACCAAAGCCCTCTAGGGCTCACCCTGCTCTCTAGAGATCGACATGAGCAGTCGAACCGCGACAACGCCTGCTACGAAGCCGCCGATACTGAGAAGCAACATAGGATCGCCCACCTGCTCTGCAAACTGACTAGGCATAACAGGTAGTGTTTGAACTGCTCGTATGTCGCCGTGCCGATCAACCACGCTACTTACCGCGACTTGCCATGGCCAGAGCATGACTAGTGAACCCAGTAGAAAGCCAAAAAGCACGGCCATTGTTGGTTGCTCAGCTATAAGCAAAAGGCGCTGGAGTAATCTCGAGAATAGTAAGAGCCCCACAACACAGCCGAGGGCAAAAAGCCCGAGGGTCGTGAGTTCGAAGTTAACTATCGCACTGATAACGGGTTGGTAAATCCCCATTAACAAGAGTAAAAAGCTGCCTGATATGCCAGGCAAGATCATTGCGCAGATCGCCACACTACCGGCCATAAAGATGTTTAACGGTGTGAGGGGTAACTGAACCGCTTGGGTTAATCCCACAAATAACGCCACTGCGATGCCAAGCAAAAAAAGCGGCCATTCTCTCGCCGTCCAATGACGGTAGTTGTCGTTAACCAATGACACCGCACTCGCCATTACTAAACCAGAAAATGTAGCCCAGAGGGGCAAAGGGTAATGCTGCAGTAGCCAATCGAGAGCCGCCGCGAGCACAATCACTGCTGTTGCTATACCGGCAGCCAAGATCGCCAAAAATTGTCCGTCGAGCATTTTCCAGGCTTCCAATATCTTTCCTCGCCAAACCAAAGAAAGCGCACTTGGACCGATACTCGCGATCGCCGAAATTAGGCGCGTATAGATACCTGTAATCAGCGCGATGGTGCCTCCAGAGACACCCGGAACTAGATCTGCCGCCCCCATAGCGATACCTCGCAGGTAGATACCCAGTACCGATAAATTCATCGCTGAACCCCTTCAAGCATAGGAACAAAAAAGACATCCTCAACAATCGACTGCGCAAACCCGTCGGGGGTCAAGGTGACTTGAATCAGCTTTTGCGTACTCCCACCAACCGGCAGCAGAAGAACACCGCCGGGCGCAAGCTGACCAAGCAGATTCTCTGGGACTGCTTCAGGGGCAGCGGCACCCAAGATGACATCAAAGGGAGCGAACTCGGCCCATCCCTCGAAGCCGTCACCGTGCTTGCAACGTACATTTCGGGCCTTCAAGATTCTAAGACGCTGCCGCGCCTTGTCTAACAGAGGTTTTATACGCTCTATTGAATAAACCTCGGACGCGACTCGGGACAAAACGGCGCTTTGATAGCCGGATCCAGTACCCAATTCAAGCACCCTACCAGGCATTCCGTTCTGCAATGCGAGCTCAGTCATTCTAGCTACGATGTAGGGTTGACTGAGCGTCTGATTGAAACCGATCGGCAGTGCCGTATCCTCATAGGCCCGGTGAGCCAGGGCTTCATCGACGAAAAAATGCCTGGGGACCTCGCCAATCGCATCGAGAACCCTCTGATCCATAATACCCTGTGTCTGCAACCGATCAAGCAAGCGCATTCGGGTTCGTTGAGACGTCATGCCGATGCCACGGAGATCTGTCACGCTTCAGATATCTCAGTCAAAAGTGCCACTGCGTGAACCGCGATTCCCTCCTCACGGCCTGTAAAACCCAGTTTCTCAGTGGTGGTTGCTTTGACATTACAATTCGTGGGGGCTGTTTGTAGGTCTGAAGCGATATTCTGTCGCATCATCTCAATGTGGGCAGCGAGTTTAGGGCGTTGCGCAACGACGGTGACATCTACATTGCCCACCTGATAGCCCTCGGCTTGCATGTGCTCGACAACCGCCCGCAGTAACACCCGGCTGTCTACACCTTTCAAGGCTGGATCGTCGTCGGGAAAGTGATGGCCGATATCGCCCAAACCCAGAGCTCCAAGGATGGCATCGCTTAGAGCATGAAGCACTACGTCGCCGTCGGAGTGCGCAAGTAAGGCCTTGTCATGAGCGATCTTAACGCCACCCAGAATGATGGCCTGGCCATCGCCAAAAGCATGAACATCATATCCATGGCCTATTCTCATATGCCCGCTCATAACTTCAAGTCCCCGCTCAGCCGCCGCAAAATAATCTCAGCCATTTCAAGATCAGCGGGCAGCGTTATTTTGATGTTTGTCGAGGGCCCCTCGAGAATTGAAACTCGGTAACCGGCAAGCTCCATGGCCATAGACTCGTCAGTAATGGCGATGTCGTCAATCAGTGCGGTTGACAGCGCTGACATCAGCTCAAGGAGCTTGAACATCTGGGGGGTCTGAGCACGCCAAATAACTGACCGGTCGAGCGTTTCAAGCACACGATTGTCCTCGGAAACACGTTTCAACGTATCAACGGAAGCTTGTGCCATCACGGTACCAACCCCGGCAGCCGTGCACGAGCTGATGAGCGAACGTAATACACCCACTGAAATGCAGGGTCGTGCCGCATCGTGCACTAATACCCAGTCCTCGGCGCCCGCCTCTGTTGCGACAGCTTGCAAGCCCGCCAAGACAGAATCTGCGCGTTCTGCACCACCCGCAGCTCTCGATACGCGAGGATCAGCAAGGCTAGCTATCGCGTCAGCACGCCGATCACTCGGATCAAGCACGACAACTACTCCACGAATATCTGGGCACGCAAGCAAGGCTCTGAGAGTGTGCTCTAGTATCGGTACGCCGTTCAGCTTCAGGTACTGTTTCGGCACCTCCGCCGCCATACGGCGCCCGCTTCCGGCTGCTGGCACGACAGCCCAAACACTGCTCACGGCGATTTTTCCTCGCGCTCACTATCGATGAAGAGAATAAATTCCTCACTTTCGCGAACCAGGCCCAGTTCTTCTCTTGCTACGGCCTCGAGCATTTCCTCGCCCTCTTGAAGCTCAATAACTCGGTCAGCCAAGGCTTTATTTCTCCGGGCTAATCTCTGATTTTCTTCGCCATCACCCGCCACCTGTTCTTCGAGCGACTGACGTTCAGTGATGCCCCCGTCTCCAAGCCATAGTCGATACTGCAGGAGTACAAAAAGCCCCAGCAGCGCAACCAACAGGGGGCGGTGCACTTACTCGCCTCGCTCCAGCTCGGCACGGCCACGATAGGGCGCGGTCAAACCAAGC
Source organism: Luminiphilus sp. (assembly GCA_965655685.1). GTDB lineage: Bacteria > Pseudomonadota > Gammaproteobacteria > Pseudomonadales > Halieaceae > Luminiphilus. The sequence continues at coordinate 11,669 of CBFHHL010000077.1, forward strand.
TCAGCTTCAATCCGAAGGAGCCGATTGTACTTAGCAACGCGATCAGAACGACAAAGCGAGCCCGTTTTAATTTGCCCAGCTCCTGTACCGACAGCAAGATCAGCAATAGTTGCATCCTCTGTCTCCCCGCTTCGATGAGAGATAACTGCTGTAAAACCAGCATCCTGAGCCATCTTAATCGCATCGAGCGTTTCACTGAGCGAGCCGATTTGATTGAATTTGATCAAAATTGAGTTACCAATGTTCTCATCGATTCCTCGCTTCAAGATGCGTGTGTTGGTAACAAACAAATCGTCACCTACCAACTGCACTTTATCGCCAAGCTTACGCGTGAGGTACGCCCATCCGGTCCAGTCTGACTCATCCAATCCATCTTCTATTGAGGCGATGGGGTGCGCTGCGGCCAATTCGGCAAGATAATCCGCAAAGCCCTCGCTTGAGAAAGAGCGCCCCTCGCCCGAGAGTTGATATTCACCGTCGCGATAAAATTCTGAAGCCGCACAGTCAAGAGCTAGTGTGATGTCGTCACCGAGGGAAAAGCCCGCGTTGGCCACAGCCTCAGCGATCACCTCCAAAGCAGCCGCATTTGAAGGCAAGTTGGGGGCAAATCCACCCTCGTCGCCCACCGAAGTCGCCAGACCTCGCGCAGCTAAAACTTTTTTGAGGTGATGGAAGATCTCCGCCCCCATTCGCAAGGCCTCCGCAAATGATTTTGCGCCGACTGGTTGAACCATAAACTCCTGAACATCAACGTTGTTATCCGCATGTTCGCCGCCATTGATGATATTCATCATAGGCACAGGCATTGTCAGTTGCCCGGTTCCTGCGAGATCCGCGATATGTTGATACAGCGGTGTTTTAGAGGACTGCGCAGCAGCACGCGCTGTTGCCAAAGAAACCGCCAAAATGGCGTTAGCCCCAAACTTCGCTTTATTATCGGTGCCATCAGCCTCGATCATTCGCTGATCGACACCGCGTTGATCCATGGCATCGTGACCCAGTAAGCATTCGCGAATGGGACCATTAACATTAGCTACCGCATGTAAAACCCCTTTACCCAAATACCGCGAAGCGTCGCCATCACGAAGTTCCAATGCCTCTCGAGAGCCCGTGCTCGCGCCCGATGGTGCATAAGCGACGCCAACAGTATCGTCGTCAAGCGTGACCTCGGCCATAATCGTGGGGTTTCCGCGAGAATCCATAACTTCAAAGGCGCGGATATCTACAATTTCACTCACTCGTTACTCCAGCTGATATCAATCAATTTCTAAATTTGGCAGTGACTTAACCAGATCATCCACTGCCTTGACCTGCTCCAGGAATGGCTCTAATCGCGCTAGAGGCAACGCACTCGGACCGTCACACAAAGCCTTCGATGGATCGGGATGCGACTCCAAAAACAAACCAGCAAGCCTTGTCGCCATTCCCGCACGCGCTAACTCCGCTACCTGTGCACGGCGTCCACCTGACGCTGCGTCACCCGGATCTCTTCGCTGTAAGGCGTGTGTCACGTCGAAGATAACAGGCACCTCGTTCGTGATTTTCCGCATAACCCCAAAACCAAGCATATCGACCACAAGATTATCGTAGCCAAAGTTACTGCCGCGCTCGCACAGAATAAGTTGATCATTCCCGCACTCAGCAAATTTATGAACAATATTGTTCATCTGCTCAGGGCTCAAGAACTGAGGCTTCTTGATGTTAATGACGGCACCGGTCTCGGCCATCGCACGGACAA
>CBFHHL010000078.1:0-1307 GCA_965655685.1 Luminiphilus sp.
GGCATTTGCCTAGAAGCTCAAGGGTTTCCCGATGCACCCAACCAACCAACGTTTCCAAGCATTCTCATCGAGCCGGGCCATACCTACCGACAACGCACCATTTATCGATTTGGAGAGATCTCAGAACGCGTGTACTTTTGACAACCCGCTCCCTCGCTCCTGAGCCGCTAAAAAGGACTCAGTCGCCTTGGCGCTTCTCTACCGTCACTAGCCTTAAAAACGCCACGAAGCCGAAAGCTCAATTGTCAACAAATGTGACGCTGTGGAAGTGACCGTACCTGACCCAAATGACGTAAATGTCCACCATGGCAACGTGTAGAATCAAGGCCACCATCGAGAATACCGACAACCCCCGAGAGACCAGTGAGGGTAATCGCAATCTGTCCGATGGCAAGCATAGCCTGTTAATCGATCACGTCATCTACCTGAGCACCGACGCCTAAAGGCGTGGCACAATACTGCTTAGTTAACGCGTCTTAGTTGAATTCACGCTCTTCCCACCATGGGAAGAATTCGGGCATGTCACTGCTGACCTTGCCGGGGTAGCTGGCAGGGCGCTTCTCGAGGAAAGATTTAACACCTTCCTGCGCATCTTCAGACTTACCAGTGAAATAAACACCGCGGGAATCGACCTGATGCGCTTCCATCGGATGATCCGCACCTAACATCTTCCACATCATTTGACGCGCCATTGCAACGGATACTGCGGAAGTCTCATTACAGAAATCTTTTGCCAAAGCTCGCGCAGACGGCAGAAGTTCATCCGCTGGATAAATTGTTCTAACAAAACCTCGCTCTAGCGCCTCATCGGCTTTGAACACACGCCCTGAGAACGTCCACTCGAGAGCCGTGCTAATTCCAACCACACGCGGGAGAAACCAACTCGATGCAGCCTCTGGAACGATACCTCGCTTCGAAAAGACAAACCCATATTTGGCGTCTTCGGAGGCCAACCGGATATCCATCGCGCATTGCATGGTCGCGCCAATACCCACTGCAGGGCCGTTGCAGGCCGAAATTACGGGTTTTAAGCACTCGTATATGCGCAGCGTGAGCAATCCACCGCCATCTCTCGGAATACCCGGATCCGTGGGCTTGTAACGAAACGTATCTCCACCACCGCCTAAGTCAGCGCCAGCACAGAATGCGCGCCCTGAACCTGTAAAAATGATCGCTTTTACTTCATCGTCAGCATCCGCCGCATCAAGCGCTTTTTTGCAGGCTTCCGGGGACGCCGTCAGACGATCCTTGAGTGTGGTGGCCAGAAACGACAACCCACCCGTCGCCACCGCGGCGCCGCCCTCGAT
>CBFHHL010000079.1:0-11920 GCA_965655685.1 Luminiphilus sp.
CCTGGGTTTCAATTGTCGAATTACAGACGGCGCGACCCTACGAGGTGTCGATCGAGGTCTCGGAGCGGAGTCTTCAGCGCTATCAAATCAGTTTTGACCAGTTGGCCAACGCTGTTCGGCAGGCGTCGATAAATTTGCCTGCGGGATCGGTGAAACGCGACAGCGGTGATCTGCTCATACAAACACGTGGGCAGGCTTACGATCGTGCCGACTTTGAATCTATTGTGTTGCGCAGTGATGTCTCGGGACAGGAGTTGTTGCTGAGTGACGTGGCGACAGTTAAGGACACGTTTGAAGACGTCGATGTCGATATCGAGTTCAATGGGAAGCGCTCACTCGGTTTGAACGTCTACGTCACCACGTCTCCCGACGTTATTCTAACTACTGACACGGTGAAGGCATGGGTGGCTGAGCGGACCCTGACATTACCAGAGGGTGTATCGCTCGAGTTTTGGCAGGATCCGTCTAAATCGTTCAAGGAGCGTGTTCGTACCTTGGTGTCGAATGGGCTTGGCGGCCTTGTACTGGTGATCGTCGTTCTTATGCTGTTCCTCCGCCCGATGCTCGCCTTTTGGGTATCGGTGGGGATTGTGGTGGCCTACATGGGTACATTGTTCGTTCTGCCCTATACGGGGCAGGGTCTGAACATGATCTCGTTATTCGCTTTCTTATTAACGCTCGGCATTGTGGTGGATGACGCTATTATTGTTGGTGAATCCGTTCACTCGGCGCAAAGTAGGGGGTTGAGTGGAGAGCACGGGGCACTTGTCGGCGCACGACAGGTCGCTAAGCCTGTTATTTTTGCGGTTATAAGCACCATGGTCTTCTTTGCGCCTATGTTCTTTTTGCCCGGCGAGTGGGGACCTGCATCCATGGGGATTCCAGTCGTTGTTTGCCTCGCTCTGGCATTCTCTCTGATCGAAAGTCTTCTGATTTTGCCGGCTCACCTCGCACACATGAAGCCAGAGCCCGAAATTGCTCAAACCAGTTGGCTTGGCAGGATACGAAGCGCCTGTGCTGATGGGCTTTCATGGTTTGCGAACGATCGCTATAAGCCCTTTCTGGAAAAGTGCCTACGAAATCACGCCCTTGTGGGGGGGTTCTTCCTGGTTATGCTGTGTTTCAGTTTGGCGCTGTTCGGTGGTGGTTATCTAAAGAGTGCCTTCTTCCCGCGGGTCAACTCCGATTTTGTGGTGGGTAATGTGGAGATGCCTCAAGGGGGTGCATTCAGCGATACACAGGCCATGCGCGATCGAATGATCATGGCCGCAGAGGAAATAAAAGCGCGTTACAACGCAGAGCCGAGGTTTGCTGAGACGGGGGCTATCGATAACATCTTGGGCGTTGCCGGTGGCAACAAAATTGATTTGGTGATGCAAACAGTCAACGATGATCTTGATACCGAGGAGGTCGCGAAGCGATTACGCGAGCGCCTAGGTGACCTCTCCGAGGCAAAAGACGTTCGCTTTGATTACACGATTCGCGATCCGGGTAAGCCCATCACCCTTCAGTTCGCTTCAGACAGTATCGCGGACCTTGAGTTGCTGGCGGATGATGTGCGCGCGTCCCTTGAGCGATATCCGGGTGTTTTCGATATAAGCGACAGTTTTGACGCGCCGCTAGAGGAGCTTGTTCTCTCTTTAAAGCCAGCTGCAGAGAATCTTGGGATTACCTTGGCTGATGTGGCGAGACAGATCCGTCAAGCTTTCTATGGGGAGGAGGTTCAACGTATTCCTCGTGACGGTGAGGACATTCGCGTGATGGTGCGCTACCCGGAAGCCGAGCGCAAAGCCATTGCCAATATCAACTCGATGTACATCCGGACTAGCGATGGCCGGGAGGTACCCTTCTCTGCTGTGGCCACCTACCGCGTTGAAACCGGCTATCAATCTATTGAGCGTGTTGATCGACTGCGAACTCTCGAGGTGGTTGCCGATGTCGCTGACGATGGCGCAGCCCCGCGGGCGATTGTTGAGTCCATTTTGCAAAATGATGCGCCCAAGTGGCTTCAAATGTATCCAGGCCTCTCCATTACGATGGACGGGGAGCTGCAGGAGGAAATTGAGTTCCAGCAGGCGATGGTTTATCTCGGTATGCTGTCAATGCTAGTGATCTTTGGTTTGATGGCTGTTGCCTTTAAATCGTATTGGCAACCCTTCCTTGTTTTGACGGCAGTGCCCTTTGGTTTGATGGGCGCCATCTTCGGCCATTGGATTCTTGGTTGGCAGGTGAGTATGTTTTCGATCATGGGGGTTATTGCTTGTGCGGGGGTGGTCGTTAACGACAACCTCGTATTGATTGACCGCATCAATAATTTACGCGCCGAGGGCATGGACTTGGAAAGTGCCTTGTTACAGGGTGCTACCGATCGATTTAGGCCGATTATTCTGACTTCGGTGACCACGTTCGTTGGTTTAGTACCGATAATGTTGGAGACGAGCGTTCAGGCGCAGTTCCTCATCCCCATGGTGGTCTCGTTGTCGTTTGGAGTTATGTTTGCCACTGGCGTAACACTTGTACTAGTGCCGGCGCTTTATCTCTTAGGTGACGATATTGGCAAGTTGTTTGGCGCACTATCACGGAGGGGCGCGAAAGCCGTCGCGTCCTAATTAGGAGCGGATTCTCGGAATGAAGCCTTTGATGGTGGAATGTGAAAAAGGGGCCATTTGGCCCCTTTTTTGTGTTTGACGCGGCTCTTACCTAGATAGCAGGGCCGGCCGCTATGATCTCTGCGCTGACATCGAACTTTCGGATATTAGCGGTGAATAGCCCCGCCAACTGTTTCGCTTGCGCTTCGTATGCGTCGTCGTCGCCCCAGCTTGCTTTGGGGTCGATGAATTCATCGGCGACACCGGGAATGCTGACTGGGAAGTCCAAATTAAGTGCGTCGATGTGCTTGGTCTCAATATTAAGGAAAGCACCGCTCTGCGCTGCTGCTACAACCGCACGGGTTACAGGAATCGGGAAGCGGCTACCTTTGCCGTTGGCACCACCGGATCCGCCAGTCCAGCCAGTATTAATGAGATAGACCTGTGACCCGAAGTCTTCGATACGCTTCATAAGTAAGTCAGCGTAGTCTTGCGCGGGTCTGGGCATGAAAGGTGCGCCAAAACAGGTGCTAAATGTAGGGTGAATACCCGCTTCGGCACCCAACTCGGTCGATCCTACACGTGCCGTGTAACCCGATAGGAAGTGGAATGCTGCGGCTTCTTTAGACAGTAGGCTCACGGGTGGTAGTACGCCTGAGACATCACAGGTCAGGAAGATGACACATTTTGGCTCTCCACCCATGTTGGTCGCCGAGCGCTTTTCAACGTGGTAAAGCGGATAACAGCAGCGTCCATTCTCGGTAAGCGACGTGTCCGAGTAGTCTGCCTGTCGGGCATCATTTAAGGCGACGTTTTCCACAATCGCGCCAAAGCGGATGGCGTCCCAAATAATGGGTTCATTCTTTTGACTGAGATCGATGGTTTTGGCGTAGCATCCGCCTTCGATATTGAATACGGAGCCCGAGGCCCAACCGTGTTCGTCATCACCGATGAGATAGCGAGCAGGGTCTGCGGAAAGTGTTGTTTTACCTGTGCCCGACAGCCCAAAGAAAAGGGTGGTATCGCCATCATCGCCAATATTAGCTGAGCAATGCATTGGCAGTACGTCCTTCTCGGGTAGGAGGAAGTTCTGAACAGAGAACATAGCCTTCTTCATCTCGCCCGCGTATCGCATTCCCGCAATCAGTACTTTGCGCTGGCCAAAATTGATTATCACAACGCCGTCTGAATTTGTTCCGTCGCGCACCGGATCGCATACAAAATCCGCAACGTTCAAAACTCGCCACTCCGCTTTATCTGACGGATTGTAGTTTTCCTGGCGGATAAACATGTTTCGGCCGAAGAGACTCTGCCATGCTGTACCGGTGATTACCTTCACGGGCAGGTAGTGATCGTGGTGTTCGCCCACATGCAGGTGTTGGATCCATTGCTCGTTATTAGCAACGTGAGCCTTTACTCGGTCCCACAGTGCGTCGAATTTGTCGGCAGGGAACTCGCGGTTAACGCTACCCCATTCCACCGCATCTTCACTTGAGGGCTCACGAACGATAAATCGATCAGCGGGGGATCGACCTGTTCGATGGCCTGTCTCCACGCGAAGCGCGCCGGTATCAGTGAGGCAGCCTTCCTTGCGTGCCAGAGCCATCTCGATGAGTTGAGCTGCCGTGTTGTCTATGTGTTTGATCGGTGCTTTTGCACTCTGTTCAACGGTCATTTATGTCTGCTTCCAGTGTGAGTGTGAAGGAAACGTGCGCCAGATTAGTGGAGCGTGTGCTCCTGTTCTGGCCTTACGTCGGTCAGTGAATATGAGTAGCGTTTGCTGCACATTTCACAGTTCATCGTCACTGTTTCTTGCTCTTCAAAGAGCTCAGTGATCTCGTGTTCGGGGAGCAGGCGGATAGCATTTAGGCTTCGCTCGCTCGAGCAGTTGCATTTGAATCGAATTTCCCTCGGCTCGAAACGCTTAACTGTCCATTCGTTAAAAAGTCGATATAGCAGCCTATCGGTATCTATCGCTATGAGCTCTTCATCCGTAACAGTGTCTGCAAGCGCACACAGTGTCTGCCATTGATCAAGCCGGACGGTTTCGTCCACCACTAGTTGTTTGGGAAGCTGCTGCAGCATTAGCGCAGCTGCGGTGCCCTCGCTGGTCGACAACCAGAATTTTGTCGCTAGCTGCTCACTTTGCTCAAAATAGTCGCTTAAAACATCGCAAAGTTCGTCTCGCTGAACGGCGATTATGCCTTGATAACGCTGACCAACGTCTGGCTCTATTATTAACGTCAGAACACCATTTGGCAGAAGTGAGCTGAGTGATCCAATGGGGGCTTCGAGGTCTCCACGAGCTAGGCCTCTCACCTGCCCTTCAGAGGAACACTCCAGCATCACTAGCGAAACCGGGCCATCGCCCCGCCCTTGCAGCACAACACGGCCTTGGAACTTTAGGTTGTTGCTGATAACCACTGTAGCAGCAGCAAATTCACCTAATAGGCGTTTGACGCCGTCGCCGTAGGGGTGTGCAGCGTAAAGATCTTGGAGTGCATGCTTAAGCGTTACCGTCTCTCCACGCACATCCGCGTCTTCAAATAAGAAGCGATAACTGTTGTCTGTGGTGGTTGTGGTAAACATCCTATTAGTTTAACAAGCTCGCTCGATTGGGAGCGTGGAAACTAGCGTAGAATATTCACAATCGAGCTGCTGGATAGCAGCTCGGCGTAAGCCTGTTAAGCCAGCGACTTAACTTTTGCATTTAAACGGCTCTTGTGACGTGCCGCTTTGTTCTTCTTGATGATGCCTTTATTTGCCATACGATCGATCACAGGAACCGCCGCGTTGTAGGCTTCCTGAGCAGGACCGTGCTCGCCCGCATTAATCGCTGCAATAACTTGTTTCATCTTAGTACGAACCAGCGAGCGCAAACTTGCATTGTGAGCGCGTTGCTTGTCGTTTTGTTTTGCTCTTTTACGAGCTTGTGGTGAGTTCGCCACGAAATCTCTCCGGAAATCAAAGGGCGCAAATAGTGGTTGAGGTCGATGCCTATGTCAACCGCTCAGCGCCCATACGGTAATAATGTCTAAGTTACAGACCTAGGATGACCAATAACCAACCCAGTCCTGCGAGTAACAGAGGTTCTTTTGCTTCCGAAAAACGGAAAAACGCATAGCCGTAGCCGACGGGTGGCAGGAGCAGGGAGAACATGCCCCAGGCGTAGTCCTCTTTCCATGCTGTTACGAGCAGCAGTCCCCAGCTCACTAACAAACAAGATACTCCCAAAAACATCAAATATGCGCTAGACGCTTCCATCTCTTCTTCTCCGCAGGTAGGGTTCACGACGGGTGGCGATGCTACCAGAATACGCTCGGCAGAACACAGTCAAAAAGGTGTAATGCGGTAATAGTGGGATTCAAAGCGATCAATCCGCTTTGTTTGATTTGATATCGACAATATAAAGATGACAGACCCTTACATCGAGATCAGGCCTTACCGAGACCAAGAGGTCAGTGCGGTTATCGCCGACCTTGTCGCAGACGACGAATTTATCGACACGCTGATGGCGTTAAGGGGTAATAAAGTTGCTAGATGGCTGCCATCTGTAGCGCGATTTTTTGCCCGCCGCTTTTTACACAACCAGATTGCGGGTGTCGAGACAGTTGAGGGATTCCAAAGACTAGTCAAGCCTCGGTTAGATCGCGTGGTTGCCTCGACCTCGATATTTTCAAGCAGCGGAATTGAGGCGCTTACGCCGACGGACTCTTATCTCTTCATCAGTAATCACAGGGACATTGTCATGGATTCCGCCTATGCCAACATCGTTTTGGTAGAGCAGGGGCACAGGACGGCGCAAATTGCGATTGGCGATAACCTGTTACAGAAGCCGTGGGTTTCTCACCTTATGCGAATCAACAAAAGCTTCATCGTGAAGCGCAACTTGAGCGGCCCAAAACAGCAATTAGCTGCTTCCAAGCAGCTGGCGAGTTTCATGCGAAATGCTATCACTGAAAACGAGGGGTCGTTGTGGATAGCGCAGCGCGAGGGGCGTGCTAAAGATGGTAATGATCGAACCGAGGCCGCAGTCTTGAAGATGTTAACACTGTCCCGCGACAAACAGTCTGAATCGCCAAATGACGTGCTCGGTAAGCTTAATATCGTTCCTATAACAGTTTCCTATGAATTGGATCCCTGCGACTGTCGCAAGGCGCGCGAGTTGGCGTTCGGTGATGAGTATGAAAAGCGTCAGTTTGAAGATCTTGACAGCATTGCTGAAGGCATAACAGGCCAGAAAGGTCGAGTTCATCTTCAGTTTGGAACGCCCATTGCAGCCGACTCTCTGTCTGTTACCGAAGCCGTAAGGCTTATCGATGAACAGATGGCGGAGAATTATCGTCTCTTTCAAACGAATGTTTGGGCCTATGAGGCTTTGGGGGGGGCTGAGACGGATGTGCTTCCCGAGGTCGAGAGTGCAAGCCTATCTCATGCAGAGTTTATGGCGCGATTCAACGATTTGACATCGCTCGAGCGGAACCTGGCAATGTCTGCTTACGCGAAGCCTGTGTTCAATTGGCTGCACCACCTAGAGAAGAGTTGATTCATTTTGCTTAGTGAAGACCTTCGTAAGTCGGTCCGTGAGGCGTTTTCCAGCCTCACTCACGCCAAGGCCCTAAAACCACGCTGGGGACAGCGACAAATGATCGCTGAGGTCGCAAATACCTTGGGTGATCCGGAGAGTTCGCCTTTTTTAGCAATCGAAGCTGGCACCGGTACAGGTAAAACCATTGCGTACACTATTGCTGCTTTGCCAATAGCGAAGGCGCAATCAAAGACACTCGTGATTGCGACGGCGACCATAGCACTTCAGGAACAACTGATATTCAAGGATCTTCCCGAGATAAAGCGCCATAGCGGTATTAACTTTAGTTACCAACTGGCGAAGGGTAGAAGTCGCTACCTCTGCCTATACAAGCTAGATCAGCTAATTCAAGGTTCACCGGAGACGCCGATGCTATCGATGTATCCGGATGAGGCCGAGCTTCCAGAGGGCGAGGAAGCACACAGGGCTTACGACGCCATGTTGATGGCAGTGAGTGACGATAGTTGGGATGGTGACCTTGATAGTTGGCCTGATGCACTTGAGTCCAGTGTTATTCGATCAGTGACTACGGATCACTCGCAATGCTTGGGCCGTCGCTGCCCTCACATTACGGGTTGCAGTTTCTTTCGCGCCAGAGAAGGGCTGGAGGAGGCGGATGTCATTGTGACCAATCACGATCTCGTGCTGTCTGATTTTCGCTTGGGCGGTGGACTCATTCTCTCAGCACCGGAAGAGAGCTTTTATATTTTTGATGAAGGACATCAGCTTGCAGAGAAGTGTTTGCAACATTTCACCTGCTTCGCTCGGAGTGGGCGAACGCTGAATAATCTGGCGGAGAGTCAGCAGTGGTTCGAGAGCAAGCATGCGTTTTTCTTGGAGAATGATGTTCGAGCTGAGTCGCTCGCGGCTATCACCGCTAATCAGAGTGATTTACTGCAGTTGACTCGCGACACCTTTGGGTTGTGCTGGTCGCTTTTGAACAACCGGACCGACAGTCGCTCAGATTTGCGGTTCGAATTTGGAGTCGTGCCCAGTGAACTCAGAGAGAGTGCGACAGCGCTCCGTGATCTTTGGCGAATCGATCGCCAGCGGCTAAACCCGCTTGCGGGTCTCGTTGAGGCATTACTAGAGGAAGCCGATACTGGCGATAGGGAGCTATGGGAGGCGAGCCTTAACGACTTACAGGTTATGGTTGCGCGCGCCGAGGGCCAAATTGCTCTCTGGGATAGTTATGCGGAATCTGCAGAGCAGGGTGGAACACCTTGGGCGCGTTGGATGCGTCATTATGGTGATGAGAGTTCCATCGAGTGTTTTGCGAGTCCTATTTACGCAAGCGATATATTGTCAGAGCACGTATGGGGTCGCGTCTCTGGTGCCGTGATGACGTCAGCGACCTTGACGGCTCTCGGCTCTTTTGAACACCTAATGCAGCAAACAGGTCTCCCAGAGAATACGAAACTTGCGCGGGTGGAGAGTCCGTTTGATGCTTCGCGTGGGCGTTTTGTTGTCCCGGATATGCGTAGCGATCCGAGTACCCCGGGCGAGCATACTGAGGAGTTGATTGAGCGCTTGCCTGTCTTGCTTGAGGAGCGGTTGGGAACCCTCGTACTTTTCAGCTCCAGGCGTCAGTTGCACGAGGTTCAAGAAGCACTCGACTCTCAGTTTTCGGGCTCATTACTAATCCAGGGGGTCATGGGCAAAGCGGAGATCATCGCTGAGCACAGGCGGCGGATCGATTCAGGGCTGCCCTCCGCAATCTTTGGCCTCGCGAGCTTCGCAGAGGGCGTTGATCTGCCTGGCCATTACTGTGAGCATGTGATTATCGCGAAGTTACCTTTTGCGGCGCCCGATAACCCCATTGACGCTGCTCACGCTGAAATTCTCGAAGCAGAGGGCCGTAACTCATTCATGGAGCTCACGGTGCCTGGGGCTTCCTTAAGATTGCTACAGGCTTGTGGCCGTCTTCTCAGAACCGAGGCAGACGAGGGTATCATTACACTTCTTGACACGCGCATTGCGAGTAAGCGTTACGGGCGCGCGATTCTGGAGGCACTACCTCGGTTCACCTTCGATATTCAAAGTTGATAGAACGACTAATCAAACAGGGTTCATTGTTTCATCGGCGTTCCTGAAAAGCCGATCTGAAAATAGCTTGAGACCGTCGAAGATGAGGGGCTTGAGAAGGCTTCCGAGAAAATGGGCCTTGTAGGTAGAGAGGGTGCTAAGAGAGCGGACCCTGAGGGGATGTATAAGATCTATTAATGCATTTAGCAGGGTATTGCTGCGCCTATCCTGTTCGTTCCGACTTATCGGAGGCTCTCGGCCCCGTTAAATTTGAAGCCAAAAAAAAGCCCCGCTCTGCGGGGCTTTTTTTGCACTCGGACGATCAGTCCCAGCTCAGTGCACCGCCGGTCTGATACTCGATAACACGGGTCTCAAAGAAGTTCTTTTCCTTGCGAAGATCCATGATCTCAGACATCCATGGGAATGGGTTCTGCGCACCAGGGAACTGCTCTGGTAGGCCGAGCTGTGTCAGACGTCGGTTAGCAATGAACTGGAGGTATTCTTCCATCATGCTCGCGTTCATTCCGAGAACACCACGGGGCATAGTATCTCTGGCGTATTCAATCTCAAGCGCAGTGCCCTCAAGAATCATTTGAATCGCTTCCTGCTGGAATTCCTCTGTCCAGAGATGTGGATTCTCCAACTTGATCTGGTTGATGACGTCAATGCCAAAGTTTAGGTGCATTGATTCATCACGCAGAATGTATTGGAACTGTTCTGCGACGCCCGTCATCTTGTTGCGACGGCCCATCGAAAGTATCTGCGTAAAGCCGCAGTAGAAGAAAATACCTTCAGTAACGCCGTAGAAACCAATGAGGTTTCGAAGAACCTGCTGATCATCTTCTACTGTACCCGTCGTGAAGTTTGGGTCTGACAGCGCTTGCGTCTTATTAAGCGACCAAGATGCTTTCTTCGCTACAGATGGAACTTCACGGTACATGTTGAAGACTTCACCCTCGTCCATACCAAGCGACTCAATGCAGTATTGATATGCGTGCGTGTGGATCGCTTCTTCAAACGCCTGACGGAGTAGATACTGACGACACTCTGGATTGGTAATGAGTCGGTAGATGCCCAATACTAAGTTATTGGCCACTAGCGAGTCCGCTGTTGAGAAGTACCCTAACGAGCGCATGACAATCCGGCGTTCGTCATCGGTCAGGCCATCTTCACTCTTCCAGGTTGCGACGTCAGCGGTCATGTTGATTTCTTGGGGCATCCAGTGATTTGCACAACCATCGAGATACTTCTGCCATGCCCAATCGTACTTAAAGGGCACGAGCTGGTTGAGGTCTGCGCGACAGTTGATCATTGCTTTCTCATCAACAGAGATACGCGAAGCGCCCATTTCAAGCTCTTCCAGACCGGCTGCTGTGTCTATATTTGCAACCGCTTCCGCGGCGGCCTTCATTGTGTCGGTAACCGCGGCAGACTCAGCTGATTGCTCGTTTAGTGTGTCTAGCGCCTTGTTAACCACCTCGGGTTGAGCAGGGGCTTGCTGCGGCGCAGTAACAGGCGCTTGGCCTTCAGCTACGTTGTAATCATCCCAATTAAGCATTGTTAACTCCTTTTACTTATTCGGTTACTGACAAGCTTCACAATCTGGATCATCAAGCGAGCAGGCCTGGGGTACTGGTGCTGGTTGAACGGGTGCGGCCTCGGCTACTTGCTGCGATACAGCGTTGAGTTGCCCCGTGTTAACCGTCGATTTTTCCGTTCCAGTCGCTGCTAATGAACGCAAATAGTATGTTGTTTTTAAACCGCTGTACCAAGCCATTCGGTAGGTAACGTCCAGCTTTTTACCGCTCGCGTTGTTAATGTATAAGTTCAGCGACTGAGCTTGGTCGATCCACTTCTGGCGGCGGCTCGCAGCGTCCACTAACCAACGAGGTTCTACCTCAAAGGCAGTCGCGTATTTCGCTTTCAAGTCTGCTGGGATTCGATCAACTGCCTGCACGCTGCCATCGAAGTACTTGAGGTCATTGACCATCACTTTGTCCCACAAGCCGCGCTCTTTGAGATCACGCACTAAGTAAGGATTGACGACGGTGAACTCGCCCGAGAGGTTCGATTTAACGTATAGATTTTGGTACGTCGGCTCGATTGATTGAGACACACCGGTGATGTTGGCGATGGTTGCTGTTGGGGCAATCGCCATAACATTCGAGTTACGCATACCCTGCTGTGCGACTTTAGCGCGCAGCGCATCCCAATCCATGCTGCTGTCTTGGTTGACCGAGATGTAGTCCGAACCGCGTTGCTCTACTAACATGTTGAGCGAGTCGATAGGGAAAATACCCTGACTCCATAACGATCCTTGGTAGCTAGAGTAGGCACCGCGCTCTGCCGCAAGATCGGTAGATGCGCTGATCGCAAAATAACTAATGGCTTCCATCGACTTGTCAGCAAACTCAGTCGCCTGCTCCGAAGCGTAAGAAATGTCTGTCTTGTACAGCGCATCTTGGAAACCCATGAGACCCAGACCGATAGGTCGGTGCTTCATATTCGAGTTTTCCGAGGTCTCAACCGAGTAGTAGTTGATGTCAATTACGTTATCGAGCATGCGAATAGCGGTTGTGACTGTCTTGCGTAGTTTGTCGATATCCAGCTCGCCGTTCTCAATGTGCTGCGGCAAGTTGACTGATCCGAGGTTGCACACGGCGATCTCGTCCTTGCTCGTGTTGAGCGTGATCTCTGTACAAAGGTTTGACGAGTGAAC
>CBFHHL010000080.1:0-7333 GCA_965655685.1 Luminiphilus sp.
GAAGCTCATGTTGAAGTACGAAAATCTGTACTACATGACCAGCGCCTTCGCGCCAAAGCACTACCCGAAAGACATCATTAACTTTGCCAACACCCGTGGCGCCGACAAGATTATGTACGCCGGCTACTTCCCCATGGGCCTCTCACTGGAACGTATCTTCGGCGACATGCCTAACGTTCCGTTCAAGGACGAGGTATGGCCGAAGTTCCTTCGGGAGAATGCGAAGCGGGTGTTCAAGGTCTGATAGTCTATTGATCATAAAAAAACCCGCCGAGCGCGGGTTTTTTTATGATGAAGACAGCAAGTGGCTGGCTGAGACTGGTTTTTTGGCGTGCCGAGGCTTTATGCCGGGAAGTAAACGCTGATGGCGTCGACAATACAGGCGGGCTTCTCTGCACCTTCGGCTTGCATGACAATGCGCAGGACCATTTTGATGCCGCCGCTCGCTTCCTCGACGGACACCACGGTACCCGTTGCAGACAACTTAGAGCCGACAGTGACAGGAGAGGGGAAGCGTGTTTTCTCCGTGCCGTAGTTAACGCCCATGGCGATGCCGCGGACTTCGATGATCTCAGGCATGAACTTCGCAGCCAGCGACATGGTGAGGTAACCGTGAGCAATCGTGGCACCAAACGGGCCATTCGCGGCTTTCTCTGCGTCGATGTGGATCCACTGATGGTCACCGGTTGCATCCGCGAACTGGTTGATACGCTCTTGTGTGATTTCCATGCTGGGGCTAGGCCCTAAGGTCTTCCCTACAAGGTCGTATAGGTCTGCCGGTGATTCGATAACAGTTTTAGTCATGCTTTGTTCCTTACAAATTTCAGCGAAGCGCTGTCGCAATAATATGAGGGTTCTAATGAGTAGCCTCTACTGTGCCACATCTGTTGATCCCGTGTGGCCATCCTGAAGTCATAGACATCATTGTTTCAGACGATAAATCCGGTTGGTGACTCGACTGATTCAAGGGGCATAATGTGCTTTGAATATACAAGCTAGAACGTAAGTGGATTAGCGCCCAGTAGTACGGCGCACGTGGGGCGTTTATGTCAGATCTATCTGGAAAGGTATGCTTGGTTACGGGAGGTGCTGGCCACATAGGCGGAGCGATTTGCGAGTCTCTACTGGCCGAGGGCGCTGCGGTTATTGCGGTAGGCCGGCGCGAGCCTGCAGATCCGATCGAATCTCAGGGTCGCGAAGCCACGTTCTACAGTGCAGACATCCGCGATCCCGTTGCATCTCAAGCACTCATGGACTTTATAAACGAGCGTTTTGGCCGACTGGATATTTTGGTTAATAACGCTGGCGGTGGACCGCCTGTAGCGGCAGCTGATGCGAGCCCTGAGTTGACGCAGAAAATCATCTCATTAAACCTATTGGCACCGCTTGTATTGTCACAACAAGCGCACCCACTTCTCGCTCAAGCGCCGGAGGGTGGCTCGATCGTCAACATCGCAAGCGTCAGCGGTGTACGCCCATCTCCGGGCACGGCGGCCTACGGCGCTGCGAAAGCCGGCTTGCTCAACGTCACCAAGTCATTGGCAATGGAGTGGGGGCCAGCGATACGCGTTAACGCGCTGATAGTGGGTTTAGTGCATAACGATGCTGGCGTTGAACACTACGGCGGTGAGGAGGGCTTTAAGCGGGTGGCTGATATGCTGCCATTGAAACGCATGGCCTCACCACAAGATGTGGCGAATGCCGTAATGCTGATGTGCTCCGATCGCGCTTCTTACATCTCAGGAGCCAATTTAGAAGTGGACGGGGGCGGTGAAGTCCCCGTCTTTTTGCACCTGGCTAGCGAGTCGTCGAAAGCCAAATAGGTGACGTCCACGCGCGCTCACGAATTGTCGGCGAATAAAACGGATCGGTTTCGGGATTGGTACAGCAGATGCCGTAAATATCGTCGGAGTCGCCATTTTCATTTGCTAGCGCATTAGCGGCGTCAGCTTCAGCTGCACAACTTTCCGAGAAGGGGTTTACACCGGCCGCCTGGCACTGGAGCGTGCTCCAGCGGCAACTGGGGGTCTCCAAGATCCGCGCATAATAAAACGCAGATTCGCCTGGCCGATAACTTGGGTCTCTCCAAACGGTGCAGAGGTTTGCATGTCCTGGCGCAGTGGCTGCACAGCTGTTCATATCGACACCGAGTCCTTGTGTTTCACTGCCCAACACGTGAACCACACGTTCATGTGTTGCGCCGTTTTCATCAACCCAGCCCTTAATGATCTGAATTCGCTCGAGCGGGTTGGCCGGGTATTGCGCGGTGCCGTGATCACGTTGCGCACTGATGAAGAAACTAGGGGCAGCATCGTCATCGGTACGCTCCAAAACGCCTCCCATGGGAACGCCAGACGCATAGGCCTGATCTAACGCATTGGGGTCATCGCATAGGTCAGCGTCGTAATCGCCAGCAAAGAAACGAACAATAGGCCGTGTACCCGAGGTCGCATAGGTTTCACGATTCCTCATGGCCTCGAAGAGGGCGTCTCTCCGATTTTCTTCAGCCCAGACAACCGCAAGGCCTCCTGGATTGGAAACGAAGTGATCCTGCAGATTTCTGAAGGTCGCGTCCCGAGAGCCCAGGTGACCCACGTAGTTTCTTTCCATAGCGCCACCCGATGTTGCGGTATGGGTGTCGGTACTTCCAATAAAACCCTGCCGAAAGGGGTTCACTCCGGTGTTTTGCTCGAGCGCTAGTCCGTCTTTGAGCACATTGCGCATCATATTTCGGCGACTGAAGTTCGCGACATCAACGGGGAGACCTCGTTCGGACCACATTTTGCCCTTCACGCTACCCAGCATGGAAAGGTTGTCGGATGGAATTTGCTCGAAGTCACAAAGTTCGTCCTCGGTATCGATTCCAATGCCGGCCAGCCGATCAAAGCGGCATTCCGAAGCGCCTTTATGCTGAACCAGTTCTACCAAAGGCTCGATCTCGAGACGGTCTATCGCCTCCTGCTCGGTCGCAGGGTCTGGAAACATTAAACCGCCACCTAGGTTGGGGTTATGCGGGATGGCTAAGACATCGCAGTCATCATCAGCTTCAAGACATTGTGCTCTGAGTTGGCGCCAGAGCTCGGGGACAGAACTATTGGTATCGAAGACGGAAATAGGCAGGCGCGTCACCTGCTCGCCTTTGAAGATGACATTTCTGTGTAGGTTCGCCATCTCTTGCCCTTGGGTGTACTCATAACCGACAAAGGTTGTGAAGGAGCAGTCCTCAGAGCGATCGTAATGCCGCTCAGCGGCTTGCTGAATGTCATCCCATACATTGAGCGCATTCTCTTCACAATTCCCAAGAGAGCAAACCATACCACGCTCAGGGGCCTCACCTTCCATGCCACCAGACATTGTCCAGAGTGACGCAGCGTAGAGCTGGACCCAAAGATTCTGCGCGCGCGACATGACACAGACAGGCGTCCACCATGCGGCTTGCATCCAGTCGCTATCACACAGCGCGACTTCTCCCAAAAACTGTCCGTGATCGGTGACCGCGGCAAAGTCAATCGGCCTGTCGATTTGCGCCGATATGGTTTGCTCGCCATAGGCATCGGGTAGGGTAATGACACGTCCTTTGGCGTATTCATAGGCGCCATCGGGGTCATTTTTCTGATTCGATAGGAATGAGTCGAAGGAGTACCGTGTGTGGATATGGAGGTCTCCGAAAAAAGGCAATTTTGTGTCGGAGGAGACAGCACAGGGCGTCTCATCCGCGGCTTGAACTGAGAGTCCTGCGAAAGCTCCGATCGTCATTATCGAGCTCGCTACCGCACGCTTCGCGTACTGCTTAAGTTTGCCATGACTGCGCATATTGGTGCCCTCGTGGTGGATGCCGTTGCGTATTGGATTCAGCTGCCGTGCAACCCACATAACGACTTAATTAAGCGCGTATTGTCGGTTTTAGAGATGCACACTGATTAAGAAGTGCCATTAAACGGAGGCATCGGGGCGCATCATTGCGTCGTGCGCACCGTCAATGAAGAGTGTCGACCCCGCCACGTAGGCGCCCTGAGGTGACAGTAGAAACATTGCGAGATTTGCAACGTCGGCTGCCTGTCCAGGTCTTCCCAGCGGAATTGAATCCACAAAAGCTTTGATGAGAGGTCCGTACTCTTCGTCATTCTCTACCGCTTGTGTCATCGGCGTAGAAATGTAGCCAGGTGCTAAGGCGTTAAACGAGATACCTCGCTGGGCCAAGCCGGGTGCCGTTCGTCGCATGTAGCGCGCTACAGCGTTCTTACTGCTCGCATAGCACTCGTGGCCATTGAGCTCGGCACCCAGTGCTACTGCGTTTTCCTCGGTGCCCTCTAGCAGCATGTCAATCAAGTCCGGTCGTGAACTCATGGGCGCCGAATTTGAGCTGATAGCGATAATTCGGCCTCCCGGTACAACATTAGCGGCTAGCCCATCAATGACCTCGGTGGTGCCAAAGTAGTTTATGGCCAGTATTTTCCCGGTGTCGGGGAACTGCGATGCCACGCCGGCACAGGTAATGATGCCATCGATCGTGGGAACTTCAGTGGCCACCGTGCTAATCACGGCTTGCCGCGCCAGGGGGTCTCCTAAGTCGGCAAGGTAGTCGCCGTCTTTTAAATCAATGACGACCACATGATGGCCTTGATCGCGAAGCTGGCCTTTAATTTCAGCGCCAATACCTGTCGCGCCACCGGTTAGAACATAGGTTCCCATTGTGCTCTCCTGTACGGCTAACTCGCGGATTGGTTAGTCGCGTTTCTTGCAATATTGGCCTCGATAGCCGACCCAGGTAAAGCCGCCATGCCACCGTCGACCTCAAGGATCTTCCCGCTGACAAAGCCCGATGCGTTTGAGGCAAGGTAGAGGGCCGCAAGGGCAATGTCGTCCGGTTTACCGAGTCGGCCCTGCGGTATCCATCTTACGGTAGCGTTGTGAATATCTTCGTTCTGCGTGATGAAGGCGGTACTCGGTGTTTCAATCGCGCCTGGTGCAATACCGTTGACTCGAATATTCGGAGCTAATTCATAAGCCAGAATTCGCGTCATCTGATCCATGCCCGCTTTCGCCGCGCCATACGCCGCAAAGTTACGGTCGACCATCCAACCGAGTGCCGACGAAACATTGACGATACTTGCCTGCGGCGCCGCTTTTAGTAACGGTAAGGCTAAGTGTGTCAGGGTGTAGGCTGACGTGAGGTTTATGTCGAGCGTGTCTACGAACCGTGCTTTAGTGACCTTCTTTAAAGAGCCGTAGCCTTGTCCGGGTGCCCCAGCGTTGTTGATGAGTATGTCGAGGTGTCCCCATTGCTCAGCGAGTTGGCTGGTGACATCACTGAGCGCTGATTCGTCGGTGACATCGCAGGCGAAAGCGAGCGCCTCTCTACCGTAAGATCGAACGTTAGTTGCGACAGCCTCTAAGTCTGCCTGCGTCCGGGCGACAAGCGCCACGTCAGCGCCCATCTCGGCGAAGGCGGTCGCTACGCGCGCCCCAATACCCTTACCGGCGCCGGTGATCAGCGCCTTTTTTCCTTTGAGACTAAAGTAGTCAGTTATCACATTACGTTCCTTTCTGAGTGCGACGCGTCATTATGGGTTGTAGTCCATTTAGGCTTGTCGACAATACGGCACACAAGATAGAACGAAGTCTTCGGGCAAGGAATACGCGCTCGTGGCGATTCGTAGTCTAAATTGACCATTAAAAAGAAGGTGATAGGCAAGGTGGCAGAGTTAGTAGGTAAGGCATCGTTGGTTACAGGGGCCGGTGTAGGCATTGGTCGCGCAATTGCAGTGAAACTTGCAAGCGAGGGAGCGAGTGTCTTAGTTGTAGATTTTAATGAGGAGACCGCTCGCGAGACGGTGGGCCTTATTCGTAATGCCGGGGGACAGGCTGAGCTTTTTGTCGCGGATGTCAGTGATGAGACCCGTGTCAAAGCGATGGTCGAGACTGCAGTCAGTAAATGGGGTTCGCTCGACATTGCTTGCAACAGCGCTGCCGTGAGTCGTGGTTCGGGGCCGATTCATACCTTTGAAAAAGCCGTTTTTGATCAGACGTTGGAACTCTGCCTCACCAATACGTTTTTGTGCATGAAATGCGAGATTGAGGCCATGCTCGCGCAAGAAAGCGGGGGCAGCATTGTTAACATTTCTTCCAATGCGTCACTTCGTGGGCAGCCCTATAACACGGCGTACGCAGCGGCGAAGAGCGGCGTAAACCTACTCACAAAGAGTGCTGCTTCAGAGTACGGTCACAAGGGGATACGCATAAACGCGGTCTCGCCTGGGGTCATTAGAACGCCCGGTGTCGAAAAGTACTTTGAAGAGCAACCGAAGATTGCAGAGGGCTTAAAACAAGCGGCGGTGATGCGTCGTTTGGGTGAGCCCTCTGAGATCGCAGAGGCCGTCTCGTTCCTTGCGTCAGACCGCGCTTCATTTATTACAGGCCAGTTACTGAGCGTTGACGGCGGGGCCGCCGTTAAATAACCCTTCGTCTAGTAATAACGTCTAAGTCCAACTTCCACAGTGCGGACCCTCGGACCGCACTTAGCCCATGTTGACTTGACCGCCGTCGATAGCAATTGACTGTCCATTGACGTAGCGCGACTCGGGTGAACACAACAAGGCGACAAACTCACCAATATCATCTTCACAGTGACCGATACGCTTCATCGGTACGGTCTCAGCGAAGGCCGCAGCCTCCTCTGGGCGCCACTGCTCCCACATTTCGAGCGCAGGCGACTTTGCTAGCGGCAGGATGGTATTCACTCGAATGCCCAGATTGCCCCATTCGCAGGCGGCGCCGCGTGACAGCGCGCGTATCGCCTCTTTTTCCGCCGCATAAACCCCATAGGTTGAACTGTCCCATCGCTTCGCCGCAGCAGTGGCAAGATTGATTATGTTGCCATCACCAGAGGCGATTAGGTGAGGTTGCGCAAGCTGCATCATTCGAAGCGTCGCCATTGGGCCCACTTTGAGCCCTTGCTCGAAGTCCTCAAGCGACGTCTCCATCAGCGAATTAATGGTTGTTGTTACCGCGTTATTAACCAGAATATCCAGGCGGCCATAGGTAGCAACGGCTTGCTCGACAAGACCATCGAGCGCTGAAAGATCAGAGATATCACAACCTATTGCGGTGGCCTCGACACCAAACCGTTCACTGACTTGAGCGACCGTATTCTCACATTTGCTCAACGTTCTGCCGACGACGACCACTTTGACACCGCGCTTTGCCAAAGAAAATGCGATGCCTTGTCCAATACCTTGCCCCGCACCTGTGATGAGGGCTACCTTGCCTGATAGGGGTGAGTTCTCAGCCTGGTTGCTCATAGTGTGTCCTTGATAAAAAAACGTTAGTCGAT
>CBFHHL010000081.1:0-1890 GCA_965655685.1 Luminiphilus sp.
AATTCACCCAATTACTGACGCGCTACCCCAACAGCCGATACGCTCAGGATGCGCGCGCGCGGATGGTGTATATCCGAAACATGTTGGCGCGCCATGAGATTCACGTGGCCAACTACTACTTTAAGCGTGGTGCCTATATGGCGGCGCTAAAGCGTGGTCAGAATGTCGTCGAGAACATGCAGGAAACAACGGCGGTTGCCGATGGCTTAGCGGTGATGGCACAAGCGTACATTCTGCTTGAGATGAGTGAATTGGCAATGGATTCGGTGCGCGTTCTTTGCGCCAACTACCCAGAGCACCCTAATGTGGATGCGGACTGCAATTTTAAGGGCGGTTACGACATCGAGGGCTTCGAGCGCTCATGGCTTAACGACGTGACCTTTGGACTGCTTGATCCACCCACAGCACCACAGTTCGACTATCGGCCCGGCTTCGAGTCCTAAGCTTGCTCTACTTTTAGGCGAGACACCGCTTCGGTAACGTTCTCTAAAGAAAGCCTCTAGAGCAAAGCTCTACCCAGATTATAAAGAGTCCAAGCTCACTCATTCAGATAAGCAGACTCCCGCAGCATTCTGTGAGGTGTGCTACCTGCGCTCCAACGTTTTCTCCAAGCCCGCGCAATGAGGCCGCTACGATCTCGACCAAAACCCGTGTTCTGATGCGAATGCCCTCACGCGCCTTTCCCCGCGGCGCTCTGCGAAACTCGCCTATGCGTTATTTAACTCTTACGCCAGGCCCAAGAAATAGGATAGCGACGATCTCGACCAAAACCCCGTGTTGTGATGCGAACACCCACCGGTGCCTGACGTCGCTTGTACTCGTTTAAGTCGATTAGGCGTATAACACGCTTTACATCCGACTCAGCAAATCCGGCCGCAACGATCTGCTCGGGGCTCTGATCATCCTCAACATAGCGCTCGATAATCTCATCGAGCTCCTCGTAGGGCGGCAAGTTGTCCTGATCTGTTTGATCGGGCGCCAGTTCGGCCGAAGGTGGACGATCGATTACCCGCTGAGGAATACAGTAACCAAGGGTGTTTCGGTAGCGCGCTAACGCATACACAAGCATCTTCGGGCAATCCTTAAGCGCATCGAAACCACCGGCCATATCGCCATACAACGTCGAATATCCAACTGCCAACTCGCTCTTGTTACCTGTGGTCAGTACGAGACGATGCTTTTTGTTGGAAATTGACATCAGCAGCACACCACGACATCTCGCTTGGAGGTTCTCCTCGGTGGTATCGACCTTTGTGCCCTCGAACTGCTCTCTTAACGCCGACATGAACATCTCGTAAATGGGCTCAATCGAGATAACATCGTACTCAACGCCCATGATGGAGGCCTGCTCACCTGCGTCGGCGACGCTGATATCAGCGGTGTACTTAAACGGCATCATGACTGCTTGCACACGGTCAGCGCCGAGCGCATCAACCGCCACAGCGAGCGTAACGGCCGAATCAATACCGCCCGATAAGCCAAGAACAACGCCAGGAAAACCATTCTTCTCAACGTAATCGCGCACACCTAACACTAATGCCTGCCAAACGGCCGCAATGTCAGACAGTGCCGATGCGGCGACACCCTGGGCGATCTCGACGCCGCGCACCGTGCGGGAGACTGAGAGCTGGTAGCTTCCCTCCTCGAAGTCGGGTGCAACCATCGCCAATTCACCATCGGCGTTCACCGCAAAGGAGCCACCATCGAATACAAGTTCGTCCTGACCACCTACCTGATTAACATAGATCATGGGGATGTTATGCTCGGTCGCACGGGCTGCAAGCACTTGCCAGCGCTCTTTGTGCTTACCTCGGTGGAACGGGCTGGCATTCAAATTGATAAGCAACTCGGCGCCGGATCTTGAAGCCTCATAAGCCGGCTCTCTGTGCC
>CBFHHL010000082.1:0-31149 GCA_965655685.1 Luminiphilus sp.
CGATCGATTCGCTCCGCGCGACGTTACCCGCGGGCACTTTGAGCGGTGCACCTAAGATTCGCGCAATGGAAATCATTGACGAGCTTGAGCCTGTTAAGCGTGGCGTATATGGCGGCGCCGTTGGTTATTTGTCCTGGTCAGGCGATATGGATACCGCTATTGCGATAAGAACAGCTGTGGTTAAGGGCGACCAGCTTATTGTTCAGGCAGGTGCCGGGGTTGTTGCGGACTCTGTTCCCGAGTCGGAATGGGAAGAGACGCTGAACAAAGCGCGAGCTGTGTTACGCGCGGCAGCAATGGTTGAGGCGTGCTGAGGCGATGGCTAACTCCAAGAGCAGTTCGATGAACAATCCAAGAAGTAGTGAAACGGCGAGAGATGCCGGAGCAAAAAACGTTGAGACGAGTCGTCCAGATGTATTGATGGTCGATAACTACGACTCCTTTACGTGGAATGTTGTCCAATACTTCTGGGAGTTGGGTGCATCAGTCGACGTTTATCGCAACGACGAGATAACGGTTGAGGACATCGATAGGATCCGACCCAAGCGCATCTGTGTGTCACCCGGCCCTTGCTCT
Source organism: Luminiphilus sp. (assembly GCA_965655685.1). Taxonomy (GTDB): domain Bacteria; phylum Pseudomonadota; class Gammaproteobacteria; order Pseudomonadales; family Halieaceae; genus Luminiphilus. Next base: position 577 of record CBFHHL010000082.1, read on the forward strand.
CCGGCTGAGGCCGGTATCTCTATTGACACCATCAAACGCTTTGCCGGAGATATTCCGGTCTTCGGTATTTGTCTGGGTTTACAAAGTATGGGCGCAGCCTACGGTGGTGATGTGGTTCGCGCACCCGAGGTAATGCACGGTAAAACGAGTCCTGTCTGTCACAACGGCACAGGGGTTTTTGCAGGGTTGCCGTCACCCTTTACTGCGACGCGCTACCATTCGCTAATTGTTGACCCAAAGACGTTACCATCCTGTTTTGAAGTCACAGCATGGACGCTCAATGAGCAAGGTGAGCGCGATGTGATCATGGGTCTCAGGCACAAAGAGGTTTTAGTCGAGGGTGTACAGTTTCACCCGGAGTCGATCCTAACCGAGCATGGCCGAGATATGCTTCAAAACTTTCTGGGACACAAGGCGTGAAGAACAGTCCACCGACTGTGCTCGGAGAACGTTTGCGCCTTGCAGGAAGGAGAACACTATGAATATTCAGCAAGCAATCGCACAGGTGGTCAATGGCCAATCCTTAAGTCGTGCCGAAATGAAGCATGTTATGCTCGCTGTCATGCAAGGCGAGGCCACTGAAGCACAGATTGGTGGCTTGTTGGTAGGGCTGCGAATCAAGGGCGAAACGATTGACGAAATCGTTGGAGCGGCGAGTGCGATGCGATCGCTAGCAACGCCTGTGGAGATCGATCGGGATGGTCTTATTGACCTAGCAGGTACAGGAGGCGATGGCGCCGATCTATTCAATGTGTCAACCGCTGCTACGTTTGTGGTGGCTGCAGCTGGCGGCCGCATCGCGAAACACGGTAATCGATCGGTATCGAGCGCTAGTGGTTCTTCTGATGTGCTCTCAGAGCTTGGTGTCAATTTGACGGTGTCGCCGGAGGTTATCGCGAACTGTATTGATACCCTAGGCGTTGGCTTTATGTTTGCGCCTATGCATCACAGCGCCATGAAACACGCGGTTGGTCCCCGCCAGCAATTAGCGATGCGCACTATTTTTAATGTGCTAGGCCCTTTGACAAATCCTGCGGGTGCACGCCGGCAGGTGTTAGGTGTCTTCAACGCGGATCTCTGTCCGATTATGGCCGCGGCTTTGCAAGGGCTAGGTAGTGAGCACGTTATGGTGGTTCATGGCACCGACGGTCTCGACGAAATTTCTATTTGTCAGCCTACTGAGGTGTGTGAACTAAAGGACGGCGCCCTGAAAAGTTATCAGATTGACCCCAGCGACTTCGGTCACCAGCATTCATCGTTGGATGGACTTTGCGTGTCCACAGCAGCCGAATCTGCTGCTCTCATCAAATCGGCATTAGGTGGTGATCAGACCGAGTCTGCTGCAAAGGCGCGCTCCATCATTGCGCTAAACGCAGGTGCGGGGCTCTATGTTGGTGGTCAGGCGTCAAGTTTGTCGGCAGGTATCCAATTGGCCGAGAACACGATTACGTCGGGTGCTTCCCTCGATGTCATCCAAGCTTTTGCGGAAAAGACGCAGAGTGCTGCGGAGGCATAACGAATGAAAAGTGAAACACCGACAGTGCTTAAACGCATCTGCGATCGGAAGCTCCAAGAAATTGTGGAGAGAAAGGCGCTAACTGAGTTGGCTATCCTTAAAGATCGCGCATTAGTAGCGGATACCCCGCGCGGCTTTATTCGTGCACTTGAATCGCGTCGGGAACAGGGCGTACCGGGAGTGATTGCTGAGGTCAAAAAGGCGAGTCCGAGCAAGGGTGTTATCAGAGCGGATTTTGATCCTGCGAGCATTGCTGCAAGCTATGAAGCAGGAGGTGCCGCTTGCCTCTCTGTACTTACTGACGTTGATTTCTTTCAAGGTGCCGATGCGTATTTACAAGCAGCGCGCGCCGCAACGAAGCTGCCTGTCATTCGAAAAGACTTCACACTAGATCCTTATCAGGTGTGGGAATCTCGGGCTTTGGGCGCTGACGCTATTTTACTGATAGTGGCCTGTCTCGAGGACGAGCAACTGGCACACCTGTTTGAAGAGGCAACTGCTGCCAATCTTGACGTACTAGTAGAGGTGCACGATCAAACAGAATTGGAGCGTGCAATTAAGTTAGATATCGACTTGATTGGCATTAACAATAGGGACTTGCATAGTTTTGATACGCAGTTAGATACGACATTACAGCTCCTCAGCGATGTGCCTGAGGGGGTCACAGTTGTCACTGAAAGCGGGCTACACACACCTGATGATATGCGCATGATGCTCGACAACAACGTTTCGACGTTTTTGATTGGTGAGTCTTTTATGCGACAGCCATCGCCAGGGGACGCACTCGCGTTAATGGTGGCGGGCGCACTGGCTTAAGCTGTTTTACCGCCGCCGGTGGGCTCTCGGAGCACGACAATCGTTTTCCCCGCGACAGTGATGTAGCCATCGCCCTCGAGCATCTTTAGAACTCGCCCCGCCATCTCGCGTGAGCAACCCACCAACTTCCCTAATTCCTGTCGGGTCACACGAATCTGCATGCCGTCGGGATGCGTTATTGCTTCAGGCATCGTAGTCAGCTGTATCAGTGAGCGGTGTATCCGTCCGTAGACATCAATAAAAGTGAGGTCGGCGAGTTTTCGCGTCGTATTTTTGAGGCGCTGCCCTATCTGAGTAGTAAGGGCATATAAAATGTCGGGGAAGCGGCGGCGAATATTGTGAAAATCGTTGTAATTTATTTTCGCAAATTCACATTCCGTTCTAGTCACAAGTTTGGCCGTTCGGTGCTCCTCGCCAAATAGGCCCATCTCGCCGAAATTAAGGTAGCTAACCACCATTTCTTGGTCGGGTGCTTCGCTGTCATCAACGATCACCGATACCGATCCGTCTTGGATTAGGTAGAGATCCTCACTGGGGTCACCCCTGACGAAACACCACAGACCTTGACTTTATCGTGATGCGTTCGCAATGCACCAAGAAGGCTTCGGCATTGGGGACACGTTTGCTTACTAAGTAATTCATGCTCATCACTGTAATGTGATTTGTTGCACACTTAACGTAGCATACCGCCCACTGAAGATTGGTGCCAACCGCCATCATCTATAAGCACGTTGAATGATAAATAACTTTTTTGGAGTCAAATATGCAGGGCACAGTTAAATGGGTTGATGACGTTATGTTCGTTGGCGAATCAGGCTCGGGTCATAGTGTGGTTATGGACGGTCCCATCGAACTTGGTGGACGAAACCACGGCCTACGTCCTATGGAGATGTTACTGCTGGGCACCGGTGGTTGTGCGTTGTTCGATGTTGTAACGATGCTCAAGAAGTCGCGCCAAGACATCACTAACTGCCGAGTCGAACTGCAGGCCGAACGGGCAGATGCCGTACCCGCAGTGTTTACAGCAATTAACCTTCACTTTGTTGTTGAAGGGAATGGCATCAAGGACAGTCAGGTGGCGAGAGCTGTCTCACTATCCGCTGAAAAATACTGCTCCGCCTCCATTACCTTAGCGACGGGCGGTGTCGAGGTCACACACTCGCACGAGACGATATCGGCTTAAACGTGGCTGTATCGGTTAACGCGTAAGCTCACCGTCAAGCGCACAACTGGTTAATAGAATTTCCTACTGTTAATAACCTCTTGAACTCTGCTGGCGGTACGTTATCCAGTGCGATGCTTTTGTGCGCAAGTACTTGATACACAGATGCGGAGGCATGGCCAGCGCTGACTCTGCGCATACCTACATCAACGGGGCCGCATCGCTCAACGAGTTTTGAACAGTTCTGGTGGTGAGCTCAGGGTTTACGTCGTGATTGAGGATAGTTCGCAACGCGCGTTCAAATGATTTTTACAACCAATAGGTGGTTTTGGTCATGACTTGGCTCACACCTCTCATGGCTCGCTTAACAGACGTTGAGAATTCCTGGCCGCCCTGCTCAAGCGCGTGCGCACCGTGTCGTTCCTCTTCTTCAAGCATCTTTTGAAGCACGAGCTGGGACTTTCGATCATCCTCGGGAAGCTTCTGTAAATGCTCTTTAAGGTGGGCTGCAACACCCTCTTCCGTCGCGTGAACGAACCCCAAGCTTACTTTGTCACCAATAGCGCCAGTAAGCGCGCCCAAGGCATATGAGCTTGCGAAGAAAAGCGGGTTAAGCCGACTGGTATGCGTGCCCAGCGCTTCCAAACGCTCTTCACACCAGTCGAGGTGGTCTTTCTCTTCCTGCGCCGCTGCAAGAAGCGCGTCTCGCGTTTCATTCGATTTGGCTACCAGAGCTTGGCCTCGGTAGAGTGCCTGCGCACATACTTCTCCAGTGTGGTTGATACGCATGAGCCCGCCGGCGTGCTGACGTTCAGCATCCGTTAAGTCAGCTTCGCTGTGATCGGTGGCTGGAGAGGGCCGCTCACCTGACAGCGACCCTGTACCTGAGCTCACTTCGCGAAGTACGGTATCCACAGTGGCTATCAATCTATCTAAGCTGGTGAGTCGTCTTTGCATCGTTGCTATCTGTGTTTCACGTACCGCAAGCTTAGCGCGCGAGCGCTCGCCAACCAATATCGCTCCGATACTTCATCCCTTTTCATTGAATTGGGTCAATGGCTTGGTATGCAGCAGTCGTTGCATCAGCCAGTGAAGTGCCTCGTGCGGTAACGCAGAGCACACGCCCGCCTGCAGTGACCGTCGTATTGTCAGCAATCTTGGTGCCAGCGTGGAAAACCTTGACGCCCTGCGGCTCATTACCAAGGCCGGTAATAGGCAAGCCAGTGGGGCTCGATGACGGGTAGTGCTCGGATGCGAGTACAACGCCAATCGTGGCGTCGCTGCTCCAAGTGACAGACTCACCAGGTAGGCGTCCTTCACAGGCGGCGAGGCAGTGTGATGCGAGATCAGACTCGAGCCGCATCATAATGGGTTGTGTCTCTGGGTCACCAAAGCGGCAATTGAACTCGATCACTTTCGGTGCACCTGAGGAGTCAATCATTAATCCTGCGTATAAGAACCCTCGATAGCGATTGCCGTCTTCCAGCATGCCCTTCACCGTTGGATTAATGACTTCTGCCATCACTCGTTCGTAGACGGCGTCAGTGACGACGGGCGCAGGTGAGTAAGCGCCCATGCCACCGGTATTTGGCCCCGTATCACGTTCACCAACACGCTTGTGATCCTGCGATGTCGCCATGGGGATCACATCAGTACCGTCCACCATTACGATAAAGCTTGCCTCTTCACCTTCGAGGAATTCCTCGATTACGACTCGCGCACCTGCGTCACCAAAAGCGTTGCCAGATAGCATGTCGCGCACAGCAGCTTCCGCCTCTTCAACAGACATAGCCACGATTACGCCTTTACCCGCAGCGAGGCCGTCAGCTTTTACAACAATGGGTGCACCTTGAGCCTGAATATAGGCGCAGGCCGCACCGGGATCCGTAAAGGTCTCGTAAGCACCGGTTGGAATGTTGTGCCGAGCAAGAAACTCCTTGGTAAAAGCTTTCGAGCCCTCAAGTTGCGCAGCAGCGGCAGAGGGGCCAAAACAATGGAGCCCCTCACCTTCGAAGTAATCGACAATGCCATTCACTAAGGGCGCTTCAGGACCGACCACGGTGAGTTCACAATTGTTGGCCTTGGCGAAGTTAGCGAGTGCGTCAAAATCATTCGCATCTACGGAGATATTCTCGAGCTTAGGCTCGGCCGCTGTGCCCGCATTACCGGGCGCCACAAACACAGTTTCGACGTCACTTGATTGAGCTAATTTCCAAGCTAACGCATGTTCACGGCCACCGCCGCCTATCATCAATACATTCATATTAGTGTCTGAAGTGCCTCACACCCGTGAATACCATGGCGATACCTGCCTCGTTTGCCGCGGCAATAACTTCGTCGTCTCTTATTGACCCGCCAGGCTGAATAACGGCTTTGATGCCGCGCTCAGCGGCGTTATCAATGCCATCTCGGAACGGGAAGAATGCATCAGACGCCATAACCGCCCCCGCCACTTCAAGTCCTGCGTGCTCGGCTTTGATCGCGGCAATGCGCGCTGAATTAACGCGTGACATCTGGCCGGCACCCACGCCAATGGTGCGCTCGTTTGATGCGTAGATAATCGCGTTGGACTTCACAAATTTAGCTACGCGCCATGCGAAGAGCATATCGCGCATCTCCTGCTCGCTGGGTGCCCGCTCGGAGACCACGGTTAGATCCTCCTGAGTGATGATATGGTCATCGCGATCCTGAATAAGCAAGCCGCCGTTTACTTTTTTCAGGTCCCACGCAGGTGAGCGTTCGCCCCAGTAGCCCGTTGACATCACGCGTACATTTGGCTTTCCCCGTGCTGCCTCGAGTGCCGAGGCGTCGATTTCTGGCGCTGTAATGACCTCAACAAATTGTGAGTCGATGATGGTAGATAGCGTCTCTGCATCCAGCGCTCTGTTGAAAGCGATGATGCCGCCGAAGGCAGACTCGGTATCTGTCTCGAAAGCTAACTTGTAGGCATCAAGTAAGGTGTCTGCGACAGCGACGCCACAGGGGTTTGCATGTTTAACGATAACGCATGCGGGTTGCTCGAATGACTTCACGCATTCGATCGCAGCATCGGCGTCTGCGACGTTGTTGTAACTCAGGGGTTTGCCTTGGTGCAGCGTCGCTGTGCCAACGCCTGCCTCGAGGGCATTACTATCGGTGAAGAACGCGGCATTTTGGTGAGGATTTTCGCCATAGCGCATCACCGTACTGCGGTGAAATTGAAAGTTTGCGGTTCTCGGGAAATCGCTAAGTTCGCCACCGTCGACGCGCCTGCCGAGATAGTTTGCAATGGCGCCGTCATAGCCAGCTGTATGTTCGAATGCCTTGACGGCGAGATCGAAACGGAGGTCATCAGAGGTGCCGCCTTGATCAGCAAGCGCTTCCAGGACTCGTTCAAAGTCTTCGTTGTCAACAATAATCGTTACGTCGCGGTGATTTTTAGCGGCGGCTCGCACCATTGTTGGCCCACCGATGTCGATGTTTTCGATCGCGTCTGCGAGCGTGCAATCCGGGTTGGCGACGGTAGCTTCGAAGGGATAAAGATTGACCACGACGAGGTCTATCGCACCGATCTTGTTATCAGCCATGACTCCATCATCGGTGCCGCGTCGTCCCAGGATGCCGCCATGGATCTTAGGATGTAAGGTCTTCACGCGACCGTCCATCATTTCCGGGAAGCCTGTGTGATCGGAAACCTCGGTAACAGGCACGCCCTCCGCCAGCAAAAGGCGACAAGTTCCACCCGTCGATAGGATCTGAACGCCATGAGCGGCTAATTTCTGCGCAAAGGGAACAACGCCTGTCTTATCGGAGACGCTGATTAATGCACGTTTAATGGGGGCGATTCTCGCCTCAGTCATAGTGGTTTCCTTTTCTTGCAATTGCTTTGCATCGTGTTGTGGCTGCTCAATGGCCAATAGGTGGTACTAGAGCAGATTGTGTTGCCTTAACTTTTTACGCAGTGTTCCTCGGTTAAGTCCAAGCAAATCCGACGCGCGGCTTTGATTGCCACCACAGTACTCTAGGACTACACGAAGAAGAGGCTCTTCGACCTCTGTAAGAACGAGGGTGTAAAAGTCAGTAGTTCCCTCACCATCGAGCGTTTCCATGAACTCTCGAACTGCAATCTCGACAGCCTGTCCCAGTCCGCCCTCTCGCTGATGTCCCTGCGTCTTGAGTGTCTCGTCTGTCATAAAGCTACTTGCTCCTTGGCGGCTTTTTTTCTTCCTCGGTTTTGAGCTTCGCGTGCTTCGATCCTTTTTAAAATGTCACTTGATTCCTCATCGAAGAACTGCTCCTGTGCGTCCTGCGATGTAAGCGCGTTGAAAGCTCGCTTGAAGGGCAGGTAGTCACCGCCAAGCTCGACCTCGAAAAACCAACCGACGTGCTTCCTTGCGATTTTGAAGCCCATTACCGCACCGTGAAATTCGTAGAGCAGTCGACAGTGCTTTTTCGCAAGTTGAAGACGCGCTTCAACACAAGGGCGGGTATCCAGGCCACGCCGTAACTTACTGGCAATCTGTCCAGGGAGCCAGAGCTGTCCCTGTGCCGCTCGGCCAATCATGACGCCTGCTGCACCCGAATGCGCTAGCACTCTCGCCGCCTTCTCCGCCGTGTCTATATCGCCATTGGCGATCACGGGTATGTCGACGGCGTTAACAATATTTCTCAGCGTTTCGTACTCTGCTTCACCGTTGAATTTATCGGCGCGTGTCCTGCCGTGAACGGTAAGCATTGCGATGCCGCAGTCTTGAGCAATTTTCGCTATCTCTACACCATTTCGATTTGCACGATCGATCCCCGTTCTGATTTTTAGGGTAACCGGCACAGAAACGGCTTTTACCGTGCTCTTTAGAATATCCGAAACTAACTGAGTGTCTGCTAAAAGTGCTGAGCCTGCTGCCTTCTTGCATACTTTTTTTGCAGGACAGCCCATGTTGATGTCAATAATTTCAGCGCCGCGCTCGACGTTAAGTTTTGCGGCTTTGGCAATGGTTTCTGGATTATTTCCCACCAGCTGCACTGAGCGCAGCCCCGCCTCTTCGCTATGGTTTGCTCTCGATTGTGATTTGCGCGAGTTGGTGAGAGAGGGATCCGACGACATCATCTCTCCGACCGCGATATCGGCGCCATATTCTACCGCTAGTCGACGCATGGGTAAGTCTGTCACACCCGCCATCGGGGCAAGCATTACAGGTAGATCACTTACAAAGGCGCCGAGTTGCATGAGTCACGTCAGAAAGAAGTAAGCGTGTAGTGTAATAAACGGGATCGAAAGGTTGAAGCCTGGTCAGTGGGTAGTATTAACTCTCTCATTCTTAGCGGTAAAAGGGGCGCCCGTAAAAATTCCCGAAAAGTCGGTAACTTCGGTAAAAACGCACAGTATGGTCGCGTAGTGCCAAAATCAGTGGACAGAGTTCGCGCGCTGATGGAGACTCGAGTGTAATTTCTGGAAAGCAGCGTGGTCGATATGGTCGACATACTCGTGTTACACGGACCGAATCTAAATCTATTGGGTACGCGGGAGCCTGATATCTACGGCAGCGAAGACCTGCCCTCTATCAATGCCCGCCTCCAGCAAACAGCCGCGAATGCAGGGCGGACGTTGAGTGCGTTTCAGAGCAATGCTGAAGGTGAGCTGATCGACGCGGTCCACGCTGCAAGACTCGAGCAGACACAGGCAATCATTATTAACCCTGCAGGACTGACTCACACGAGCGTTTCGCTGCGTGATGCGCTTGCGGGTGTTGCTATTCCCTTTGTCGAAGTTCACCTCTCCAATGTGTATGCACGAGAGTCCTTTCGGCAACACAGTTTTTTTTCTGATTTAGCGATTGGTGTGATTTCTGGTCTCGGGAGTGCCGGTTACGACCACGCATTGCAATTTTTATTGAACCGAAATCACTGAAACGAGTAATAACAACAGACTGTAAAGGTGACCCTATGGATATTCGTAAAGTAAAAAAGTTAATCGAGTTGCTCGAAGCGTCTAGTGTTGACGAAATTGAGATCAAAGAAGGTGAGGAGTCTGTCCGCATTAGTCGTAACACAGGCGCACCCGTGGCTATGGCGGCTGCACCGATGCCGGTAGCCCCTGCCATACCGGCGCCAGCAGCACCTGCTGTGGCAGCTCCTGCGCCGGCTCCTGCGGCCGAGACAGATAATGCAGTGAAGTCTCCTATGGTTGGAACGTTCTACCGTTCGCCAAGCCCTGACGCACCATCGTTTGTCGAGGTTGGTCAGAGTGTTCGGGCGGGCGATGTCTTGTGTATTGTCGAAGCAATGAAGATGATGAATCAGATCGAAGCCGATCGTGCGGGAACCGTTACCGCCATTCACGCTGAGAACGGCGAGCCGGTCGAATTTGATCAACCGCTCATCACGATTGCATAAGCGCCACCGCGCGAGGACATAGACCCATGTTGGAAAAGGTACTTATTGCCAACCGTGGCGAGATCGCGTTGCGCATCTTGCGGGCCTGTCGGGAGCTGGATATTCCGACCGTAGCGGTTTACTCAACGGCAGACAGCACGCTAAAGCACGTCCGGCTCGCAGATGAATCCGTTTGTATCGGCCCTGCGCCGTCCACTCAAAGCTATCTGCAGGCGCCAGCTATTCTCAGTGCCGCTGAAATTACAGGTGCTGACGCCATTCACCCCGGATACGGATTTCTGTCGGAAAATGCTGACTTCGCAGAGCAAGTTGAGCGGAGTGGCTTCAAGTTCATTGGGCCTCGCTCTGAGACTATCCGCCTCATGGGCGACAAGGTTTCTGCCAAGCATCAGATGCGAAAGTCTGGTGTACCTACAGTGCCTGGTTCAGACGGCGCATTGCCCGACGATCCCGACGAGGTTCTCCGCATAGCGCGCGAAATCGGTTACCCAGTAATAGTCAAGGCAGCTGCGGGTGGTGGCGGTCGTGGAATGCGCGTCGTACATAACGAAGAGGTACTGCTCTCATCAATCGAAGTGACGCAGTCTGAGGCGGAAGCAGCATTTGGCTCGCCCGTTGTGTATATGGAGAAGTTTCTTCAGCGGCCTCGCCACGTTGAGATTCAGGTGCTGGCAGATGGTCAAGGCAATGCGGTGCACTTGGGTGACCGCGACTGCTCGCTCCAGCGGCGTCACCAGAAAATTATCGAGGAAGCACCAGCACCGGGTATTCCCGACGACCTCCGTGAAAAAGTGGGCGCGTCCTGCGTGCAGGCTTGTATAGACATGGGTTACACCGGAGCGGGAACCTTTGAGTTTCTTTACGAAGATGGGCAATTCTTCTTTATAGAGATGAATACCCGTGTACAGGTGGAGCATCCCGTCACGGAGATGATTACCGGCATTGATATTGTCAAAGAACAGCTCTTGATTGCGGGTGGGCAGAAGCTTTCGATTAAACAGAGCGATATTGCGTTCAATGGTCACGCCATCGAGTGCCGGATCAATGCTGAGGATCCGCGCACGTTTATGCCGTCGCCAGGACTCATTAAAACTTTCCACGCACCGGGTGGTCATGGTGTTCGAGTTGACTCTCACATTTACAGCGGATATCAAGTGCCGCCGCACTACGACAGTCTAATTGGCAAGTTGATTACCCATGGTGATGACCGTGAGATTGCGCTTAAGAAGATGAGGCAGGCACTCGATGAGTTTGTTGTAGAGGGTATTCGAACCAACTCAGCACTACACCGTGAGCTTGTCGTTGACTCCTCGTTTGTTGCGGGTGGAGTAAGTATTCACTATCTCGAGAGTAAGCTGGAACACGAGCATTGAGCACAAAAGAGTGGCAAGAGTGGGTTTTAGAAACCCATTCTGACCGCGTCGAACTGCTTGAAGATTGGTTCTTTGCCCAAGGTGCACTTGCGGTTTCCTTAGAGGATAACGCCGACGAGCCTCTTCTTGAACCGGGGCCCGGTGAGACCCCCGTTTGGCAAAACGTTAAAGTCACAGCACTGTTTGCCGGCGACTTTGATCTAGAGCCGGCCCGAGAGGCCTTGCCTCGCGATTTGTTGGCTGAAAACTCGCGAAGCGATATCACTGCGGTCCCGGATCGCGCGTGGGAGCGAGTTTGGATGGATGAGTTTTCTCCTATCCAAATGGGACCTCGTTTGTGGATCTGCCCGAGCTGGTCGGAACCACGCGATAACTCTGCTATCAACGTCTATCTCGATCCCGGCCTAGCGTTTGGCACCGGCACCCATGCAACCACCGCCATGTGCTTGTCGGCACTCGATGATGCCATTCGGGGTGGTGAGCGTGTTGTCGACTTTGGCTGCGGATCCGGAATTTTAGCGATTGCCGCCTTACGCTTGGGCGCAGCTTCAGCGCTGGGGGTCGACAATGACCCACAGGCACTCACAGCGACCCGCGACAATGCCGAGAGAAATCAAATAGATCCTGAGTCAATGGCGGTTGTGCTCCCGGGTGATGCAGCCATTGCCACCTGGACGAATCATTCTGATCTTGTAGTCGCCAACATTCTTGCCGGCCCTCTGCTTGGTCTTGCAGGCGAGCTTATGACGTTAATGAAACCTGGTGGCAGGCTAATGCTTACCGGTGTTCTCTCTGAGCAGGCCCCAGAGTTGATTGAACGATATGAGTCAGTGAACCTTGAGATCAGCGAAACTCGCGATGGATGGGTATTACTGACGGGGCAAAAGCCAATTTAGCCCTGAGCGAGGAGCTCGCGCAGGTCAATAAGCGCCGCATTGGCCCGCGAAAGATAACTCGCCAATACCAGCGAGTGATTTGCCCAGATGCCAAAGCCAGACCCATTGAGAATCACAGGGCTCCAGACGGTTTGCTGTGTCGCCTCAAGTTCACGAATAATTTGGCGCAAACTCACGGCTGCGTTTTTCTTCTCGAGTACGTCGGCAAAGTCGACCTCGGCCGCCTTTAGGAAGTGAATCAATGCGAATGCTGCGCCTCGTGACTCGTAGTAGACGTCGTCAATTTCATCCCAAGGCGTTTTAACCAACACCTCTGTTGTCGGTGACGTTGACTGCCGTGCTGCGCTGTCGCCAGCGAGATCGGTATTGATTCTTTTCTGACCCACACTTGCAGACAATCGCTGCGAGAGGCTGCCCAGCCGCTTTTCTACCATCCCAAGCCAGTAGCTGAGGTTGTCGGCACGTGCGTAAAATTGTGCACCGTCTTCACCTTGAACGGGTAGTCGATTGAGGTAAGACGTGAGATATCGCCGCGCATCTCGGTATTCAGATTCGGTTGCGGGCAGCGCCCAGCTGGAATTTTGAAAATTGATTCGCGGTTCGGCGAGGGTCAAGTCGACATCTTCCTGCGACTGTGACTGCGAACGACTGAGCACCTCGCGTAAGGCTCGCGCAAGATCACGAGACTGAATGAGCACGCCGTATTCCCAATTGGGCATGTTATCCATGAGGCTTCCCGGCGGTGCTATGTCATTGCTGATGTAGCCACCGTTTTTTTCTAACAGTAAGCGTGTTACCTCTAGCAGGGCAGCGGTGGTTGCCGCGCCCGTTACAGATTGATCGGCGCTATTCAAATAGCTTGCCCGATTCTGCACGACGTCAAACGGTTTGGGCGGGATGCTCCAATACACGCCGAGTCCGACGATGAGAAGAGTATAACATCCGATAATAGCGAGAAGGGCGCGTCTGCCACCTCGGCTTTGTATCAAGCCAAGTGGTTCGCTCGACGACAGCAAGCCAGTCAATCTTGACTTGAGAGCCGCTACCTGTTCTTTCATTGTCATCTGTTTAATCGCCTATAGGGCCGCATTTTGTGACCAGACAGTGCTTGCACAATATTGTTAATTGTTTGCTCCGCTTAGTGCCTGTGTCCCGAGGCCTTCTGCTTTGCGACGGGAAACAAACTACATACGTTTGTATTGTTCTCTAGCTCGAGGCAGATGTCGATTGATTCTCCTGCAATCAATGGCGCATCTAGTTTCATCAACATGATATGCAGACCTCCTGGCGCGAGTTCGACTTCTTCTCCTGGCGCGACAGCCAAGCTAGATACAGGCCGCATTGTTGAACGATCGCGCTCGATCCGCGTCTCATGAAGCGAGCTGTGGGCAGCAATCTCGGCACTAACACCTGTTATCACAAGCGTATCGGCACCGACATTTTTCAACGTGCCATACGCTGCGGTCATGCGCTTTCCCGGTGGCGTCTCTCTGGCCCAGCCATCGGCAACCATTAGATTATCCGCCAGCACAACCATACTAGTGGCCATACCTGCAGCTATGAGAAATAGTGCTCTAAACATTGGAACCTCTTGATCTTTTCATACTGCGTATCTGGGGCGATTATTGGGCGTTTTCAATGGCGGAGAGCACGATATCCCGCGTTAAGAGCTGTGGCAGTATCACAGGATCGCTGGCGACACCTCTGGGATACATGACGTACAACGGGATACCACTTCGGCCATGAGATCTTACGAACTCACCAATGTCGGCGTCATAATCGGTCCAATCCGCAATCATGTAGGGAATATCGGCCGCTAAAAATGCGCCTTCGATCTCAGGTGTAAACAGCACAGCGGCCTCGTTAGCAAGACAGGTGATACACCAGTCGGCTGTTACATCGACGAAGATAGGTTTTCCTGCCTCGCGGTAGGAGGCGAGCGTTGATGCGGACCACGCGACCTGCCCTTGGGCCAAGTTGCGTGATTGCGAGTCTCTACCTTGAATGTCGCCTCGGGGGATAGCAAGAAGCACTGCGGCAATCAGGAGTATTGCACTCAGGGCTTTACGGATCGAGGTCTCCCCGTAGACGTAGGCCGCCATAGCTAGCAGAACAAGACCTGCAAGCGCCAGCGCCATGGTGTTTACGCCCGCTTGGTTGCCCGCCACCCAGAGTAGCCATACGGAGGTGAGGTAGAGCGGGAATGCCAATACATTCTTCGCGATATCCATCCATGGGCCAGGCTTAGGTAGGATTTTTACCATTGCATTGCTGTAACTCAGAATGACCATCGGCAGTGCCATGCCAAGACCTAGTGATGCAAAAACTAACAGCGTGATGTAAATCGGTTGTGTCAACGCGTAGCCTAAGGCACTTCCCATGAAGGGCGCAGTGCAGGGACTTGCGACCACAACCGCTAAGATGCCGGTAAAGAAGCTGCCCGCATCGCCATCCTTTTCGGTTAAAGACTGGCCGACATTCATCATCGAGGTGCCTAGATGGAGCAGGCCGTTGAGGCTTAGTCCCATCAGCGTAAACAAGTAAGCGAGTCCGATGACGAAACCCGTGTTCTGAAGCTGAAAACCCCAGCCAATGAGTTTGCCGGTTTGTTGAATCGCTATGAGCACCGCCGCTATACTCACGAAACTCACAATAACCCCTGCCGCATAAACCAAGCTGGAGCGACGATGGCTTTGGGTATTACCGTGAGTAAAGCTGAGTGCTTTGAGAGAGAGGATAGGAAAAACGCAGGGCATGATGTTCAGAATTACCCCGCCCAAGAGCGCAAACACCAGCGCTGCGACCAAACCAAACTCGTCTGAACTACCCGTATCTGCAGTGTCGGTGGCCTTCAAGGTGCTGAGCTCGAGCTTGCCTTTTTGGATCTCACCTGAGGCCGTATGCCACAGAAAGGATTTTGTCTCCGGCGGGTAACAAAGTCCTGCGTCAGCGCACCCTTGATAGCTTATCGATAGCTCAATAAGTTCCGCTGTTTCAGCGAGCTCGAGGCTGGCATCCACCGCACCGTAATATACCTCGACATCACCGAAGAACTCGTCTGTCTTCGCTAGACCGTCGGGTATTGCGAGATCTATTGCAATATCGCCCTTCGTTGTACTGGCTTTCGCTGCAAAGGCGTGTCGGTAAAGGTAGTAATTGGGTGCGATTAACCACTGCAGCAAGGTTTTTCGCTCTCCGTCATCGACTACGCTGAGCTTGTAAGCCTCATCAACAGGAAGAAATTTGGTCTGCTGCTGTGTATAGGCAGAAAGCGGGCTCTGAGCCTGCACCGAGAGTGTCAGAGTCGTGACCGCAAGGACGAAAAGTGATGCAAGGAACGCCTGAGGCCGACCTAAATGCATAGCAAATACCTACTTGTGGTACCGAAGACGAGTACCGTGGTCGAGTGACAGCCGGATTTCTGCGGCGCTCAATTCGTCTGGAAAATAAACGCCCGAGACCTTAGCGTCGAGCAAGCTCGCACCCTCAAGATTGGTCTCGCGAAAGTCGATTCCAGATAAATCGCAGTTACGAAAGTAGGCGTTGGAGAAGTCGAGGCCGCGCGCATTCATTTTACGGAGGTCACGCCCACGATAGTCGCCACCAGATAGCTGGCTGGTATCAAGTTTATTGCGACTATTATTGAAGCTGTCGACATCCTCGTGTCTTAACATTTGATAGAGCGGATCGCTCTTAACTTTAGGTTTTATCTCTTGATCAGTCATTAGTAAGTCCCTTCACCTCAGGCTTCGAAGTGCGAATTTTTGAGTTCTAGGCTATCGCTTAAGCTTAATCGTGGGCCCGGCTGGCAAACAACAGCGGCAGCTGCTTTCGCTGCAAACTCACAAGCGCCGTGCATGTTACTTCCCCGCCATAGTGCGTAGAAAAACGCCCCAGCGAACATGTCTCCCGCGCCGTTGGTATTAACGGCTTCAACCTTAGGGGCAGCGATCGCATGGATTGTCTCGCCATCGAATAAAATAGCGCCCTCGCTGCCGCGAGTGATCACAAAGCTCTTAGCAATACCTTTGAGCTTGCTTGCGGCTTCGTCCAAACTCTCGGTCTCCGCCCAGCCCAGTGCTTCAATCTCGTTGCAGAAGACGAAGTCGACACCGCCCTCGATCATTTGATTCATGTTATCGCGGAAAAACGTCACCATCCCCGGATCTGAGAAGCTGACGGCGACTTTTGCGCCCTGTGCACGTGCAACATCTCGGGTTTTGAGTGCAGCGGCGTGGCCCGTTGGTGATGTCACTAGGTAGCCTTCGAGATACACCCAGCTGGCGTCAGAAATAGCTTGTTCGTTCACTTCTGTGACCGAGAGCGTCTCTGAGACGCCTAAGAACGTATTCATGCTGCGCTCGGCATCGGGTGTAATCAGCACTAGACATTTCCCCGTCGTGCCAGCACGGCGTTCTTGCTGAAAGCCGTGCGAGACGCCAGATGCTTCCAGGTCGGAAATATAGATATCGCCGTCCTCATCATTCGATACAAGGCAGCTCATATATGTTGGAGCGCCAAATTGAGAGGCTGCAATAACGCTGTTCCCTGCCGAGCCACCGCAGGCATGGTTGGCTGTGTTAAGTTGCTCTGCGAGATGTGTTTTGATCTCGCTCTGTCGGGCCTCATCGACCAGTGTCATCATGCCCTTTTCAATGCCCAGCTGGGCAAGGTCGTTGTCGCTGACCTCAATTTCGGTATCAACCAATGCAGCGCCAATGGCATAAACATAATAGGACATAGGAAACGGGGGCCTGTCTCTGGTTAAGGGTGCGCGATTATTGCACGCCGTTGTCACTTGTTCACGCGCTTGTCGCGATTGTAAGCAGGAGATTGATTGGGAAAGCACGAAATTCACCGGGCGACATTGTGTACACTGGAGTTTGTAAGGAGTTTGATGTGTTCCCCACCTTTCAAGAAACTGTCGATCGACTGACCTGTGTAACCGCGCCGCCAGCGCCCTTGCCTTCTAAGCGCGCTGCGGTCGCAATTGGTGTGCGTGACGGGTCAGTGGGTCCTGAAATTTTGATGATTCAACGCGCGGTCCGGGAGGGAGATCCCTGGTCAGGTCATATGGGATTTCCAGGGGGCCGCAGAGATGATACCGACGCCTCTGACCAAGCCTGCGCGAAACGTGAAACGCTCGAGGAGATTGGTTTTGATCTCGAGGGGCATGCGCGTTGTATCTGCCAGTTATCTGATGTGAACACAGGTTGGCGGGCGGACCGGCCTGAGATGTTGGTCGCGCCTTTTGTATTTGAAGTCGAGTCTCTACCGAAGTTGACCTTGAATCACGAAGTGGCCGCAACGGTATGGATACCGCTAAATTTCCTACTCGATGACAACAATAGAGGCCGCCACCAATGGGATTGGCGAGGTGAGGTCTTGGAGTCAGATGCGTTTACCTACAAGGGGTATCTCATTTGGGGTCTGTCGCTCATGATGATCGACGAATTATTAGAGATTGTAGGTAATCGGAAGAGTGGCGCTGCCAGAGTCGAGCGCGCCTAGTCTTTATTTATTGAGCACAGCGCACCGAGCAGGCGGTCAGCCAGGAGTCACTCTTAGGACTTAGGAGTCGTTGTCGACATCTCCAAATCCACGAATAAAGCTCCTGGAGTCTTTCTTAAGGGCCTCAAGCTCTGGATCAAGTCGAGCCGCCTCAGTGAGTGATTCAAGAGATGCGTTGCCTTTTAAAAAGGCGATGACGTGGCCAACATGCACAGGCGACATTTTGGGGTTGTGCGCATAGCGCGGCATGCCGGGTACGAGATTCCCGGAGGCACGGAGCCCTTTTACGGTCAGCCAATAGCCACCGCAACTCGAAAGCTCGTAATCACCGATGCGCCCATAACTGACATTGGGTGTGGATGGGTTGAAGCCGTCATTGGGGATTTCGGTGATTTTCTTCAGCGCGAGAATATAGCGCTCACCGGCCTCGAACTCGCTCGTGTCAGGACGACAGTATTCACCTGTTTTCAGCCAGACGCGTGGCGTCTCAATCCAATCCGGACCTGACAGCGTCACATCAACAGCAACGTCTACAGCGTTGCCTTTTTGGACGCCGGGACTGCCCAGCACAACCAAGTCCGCATTCGCGACCACCTCAGCAAAGCTACCTTCCCATAAGCATTCACACGCTTGGGCATAGC
Organism: Luminiphilus sp.; assembly: GCA_965655685.1. Taxonomy (GTDB): domain Bacteria; phylum Pseudomonadota; class Gammaproteobacteria; order Pseudomonadales; family Halieaceae; genus Luminiphilus. The sequence continues at coordinate 18,864 of CBFHHL010000082.1, forward strand.
GGGGAAGCAAACTGCCAATGAATAGCGTGAACGCGACACTCAGGGTCCTATAAAAAACCGATTTGGTGCGCGCGCTCGAGGCCGTCATTTTTTGGCAAGCAAGCGCGCTGCGTCAATGGCAAAGTAGGTCAAGATGCCATCAGCACCGGCCCGTTTGAACGAGAGTAGGCTCTCAAGAATTACCGCGTCTCGTGATAGCCAACCTTTCTCAAAGGCCGCTTGATGCATCGCGTACTCTCCAGACACCTGATAGGCAAAAGTAGGTACCTGCAGTTCGGATTTTACGCGTCGGACAATATCTAGGTAGGGCATGCCGGGCTTGATCATGACCATATCAGTGCCTTCACCTAAATCGAGTGCAACCTCATGGATCGCCTCATCGGCGTTGGCTGGGTCCATCTGGTAGGTCTTTTTGTCGCCGCCTTTCAGGTTGCCAGCCGAGCCGACTGCGTCTCGGAACGGCCCGTAATAGACGGAGGCGTATTTAGCGGCGTACGAGAGGATCAGCGTATTGATGTGCCCTTCGGCTTCGAGCGCTTCCCTTATGGCGCCAATACGACCGTCCATCATGTCCGATGGTGCAACCACATCCGCACCGGCCTCTGCATGGCTAACCGCCTGCCTTACTAGCGCGTCCTTGGTGATGTCATTAAGCACATAACCTTTGTCGTCAATGATGCCGTCTTGACCGTGAGTGGTGTAAGGGTCGAGGGCGACATCCGTGATGATCCCGAGCTCTGGTAAGGCCATTTTTAGCTCTTTTACCGTGCGCTGAACCAAACCATCGGGTGAATAGGCTTCGGCGGCATCCAGCGACTTTTTGGCTTCGCCCACCACAGGAAATAACGCGATTGCCGGTATGCCGAGCTCAAAAGCTTCACGCGCTCGCTCGGTTAGAAGATCAATACTCAGCCGCTCAACGCCTGGCATCGAGGGCACTGCCTCTCGCTGTCCCTCACCTTCGAGTACGAACATGGGGTAGATAAAGTCACTGGGCGCCAGTGTGTTCTCTGCGGTCAAGGCTCGCGCGAAAGGCGTCGCACGTAAGCGGCGCATGCGTGTGAATGGGAAAGGACCTCTTGGGGTGGTCATGAGTGTCCTCCTACAGTGCTTTGAACGCGCGTCGCGCCGCATTGATGGTGTCTGCGATATCACCATCGGTATGGGCGGACGACATGAATCCAGCCTCAAATGATGCGGGCGCCAGATAAACGCCCTCATTTAACATGAGGTGGAAGAACTTATTGAAGCGCTCTACGTTGGCGCCAATGACCTGTGGGTATTGCGTTACTTTCTTGTCTTCCGTGAAGAAGAAGCCAAACATGCTGCCCAGATGATTGGTTGTGAATGGGATACCTTCCTCATCAGCGACAGCTTGCATACCTTCACACAGCTCCGTGGTGTGACGGAACAGATCGTCGTAGAAGCCTGGCTCCGAAATGATGTCCAGTGTCGCCAGTCCAGATGCCATAGCCACGGGGTTTCCCGACAAAGTGCCGGCCTGATAAACCGGCCCGAGCGGAGAAATATGCGCCATGATTTCCTTCTTGCCGCCAAAGGCGCCAACAGGCATACCACCGCCGATCACCTTCCCCAGGCAGGTGAGGTCGGGATCGATGCCGAGGTGTCCCTGAGCGCAGTGCGTACCAAACCGGAAACCGGTCATGACCTCATCGAAAATAAGAATGGCACCGTGTTCTGTGCACAGTTCGCGCATACCCTCCAGATAACCTGGCTCTGGCAAGATGCAGTTCATATTGCCGGTAACGGGTTCTGTGATAACGCAGGCAATTTCATCGCCCAGTTCACTAAACGCTGCTTTCAATGCGTCGAGATCATTAAAGGGGAGAGTCACCGTGTGTTGGGCTAGTACATCGGGTACACCGGGTGAGCTTGGAACGCCAAAGGTCAGCGCGCCAGATCCGGCTTTGATCAGCAGTGAGTCGGAGTGGCCGTGGTAGCAGCCCTCAAACTTGATGATTTTGTCTCGGCCTGTTGCACCACGAGCGAGTCTGATCGCGCTCATCGTGGCCTCAGTGCCCGAACTGGTCATCCGTACTTGCTCGAGGCTGGGTACCAAGCCACATAAACGTTCAGCAAGTTCGATTTCAATCTCGGTCGGACAGCCAAAGCTAAGCCCATCCTGCGCCGTTTTCACCACTGCATCGCGAACGCGTTGATGGTTGTGGCCCATGATCATAGGGCCCCACGACAGTACATAGTCGATATACTTATTGCCATCGGTGTCATACATGTAAGCGCCGTCTGACCGCTCCATAAAGCGTGGGGTCCCACCCACGGCTTTGAAAGCTCTTACTGGCGAGTTAACGCCGCCTGGAATGTGTGTTTGTGCACGCTCAAATAGCGCTTCTGACTTGGTCATTGACCATCTTCCCCCGACGTAGTGTCGTTTTCTTATATTGGTTTTGACTTATTACTTTTCAACCCGGTCTGACGTATACCAATAACACGATGACAAATAGAAACAGCACCGGTACCTCGTTAAAAAAGCGGTAAAAAACATGGCTCTTGCTGTTGTCGCCGCCATTGATGCGCTTTACGTAGCGGCCGCATTGAACATGATAGATCAGTAAGCAAACAACGCCTGCAAGCTTCAATTGCATCCACAGGCTAGTCAGGTAGTAATCAAGCGCAAAGCTGAGTCGCCACAGGCCCAAGGCAACTGCGAGCATCATGAGGGGCGTCACAAACTTATAGAGCTTGCGAGCCATGATGGCGAGCGTGGTCTTTGTAGTGTCGTCCTCGGCCTGCGCGTAGTAGACAAAAATTCGTGGGAGGTAAAAAAGCCCCGCGAACCAGGTCACTACAAACACCACATGCAACCCTTGAATCCAAAGCATTGGTCACTCCATGCTGGTTTCGAATCGAACAGCAAGTAAACTACGCGCACAATATCAGATCTTAGGCCTGAAATGATTAAAGTTGGCATTGTAGGAGCGACTGGATACGCGGGCGTCGAACTCATTCGGTTGCTGTTGGCACATCCGAAGATTGAAATCGTGCGTCTTACGTCTCGTGCTGAGGCTGGTGTGCGCGTTGACCGACTTTTCCCTAATCTCCGGGGTGCAATCCACTTGGCATTCGAAGACCCTGCGCAGGTTGAGTTTGATGACTGCGATGTCGTCTTTTTTGCGACACCCCACGCCGTTGCAATGAATACGGTTCCTGCACTGATCGAGAAAGGCAAAAAGGTTATTGATCTCTCGGCGGACTTCCGACTTGAAAATATCGAACAGTGGGAGTCTTGGTACGGTGTTGAGCATGTTGCGCCCAAACTCGTCGAGCAGGCTGTGTACGGTTTGCCCGAGCTAAATCGCGATGCGTTGCGATCAGCCCAGTTGGTTGCCTGTGCAGGCTGTTATCCGACGTCAGTACAGCTTGGTTTCATGCCACTTTTGCAGGCTGGTGTTATAGATCAATCCAGTTTGATCGCATCTTGTGCCTCGGGAACCAGTGGCGCGGGGCGTAGTGCAAAGATCAACCTGCTCCTTACCGAGGCGACAGAGTCAATGAAATCGTATGGCGTTGCTGGTCATCGCCATTTGCCCGAGATGGAGCAAGGTCTGTCACGAATGGCCGGCTCTAAGGTTAAGTTGACCTTTGTGCCACATTTGGCGCCCATGATACGGGGTATTCACGCCACACTGTTTGCCAAATTGACAGATACGTCAGCGGATTTGCGCGCTATTTTCCAAGAGTGTTACCGCGACGAGCCGTTTGTGGTTCTGACCAAGGGTAACTACGAACCAGAGACGCGACACGTGGCTGGAACCAATCGCTGCGAAATCGATGTAACACGACCAGAGGGTGATACTGTGGTAGTTACGGTGGCAATCGATAATTTAGTCAAAGGTGCTTCGGGTCAGGCAATCCAAGCGATGAATCTAATGTGCGGACTGGACGAAACGATGGGTCTCGAAAGTCCGGCGGTGATTCCCTAAGCTTATGTCTCAGGCCGAGATTAAAACCGTTGTTAAGCGGATCAATGTTGTTCGACAGCGCCAGCTGAGAATAGCGAGTGTCGCCACCGCACTGTTAGCTGTGGGTGCTGTTTACTTCCTCGGCTATCAGAACGGCTTTGACGATCGCGTGCCACTGGTGCTCGACGAGGCGGGCCTTAAGGCGCGTATCTCGAAGTTGGAGACTCGCCTGTCGGTAGAGTCAGAGACCTTGAACCGATTGCGCGAAGAGCTCGCGAGCAAAGAGAGCAGAGTCGGTGAATTAGAGAGAGAATTGGTATTTTACCGAGACATCATGTCTTCTTCGGAGGATGTCAGCTCAGTAAAGGTGAGGGAGCCGGACATTAGCTGGCGATCCGAGTCGCGTGAGCTCGAGTACCGAGCGGTAGTTCAGCGCCTCGCTCCTGGCACACAGTCCTATATGGGTGAATTGAAGGTAGAGCTGATCGATGCCGAAGGCCGCGCGCTGGGTGCTGTCTACTCATCAACACCTGAACACAAGATTGCATTTAAATACTTTCAGCGAATATCTGGCATCATAGAAGTCCCTGAGGGTTTTGAAGCTACTGAGCTTCGTTTTGCAATTAAGCTGTCGAAGCCACGAAAGCGAAGCTATGAGCAGCGTTTTTCATGGCAGGAAGTGTATTCTGACGCGGCTTAGCTCACGCGTCGTCGTCGACAGTGCCTAACCAGTGCTTTTAGGTGCGGTGTTTAATGGGCTTTAGAGTTGAAAAAGTGCAGTAAGAGACCCATAACTACACCCTTGCTCTGTTAGTTGTTAACTGGGAGCTGTAGAGAAAACTTTGAAATACGCTGTAAGGTGCAAAGACAACGTGGTGGTCTACTGAGAGCCCGCTGAATAAAGAGCGAAGAAAACAGTTAAGAGCAGAGTACAAGAACGCTGAGGCTATCAGCAGCAGTTTTAGAGATAAAAAACTGGTAGTCAGTGATCGGAAACAGAGAAATCGGAAATGAAAGACGAGTGGATTGAGGGGATAGAAAAGTGAGGAATAAGCAAGTGCAAATGTCCAGTACTGCAAGTGGTAACACCACACTGATTTCGGCGGGAACCACGGTGACTGGCGATATTAGTTTCTCAGGTAACCTCGATGTTGAAGGGAAAGTCATTGGCTCAATCAGCGCTGATTCCGGCGCTTCAGCAATGTTGCGGGTTGTCGCAGGAGGGGCGGTCGAAGGAGAGATTCGAGTGCCCTCGGCGTCTATCAGCGGCTCTGTGAAGGGCAACATCTACAGCTCAGAGAACCTCGAGCTCACCAAAGGTGCCGTAGTTTCTGGTGATGTTTTCTATAACCTCATCGAAATGACGATGGGTAGTAAAATCGATGGAAACCTTAAGCACTCAACTGCGTCAGCCAAAGTCGAGCCGATCAGCTCGGTAACGGCAACATCGTCGGTTGAGAAAGCGTAGGCTTGGAGCATATATGTCGGTCGTTGCAGGGTTTGACCCCACTGAGATACGTCTCTCTGACAATGCAGTTAGTAAGCTACAAGTGCTGATTGCCGAAGAGGAGAACCCGTCGCTACGTTTTAGGGTATATATCACCGGTGGAGGCTGCTCGGGGTTCCAATACGGCTTTACCTTTGACGACAATACCGCCGAAGACGATTGGGTAATCGAGCGTGAGGGCGTTGCGGCGCTGATTGACGCCATGAGCTACCAGTACCTCATGGGTTCGGAGATCGACTACGTCGAGGGGCTTGAGGGTTCTAAGTTCGTTGTTAATAATCCGAATGCTACTACGACTTGCGGCTGTGGCGCGTCTTTTTCCATCTAGCTCTATTCAGCTCCTGACTCAGGGCTAACTAACCGTTTTGAGTCTGCGCTGCGAGTCAGTAACCGCGCTCGAGACGGGCTTCTTATCCGCGGCATCTCTTAGCCAGCGGGACCTTTCTCAGCTCACGGCACGTTTTTGATAAATACCTTTTTAAACGATAGGCACTTGGCACTTGTTTGGCTGCCGTTCGTGACCGTAAAGCAGGTCGGAGTTGAGGGACTGCTCTGGTGAGGGAGCTACTTAGGGAGCTACTCAGGGGGCTACTAGGGGAACTATTTGGGAGCCTAGCGACTATGCGGGGAATATCGCTCCGAGAACACGACTGCCTCGCGCACCCGTGACGTTGGGTTCGTTCCCGGGCAGCCCTGCGAGACATTGCTTGGCAAGCCATGCGAAGGCAGTTGCCTCCATATAGTCAGGATCAACCCCTAGTCTATCGGTGGGCTCCAGTGAAACGTTGCCGAGGAGTTCTCGCAAGCGCTCCATTAAAAGGCAGTTGTGCCGTCCACCCCCGAAGACGAAAACGGATTCGCATCCAGTGAGACTTATCGCCTCGCCGGCAGTTGTGGCGGTCAATTCAAGCAGTGTGCGTTGCACATCCGATGGTGGGAGGCCGTCCGTCAAGCGCTCATTAAGCCAGCCCAGGTTGAAATAATCCTGCCCCGTACTTTTTGGCGCTGATTTCTTGAAGTAGGAGTCATCTCGCAGGGTCGTGAGCAGTTTTTTATTCACCGACCCTTCTGCTGCCCATGCGCCATCATGATCGTAGTTACGTCCTTCGTGCTGATTAATCCAGGCATCCATCAAAGTATTTCCCGGCCCCGTGTCAAAGCCGGAGACCCGGCCCTCTTTGATGCAGCTTATGTTGGCAATACCGCCAATATTGAGAAAAGCAACGGCCCCTTTATTCGACACTAAGGTTTTATGAAAGGCGGGAATAAGTGGCGCAGCCTGGCCGCCTGCCGCTATGTCGCGACGTCGGAAATCACCGATCACCTTGATGCCGGTTAACTCTGCCAAGCGATGGTTATCGCCGATCTGGAGGGTAAACGCAGGTTGGTGGTTTGGAAAATGGAGAAGTGTTTGTCCGTGATTGCCGATGGCTGTTATGTCAGAGGCTGTGTATTCAGTCTTCGTCAGCAATGCGGAAACGGCAGCTGCGTACATATCCGCGAGCTTTACATCGAGTTCGCAAACATCGAATACGTCGTGCGTCGTTCTCGTCTGAAGGGCAATGATGCGTCTTCTTAACGCTTCCGGCATCGGCACGGAGTGACTCGCTATGGCCCTAACGCTGCTATCGCTATCAAAGCTAACCATTACCGCGTCAACCGCGTCGGCGCTCGTGCCGGACATAAGACCAATATAAATATCAGCCGCGCTCACTCAGCACCTGCTTTCTTTGTACATGCCCCTTCATTCCGCACCTGTCATTGAGCCGCTGGTTTTGAGTGCTGCGAGTTGTTGAACCGGTTGCCGAATGGCTTTTTGGAAGGCAGCCAGTTCGGTTTCAGGGAGCGATCGTGCCTTGGGTAGTATCTTATGCACTGTGCGTGGATTTCGGTGCACGCCGTTCACCAAAAATTCGTAGTGCAAGTGTGGTCCGGTTGCAGCGCCCGTGGACCCAACGGTGCCGATAACTTGGCCTTGCTTGACTCGGCTGCCTTTTGCGACCCGTTTCTTGTTTAAGTGAAGGTAGTGGGTTTTATAGGCTTCACCGTGCTGAATAAAAATGTAGTTACCATTGGCGCGGTTATATCCTGCCTCGATTACTCGCCCATCGCCGGCAGCGTAGACCGGTGTGCCGCGGGGTGCTGCGTAATCAGTCCCTCGATGGGGGCGCTTGGTCTTATAAATTGGGTGCAGCCGGTTCGGGTTAAAGCTCGAACTGACACGCGTGAAGTCGAGCGGTGCTTTCAGAAACGCTTTGCGCATGCTCACCCCCTCGGCGTCGTAATAGCCAACGTCACCATAGCTGTCCTTGAAGCGAAACGCTTCGACAAGTCGACCATTGTTGTTGAATGAGGCGGCAAGAATATTGCCATCAGAATATTTCTCGTCGTCCAAGAAATTCTCCTCAAATAAGATCACTATCTCATCGCCCCGACGGGGATCGAGGGCAAAGTCGATCACCCCCCCCAAGATAGACGCGAGTTCCATAATGATGCCGTCAGAGAGACCTGCGCGCTCACCCGCTAGAAATAGCGAGCTCGAGATGGTGAGTGCCACAGACCGCTGGCGAACTTCGGTTTCTCGGGTGATAACCTCAGAACTAAATTGCCCGTCTTCGCGTGTGTAGACGGTTTGCTTCAACGGTGAAGCGATATGTCTCACCGCAACTAACTGCTTAGTGTCGTCAGCAGCGAAGCCAATGAGCTGGCCCGGAAAAATCTTTCGCAGTGCTTTTCCGTTTTTGCTTGTTGTTACATCAAACACATCACGATCTGAAAAGCCCGCGCGATTAAAGATTAGACTCAGATTATCGCCATTACGGACGGTAACATCGACCCACTCAAGTGGCGCTTCCCGTGGAGCCAGTGTCTGTCCCTCGCTCATGGCCTCCCAGGCGACTTGTGTCGTTGCCAAAACAAGCAGGTCGGGCTGTGAGCTAGGCACAGCCTCATCATCGACAGGGTCACCACCAAGGAAAAGCTGTGCGAGTAACACCAAGACGAGTAGACTGACTCCACCCCAGACCACGCGACTTCTGTCGTCTGAACCGTTGTTAACTGTGTGCAGGCGAGTGGCGCCTCTGGGCTTGGGTTGCAACTTTTTTCCTCGGCCTAATCGGGGCGGTAAACTACGTTGCATGATAACCGACAATCATCGTTTCCAGAATTATCGTGGCGCAAGTCAGAGGCGATGAAACAGTGACTTCTCTTGTCGGTCGGCGAGGGTCGAGAGGAGAGAGTTCATTGGCGGTAGTCAAAATAGATTGGACTTAGACATTCGTAGGCGTTATTGCAATATAGCGGCGCAGTAGCGGGCTGAGTAGCAGCAGCTTATTGAACAGAGGAATATTTACATGGGGCTTTTTGAGGATCTGAAAGCACGAGGCTTGGTTTTTCAGACCACTAATGATGAGCACTTCGAGGCATGGCTGACTGAGCGGTCCAGAACACTCTATTGTGGATTCGATCCAACGGCGGATAGTTTGCATATTGGCTCGCTAGTGCCACTGCTGACGTTGCGTCGCTTTCAATTGGCAGGCCACACACCCATTGCCTTGGTTGGTGGTGCAACTGGGCTGATTGGTGACCCCAGTTTCAAAGCACAAGAGCGCGCCTTGAATACGCCGGATGTCGTTGCCGGGTGGGTTGAGCGGCTCCGCTCGCAGATGTCTCAATTCTTAAGTTTTGAGGGCGACGCTGCGGCGGTCATGGCAAACAACCTCGACTGGACGGCAGAGGTCGATGTCCTAACTTTTTTGCGGGACGTGGGTAAGCACTTCTCGGTCAATAACATGATTGCCAAGGAGTCGGTAAAGCAGCGCATCGAGCGTGAAGGCTCGGGTATTAGCTTTACCGAATTCACTTACATGATTTTGCAGTCCTTCGATTTTGCTGAGCTCAACAAACGATACGGATGTGAGCTACAGATTGGTGGCTCCGATCAGTGGGGGAACATCACGGGCGGGATTGATCTGACACGGCGAATGAACGGTGCGGCCGTTCAAGGTCTGACTATGCCTTTGGTGACCAAAGCTGACGGCACGAAGTTCGGCAAGACAGAGTCAGGCACCGTTTGGTTAGATGCCAGGAAAACGTCGCCCTATGCGTTCTACCAATTTTGGCTCGGTACCGCCGATGCGGATGTTTATAAATTTCTCAAATATTTCACGTTCCTCTCGGTGGAGAATATCGACGCTATCGAGAGCGAAGACGCCGCCCGAGAAGGGCGCCCAGAAGCGCAACGAACTCTTGCCAAAGAAGTCACCAGACTCGTTCACGGCGACGCTGGCTTGGAAGCGGCAGAGCGCATTACGGATGCCATGTTTAGCGGTGACGCCGCGTCGTTGTCCGAGTCAGACTTGGCGCAGCTCAGTTTGGATGGACTCCCGAGTAGTGCCGTAAGTCGGGAGGCCTTCCCTGAGACACTCACCCAGCTATTGACCGACGCGGGCATGGCTAACTCGGGTAAGCAAGTCAAAGATGCCTTGGGTCGCGCAGCGGTTTCAATTAACGGACGTGCTATATCGTCTGAGGACAATGGAAACCCTGCAGCCTGCTTTACCGCCGATACAGCCCTCCACGGGCGCTACTTCATAACGCGTCTTGGCAAGAAGAAGGTGCATCTGTTCATTGTCGAGTAGAGGTCGATTTCTTGCCGCGAGACCTGCACTTAATTCGTCATGCAAAGTCGTCTTGGGATGAGCTGAATCTTCACGATCACGACCGACCGCTAAACGCGCGCGGCACGCGCGCTGCGCGTGTGATGGGGCAGGCCATGGCAGCGCGAGTATCCGATACGCCCACGTTTTTTGTCAGTAGCGCGCGGCGTGCAAGGGACACGTTTTCAGGGCTATCAGATGGCTGGGCTGACGCGCTTTCGGCACCTCTCGAGGCGTCTGTATCAGAGCAGTCGACGCTCTATACGTTTTCATGGCGGACGCTCAGTGACTGGTTGAGCCAATGCGATGATGCGTTGGATAACCTCGCGTTAATTGGTCACAATCCTGCGATGACTGAATTCATAAACTATCTTTGCCCCAGCCTAAAACTCGATAATCTGCCAACGGCTGGCTGGGTATGGTTGCGATTTGAAACTTCTTCATGGTCAGAGGCTGTTGTAACCGCAGGTAGGGCGGACCTCATAATGAGTCTGCGGCCCAAAGAAGTCATGAGAGAATCAATATGACACCGGCGATTTTTGGCCTCGAAGGCCTCGCTATGACGCCCTCAGAGCACGATTTTTTTAAAAGCGCGGCTCCCATGGGTTACATCTTATTTGGACGTAACGTAGAGAATCGCGATCAACTTCGGCGACTGACCGATGAGCTCCGAGATCTTCATGGAACTGCAGCTTTGCCTATCTTAATCGATCAGGAGGGCGGTCGTGTCGCGAGAATGCAGTCGCCCGAGTGGTTGCGCTACCCACCTGCCGCAATGTTTGAAGCGATTTATCTAGCTGACGCCCAGCGTGGGGTCGAGGCCTGTCGTCTGAATTATGAAGCGCTTGCATTGGATCTCGCTGAGGTGGGTATTACCGTTACTTGCGCCCCAGTACTAGACGTGCCGGTTGAAGGCGCGCACGATGTGATTGGTGATCGCGCGTTCTCACACGACCCCGAACGTGTCTCTGCCATGGGTCGAGCCTGCTTAGACGGGCTTCGGGCCGCAGGTGTCGATGGGGTGATTAAGCATATTCCGGGTCATGGACGCGCGGCGGCGGATTCGCATTTAGCGCTCCCTCACGTGGACGCATCGCTGAGTCAACTCAGAAATGATCTGACGCCCTTTAAGGCATTGGCCGATGCGTCGATGGCAATGACGGCGCACGTCATTTACGAGAGTTGGGATAAAGATCAATGCGCGACCTTGTCTCCGACAGTAATAGCTGACGTTATTCGAGGCGAGATTGGTTTTGATGGGCTGTTGATGAGCGACGATCTTGACATGAAAGCGCTGTCTGGCGATATCGGTGATCTGGCTCTCGAGGCACAAACTGCCGGTTGCGATGTTGTCCTTAATTGCTGGGCTAGGATGGACGACATGGTGGCGATTGCCGAGAAAATGTCGGCACCGAGTTCGCAAACGATTAAGCGTCTCGAGCGGGCGATGTGTGGTTTATCAAGCACTCGTCCCTCCGCAACGCTTAGAGATCGCCAACAGGCGCTACTTGCGCAGCGCGATGCATTATTGGGGGCCTGGCAATGAGTGTGGGTCTGAAATTTCGAAGGATCACTACTTTTACCCCGTCAAAAGCCACAACAGACGGCGCAGGTGTTGCGATAAAACGCGTGGCGCTCATGGGGGTGCCCACGGTCGACCCACTTCTGATGGTCGATGAGTTGCGCTCGCCCTACCGAGAAGACTTCAGTGCTGGCTTCCCCTCGCACCCACATCGCGGTATGCAAACACTCACTTACATGCTCTCGGGTGGAATTATCCACGAGGATAGCATGGGCAATCGCGGTGAAATTCGTGACGGCGGCGTGCAGTGGATGTCCGCTGGTTCTGGTGTGATTCACTCGGAAATGCCAACACAGGACACCGAGGGTCTACATGGTTTTCAGTTGTGGTTTAACCTGCCCGCCGCACTGAAAATGAGCGCTCCTCGCTACCGCGATATTGCGGCGTCGGATCTGCCGGTCTATTCGTCTGGCGTGGCGACGATGACAGCTATCGCGGGTGAGTGGCGTTCAGAGGGTGAGTCCCTTGCTATAGGACCGCTAAAAGAACTCGCGCCCATTGCGCGTATGGCAGATCTTGAGGTGAATGCGCATGCAACGATTAGGCTTGACGTCTCCCCTAGTGAAAACACGTCGATCTTTGTCTTCGAGGGCGCGCT
>CBFHHL010000083.1:0-16973 GCA_965655685.1 Luminiphilus sp.
TGGATTCTCATCGTTTCGGCGCGCAAGCGGCGAGACTTCAGTGGGATATGCCGTGATAAACGTCGGTTGGATAAGCTTATGCTCTGCCGTCTCCTCAAAGATCTCCATATGGATACGCCCGAGCCCCCACCCTTCCTTCACCTCGATACCCAGCTTTTGAAGAACCGCGACCGCGGCTTCGCGCGATTCGAGGTCACTCGGCTGCAAATCCGGGTTATGCTCAAGAATCGCCTCAGTGACAGACAGTCGCGCGAAGTCGGCACTAAAATCAACGGTTTCATCACCGCAGGGGATCACTGTTGTCCCCAGTACTGCTTGCGATAACTCTCTCAGTAGCTGCTCAGTGAGGTCCATTGCATCACAGTAATCGGCATACGCCCAATAGAACTCGAGCATCGTGAACTCAGGGTTATGCCGCGTCGATAGGCCTTCATTACGAAAGTTGCGATTGATTTCATAAACCTTTTCGAAGCCGCCTACCGTCAAGCGCTTGAGATAGAGTTCAGGCGCAATCCGCATAAACATGGGCATATCGAGTGCGTTGTGATGCGTCGCAAAGGGACGCGCGGTCGCACCACCGGGAATGGGGTGCAACATCGGCGTCTCAACTTCCATAAACCCGTGACCATCGAGAAATGATCGAATAAACGAGATTACCTTGGAGCGAATCTGGAAGGTTTCTCTTACTTCGGGATTGGCAATCAGGTCGACGTACCGTTGACGGTAGCGTGTTTCTTGGTCGGACAGACCATGATACTTGTCGGGCAGAGGACGAAGCGCCTTTGTTAGTAGCTGAGCCATCTCCATATTGATGTAGAGATCACCCTTCCCACTTTTGCATAGAACACCCGATGAGGCGACGATATCCCCAAGATCCCATGACTTAATCGCTTCTAGAACTTCCGAACTCAAACCTTTCCGGTCAACGTAAAGCTGGATCGTATCGGATCCGTCCTGGATCAACAGGAAGGCACCGCGATTACGGATCAAGCGACCGGCGACTGCGAAAGATTCGGCCTTCTCAGCTAAGTCTTCTTTAGTTTCATGTCCATATTGTCGTTGCAGATCTCCAGCTAGCGCTGTGCGCCGAAAGTCGTTTGGAAACGCGTTTCCAGACTCTCGCAGTTTCGCAAGTTTGGCCCTACGTTCAGCGATCAATTTGTTTTCGTCTTCGGCAGAAGCCGATACCGAATCAGTCATAATTCTTCCTAACTTAGAGGCCTTTTTTCAACGAGGCTTCGATAAAGGGGTCGAGCGCGCCATCCAGAACAGCCTGTGTGTTCCGATTTTCTACGCCAGTCCGCAAGTCTTTGATACGCGAATCGTCGAGAACATAAGATCGAATCTGGCTGCCCCAGCCAATATCCGCTTTGCTGTCCTCCATCGCCTGTTTTTCAGCACTCCGCTTCAGCATCTCCATTTCGTAGAGCTTTGCTCGGAGCTGTTTCATAGCATTATCTTTGTTTTGATGCTGAGACCGCTCCGTCTGACAGCTTGTGACAATACCCGATGGCTCATGCGTGATCCGGACGGCAGAATCAGTGGTGTTCACGTGCTGACCACCGGCACCGGAAGACCGGTAGGTATCAATGCGCAAGTCAGCAGGGTTGATATCGATATCGATGTTGTCATCGATCTCCGGCGATACGAACACGGAGGAGAAGGAGGTGTGGCGTCGACCGCCGCTGTCGAAAGGTGACTTCCGGACGAGTCGGTGAACACCCGTCTCAGTTCTTAGCCAGCCAAAGGCGTACTCACCCTCGAACTGAACTGTCGCGCTTTTAATGCCCGCAACATCACCCGCGGACGCCTCGGTGAGCGTTGTCTTAAAACCCTTACTCTCACCCCAGCGGAGATACATCCGCAACAACATTTCAGCCCAATCTTGGGCTTCAGTACCGCCTGATCCCGCCTGAATATCAAGAAAAGCATTATTGGGGTCCATTTCACCAGAGAACATGCGACGAAACTCGAGTGTCTCGAGCTTCGTCATCAGCTTTTCAAGATCGCTGGCAACCTCGTCAGCTGTCTCCTTATCGTCCTCAGCTTGTGCCATCTCCAGCAAGTCAGCACTGTCTTGATGGCCCGCATCCAAGGCTTCAATCGTATGCACGACAAGCTCAAGTGAAGCGCGCTCGCGACCCAGTCTCTGTGCGCGCTCCGGATCCTCCCAAACACTGGATTCCCCCAGCTCTAACTCAACCTCGGCTAACCGCTCTTTTTTTGTGGCGAAGTCAAAGATACCCCCTAAGCACGTCGGTTCGTGCGCGAATATCTTTTAGTTGATTGATAAGAGGAGCGATTTCCACGAGTAATACCAGTCGGTTAATGGGCGGCGAGTTTAGCGGAGCGGGCTATTTTGTTCCAGCGCGTCAGGCCGCCGCGGGCCAGATAACGTCGAGCTGGAGCTGAAGTCGACGCTCGCCGCGATACTCATTCACCTCAGGTTTGTACACACAAGTCACTGCAGCTGGACGCTCCATGAGCCAGGTGTCCACGTCTGCGTTAAAGGCAATGGCATCGATGACACCCACCTCGGTGGCGAGACGAAACTTCAAATGCTTCTCGCCCACCACCTTCATATCGCGGATGGCGAACGTGCCATCGAATGAGGGCGACTCAAAACCTTGACCCCAGGGTCCTCCAGCGGCAAGTGCCTCCGCCAAATTAAGTGAGAGCTCCGCTGGGTTGAGCGAACCATCAGTGAGGTATTCCTGATTTGGTGTCACGCCTTTCAATTCATCGGCAACGGCTTGATTAAACGCGGCTCGGAATTCGGTGAGCTTTGCCCTCGAAAGGCTCAGACCTGCAGCCATGGCGTGACCACCAAACTTGGTAACGAGCCCGGGATTTTGGGTAGCGACTCGATCGAGTACATCCCGCATGTGAACACCGGGAATTGAGCGCCCTGACCCCTTCAGCTCTGTGTCGTCGACTTGAGCAAAGATAATCGTTGGACGATGAAAACGCTCTTTGATGCGAGACGCAAGAATACCTACAACGCCTTGATGCCAATCTTCACGATAGAGCGTGACCGCGAAGTCCGAATCACTCACAGCAAACTCACCGCTTTCAACGAGTGCCAGCGCTTCGGTTTGCATTGAACCCTCAATGCTTCTCCGCTCCTTGTTATAGTCATTCAGCTGCGTCGCAAAGGAACGAGCTGCCGCCGTCGACTCCGCGAGTAAACACTCAATACCGACAGACATGTCGTCCAACCGACCTGCCGCATTGATACGCGGGCCAGCAACGAAACCCAGATCGGTCGATGTAACAGATCGGATATCTCGCCCGGCAACCTCGAACAAAGCCTCGATACCAGGCCTCGCTCTACCTGCGCGCATGCGCGCAATGCCGGCCGCTACCAGCGTTCGGTTGTTTTTGTCCAGCGGGACCACATCGGCCACCGTACCCAGTGCAACCAAATCCAAGGAGTCGGCCAGATTGGGCATCTCGATATTCATCGCCTCGAACCAGCCGCGATTACGAAGCTCGGCGCGCAGCGCTGTCAGTACGTAGAACATCACACCGACACCGGCCAAGGCCTTGCTTGGAAAAGAACAACCCGGCTGATTGGGGTTAACGATAATATCCGCCTCGGGCAGTTCCTCGCCCGGTAAATGGTGATCTGTGATAATGACGCTCATACCGAGTTGACGAGCCGCAGAGACACCATCGATGCTCGCAATGCCGTTGTCTACGGTGACTAATACGTCTGGTTGATACTGAGCGGCAATACCTACGATTTCAGGTGTCAGGCCGTAGCCATATTCGAAACGGTTAGGCACCAAGTAATAGACTTCCTCGAGTCCCATTTGCTTCAGCAATGAGATGGCTAGCGCGCAACTAGTCGCTCCATCGGCATCAAAGTCCCCAACAATAACCACACTCGCCTGGAACTCGATGGCGTCGGCGAGCATCTCCGCTGCTTCCTGCGCACCCCTGAGTGCCGTTGGCGGGAGCAGCTGGTTTAACGGTAGTGAAATTTCGTCGAGACGCTGTACACCGCGATTGGCATAGATCTTTTTGACGGCTTCAGGTAGCGCCGCGGCCGAAAGCTCAGGCGAGATATCGCCCTCGCGATGTTTGATTGCAGTGGACATCAGGCGCGGCAATTAGCCGCCATAAATCGCTGTACTGCAGCTAAATCGTTGGGGAGTACGTCAAAAGCTTCCTCGCGCTCAAACAGGTCCGAGAGGTGTGGAGGTAAATGAGCCTTAGTGGCGACACCGGCAGCTTCAATCGCCGCGGGAAATTTTGCTGGATGTGCGGTCGCCAAGGTCACCATTGCCGCATCGCTGCTCCCCTGGCACGCTCGTGCGGCTTTTGTGCCAATCGCCGTGTGAGGATCCACCAAATACCCCTGGTTATTCCAGACGGATGCGATCTCATCGCAGGTTTCTTGATCTGAACTGCGGTCGCTATCAAACAACGCTTTCGCACGCTCCAAAGCCTGATCTGAAAGGGCCAAATCGACTTTGGCAAAGGTTTCCATCCAACCCCGTAAAACATCACCGTCGCGATCTGCAAGATCAAAGAGCAGACGCTCAAAATTGGATGACACCGTGATATCCATGCTGGGTGATAGCGAAGCCTCCAGTGACAGCTTCGCATAGACGCCCTCCGTCAAAACACGGTGGAGTACATCATTGCGGTTCGTTGCAATGACCAATTTTTCGACAGGCAACCCCATTTGCTTGGCCAAATAACCCGCAAAAATATCGCCGAAGTTACCCGTAGGTACCGAAAAGCTTGTGGGGCGATCAATCCGACCTAGGGCTAGTGCCGCATAAAAGTAGTAGACAATTTGCGCCATAATGCGCGCCCAGTTGATCGAGTTAACAGCCACAAGGCGGCGCCCGTCAGACAAGAACGGCTCGGCAATAAAGCTGGTTTTCACCATTGCTTGACAATCGTCGAAATTACCCTCAACTGCGATGTTGTGAATATTCGGGGCGATCACCGTTGTCATCTGACGACGCTGGACTTCGGACACGCGCTGATGCGGATGTAGAATAAATATATCGATGTTGTCGCAACGCTTGCAGCCCTCGATAGCGGCACTGCCGGTGTCACCCGATGTTGCGCCCATGATCACGACTTTTTCGCCACGGCGAGCCAACACATGATCGAGCAATCGGCCCAGCAACTGTAGGGCAAAGTCCTTAAACGCCAGAGTGGGGCCCTGAAACAGCTCTAGGACCCATTGGTTATGATCCAACTGAACAAGGGGCGCAACCGCTGGGTGCCTAAAGCTTGCGTAGGTATGCTTAAGAATCTCACGCAAGTCCTTCTCACCAATGCAATCGCCGATGAACGGCGACACGATCTCGTAAGCCAGCTCTGGATAAGACATATCCTGCATCGCACGCAGTTGAGCCTCATTAAATTTTGGTAACGACGTTGGCACATACAGCCCACCGTCAGACGCAAGGCCTGCCAAAAGTACATCTTCAAAATCCAGCTCAGGCGCTTGTCCGCGTGTGCTCACATAACGAATGGACATAAGTGATCAGGTCCTATCAATCAAAGTTTTCAACACGAAGGCTTGTTACATTGCCGACCACGGACGGCATTGATTCAATAGCGGATACTGCCGCATAAAGACTTCGAGTCGATGCTATATCGGTGAGAATGATGATCGGCACATTGGCACTGGCACTAGCGTCTGGCTTCTGAATGAGCGACTCGATGCCAATACTCTGCTCACTCAAACACTTAGTGATGGCGGCCATAACACCCGGTTGATCTTGAGCATTGAGACGTAGATACCAAGCCGATACGACGTCCTCCATATCGGCAATAGTTACCGTATCCAAACTTGCCACTGGCACGCTCATACTGGGCGAGGCTGGCGTCTCACCGCGGGCAAGTGCACCGGCAATCGACACGAGATCACCACAAACTGCGCTCGCTGTCGGCCTTGAGCCAGCGCCTGGACCGACAAGCAGTAGTTCTCCGACACCGTTTGCTTTGATCATGACGGCGTTCAAAACACCATCAACGTTAGCGATGGCTTTCCCTGCTGGAATTAGTGTCGGGTGAACACGAAGCTGAAGTGCGTCGCCATCGCGCTTCGCGATTCCCAAGTGCTTCACCCGATAGCCGAGCTCTCTGGCAAATTCGAGGTCCTCAGGCGCCACACTATCGACACCCTCTTTGTGAGGCGCATCAGAACTTATTGCGGCACCGAAAGCCAATGACGCCAGTAAAACCAGCTTCTGCGCCGCATCCGTACCGTCAACGTCGAAGGTAGGATCGGCCTCAGCATAACCAAGCCTCTGTGCTTCAGCGAGAACGTCGTCGAACGCGCGTCTTTCTGACGCCATGGCAGTCAATATGAAGTTGCCGGTGCCATTTATTATACCTGCGACTGACGTCACTTCATTCGCAGCGAGACTGGCCTTTACCGTCTCGATGATCGGAATACCGCCCGCGACAGCTGCTTCAAATCGCAGCGAAACTCCTTGCTGCTCTGCAAGCGCGAAGAGCTCCCGCCCATGGTCTGCGAGCAACGCCTTGTTCGCGGTTACCACATGCTTTTTGTGTTGTAACGCCTCAATGACGAGGTCTTTCGCAACCGTGGTGCCACCGATAAGCTCGATTAAGACATCAATATCGGGATCGCGCGCCACATCAAACACATCGCGAGAGTCTTTGGCCCCCCCCGTGTCAACGTCGGGCTTGGGTCTTCGGGTACCAACATGCGTCACGATCATTTGAGCACCAGCACGCGCGGCAATCGTTTCGCCACCCTCGCTGAGTAATGCCAAGACTCCTTGGCCCACTGTTCCAAGGCCGCAAAGGCCGACGCGTACTTGCCGATCTATCACTCTTGCCCCCAATCGCTAGGTAACCCTGCGCGTAATACTTTCTTAATACCCCGCAGCGCCTGCCTTGTTCGATGCTCATTCTCGATAAGGCCAAATCGCACGTAGCCCTCCCCGTATTCGCCAAATCCGATACCAGGCGAAACGGCCACCCCCGCATCCTTGAGGAGTAACTTGCTAAATTCCAAAGAGCCCATCTGATCAAAGGGTGCTGGGATTTTTGCCCAAACGAACATAGTGGCCTTCGGAGGGGTCACCGCCCACCCGGCGCTATTCAAACCATCGCAGAGTACGTCACGCCGATCTTGATACATTTGTCGAACTTCCTCGACACATGACTGATCGGACTCGAGCGCCGAGATAGCAGCGACCTGAACGGGCGTGAAAATACCGTAGTCTAGATACGATTTTATGCGCGTCAACGCGGCAACTAATTCCTTGTTACCGCAGCAGAAGCCGACCCGCCAGCCGGGCATGTTGTAGCTCTTGGACAGCGTGAAAAATTCGACTGCGACATCGCGTGCACCCGGCACCTGTAGAATGCTTGGTGCCTTGTATCCATCAAAGACCAAGTCCGCATAGGCGAGATCGTGTACGACCCAAATTTTATGCTCCCGCGCTACGGCCACGACTTTTTCGAAGAAATCGAGTTCAACGCAGTCACCAGTCGGGTTTGAAGGAAAATTCAAAACCAACATTTTGGGGCGTGGATAAGTCGTACGAATTGCCTTGTCCAGTTCCTCAAAAAAATCACCGTTCTCCGTCATAGGCACATGACGTAAGTCGGCGCCCGAAATCACAAAACCGTACGGATGGATTGGATAAGACGGGTTTGGAACCAAAATAGCATCACCCACGCCAGTGGTAGCGAGCGCGAGGTGAGCAAGCCCTTCTTTTGACCCCAAAGTAACAATCGCTTCACTATCAGGATCCAAATGCACGTCGTAACGGGATGCATACCAGTGACACATCGCTTTGCGAAGGCGCGGTATACCCTTCGACTGCGAGTAACGGTGCGTGTCACCGCGCTCAACTGTCTCTTTCAACTTATCAACAATATGCTGCGGCGTTGGTTGGTCTGGGTTGCCCATCCCAAAATCAATAATATCCTCACCACGCGCACGCGCCTGCTGTTTCAATTCACCAATGATATTAAACACATAGGGCGGTAATCGCTCGATGCGCTGGAACTGCTGATTCATTTGCTTCCCTTGAGCGTTTTCGCAGGCTCTTTGAACTAATCTATACCCAGCAATCCTGCAATATCAGCCGCTGGTCGGTAACCCGGTATTAGCTGGCCATCACTGGTTACGATAGCAGGCGTTCCCCGGACTCCTAAGCGATTCCCCAATGCGTAGTGCTCAGCAATCGGGTTGCCTTCGCACTCGTTAATTGGCATCTCTACTCCCGCTTTCAGTGATGTTAGCGTGGACTCTCGATTGCGCGAACACCATGCTGTTGCCAACTGGCGCGCACCTTGCGACTCGAGGCCTCCGCGAGGAAAGGCTAGATAGCGCACTTCGATGCCGCGACGATTCAGGTCATCCATCTCCAAATGAAGTTTTCGGCAATAGCCACAAGTGATATCCGTAAAGACGTTTATATGCCCCTTCGCCGGCTCGGCGGCAGAAAATACGATCATGTCGTCAATATCAACGGCATTGATAAGTTCGATACGCTCTTTTATGCGGCGCTGCTCAGTCCAGTTTGAAACGCTGGTCTCGGATACGGCTAGCAAATCACCATTCAACAACAAGAACCGACCGTCTCGAGTTGCGTACAACGTAGGACCATCCGTGATCGCGATTTCGATCAAATCGTCAGACGGTGTCTCTTCAATACGATCAATGCTAATCGGGGCGCCCACCATAGCCGACAACCCAGCCTCCAGTCGCTTGCGAGCTTCAATGAACGTATCAGAATCCTGAGATGAGGCAGGTGTGACTAAAAAACACCACGAGAAAATAACCGCAGCAATCGCCCGTAATCGAAAAGATCCAACCATATCCTAACCCCTAGGGTGATGTTTTTCGTGGAGCGCCTGCATTCGGCTACGTGCCACATGTGTATATATCTGGGTCGTCGTTAAATCACTGTGCCCCAATAACATCTGCACAACACGTAAATCTGCTCCGTGGTTGATGAGATGTGTAGCAAACGCGTGTCGCAATGTGTGCGGAGACAGACTGTCTTTGATACCCGCGCGCCGAGCGTAGAGTTTAATACGATACCAAAAGGTCTGGCGAGTCATTGCCACACCTCGATTTGATGGAAAAAGCACATCGCTTTGTTTAGCGCCAAGTAAATCAACACGAGACGAACGCATATAATCCGAAACGCTTTGTATAGCTGCCTCACCCATAGGCACCAATCGCTCCTTGCCGCCCTTACCCAAGACGCGCACAACGCCCTGATTAAGACTTATTTGTGGGACTGTTAGCGAGACGAGCTCAGAGACCCGTAAACCGCATGCATAGAGAACCTCAAGCATGGCGGAGTCACGATGTTCTATCGCAATACTCAGGTCGGGCGCGTTTAGCAGGGCTTCCACTTGGCCCTCAGAAAGTGACTTGGGCAGGGGTCTCGAGGGTTTGGGTCGATCCAGATGGTGAGTGGGATCGAGTACTAGGTCCCCCTCGCGCACTAAATACTGATAAAAACTCTTTAGACTAGAGAGCAGACGGGAAATCGATCGGTGGGAGCTGCCAGACGCCAGTCTAGCCCCAAGGTAAGCTTGCAAATCGGATTCATCCGCCTTCAGAGCGGTTCTATTTTTGTGTTCTTCGAGCCACCGATCCAAGCCCTCGACATCGCGTCGATAGGCTTGGCACGTGTTGTCACTGAGGCCGCGCTCAAGCCAGAGGGCTGTGGTAAAACGCTCTAGCTCGGACTTGATAGTACGATCCAGCTTCCTAAAGCCAAACCCTCAGCTTTAGGAGAGCTTTTCCTTGATGCGCGCTGCTCTACCAGAGAGTTCACGCAAGTAGTAGAGCTTCGCCTGACGGACATCACCACGGCGCTTAACTGAAATTGAATCTAGCAACGGGCTATAGGTTTGGAAAGTACGCTCTACACCCACACCGTGAGAAATTTTACGAACAGTGAATGCCGAGTTCACGCCACGGTTGCGCTTGCCGATGCAAACACCCTCGAACGCCTGGAGACGCTCGCGGTTGCCTTCCTTTACCTTGACCTGAACAACAACCGTATCGCCTGGCGCAAAGGCAGGGACTTCTTTCGACATTTGCTCTGCATCGAGCTCGGCAATAATTTTGTTGGCACTCATGGTTCTCTCCTCAATCGGTCACTGTAATAACCAGCCACCGCGTTTTAATCTCGTATTGAGCGTCGCCGCTCTGGTTCATACCACTAATCGTTCAGACTTTTGGGCTTAAATCCCAGCGCGCAAGCAGAGCTCGCTGCTCATCTGTTAGGTCGACCCAATTTAATAAATCTGGCCGCCGGTCGAGGGTCCTGTTCAGCGCCTGCGCAGATCGCCAATCGGCGATGCGAGCATGGTCTCCACTTAGCAGCACCTGAGGCACCGCTCGACCCTCAAAAATCTCAGGGCGCGTATAGTGAGGACAGTCGAGCAATCCGTCAACAAAAGAGTCTTGCTCTGCGGACATTTCATCCCCTAAAACACCCGGAATGCGACGAATTAACGAATCCATCACCAACATGGCAGGCATTTCACCCCCGCTGACCACTATATCGCCGACTGACAGCTCGAGATCAACATCGCGCTCAATAAAGCGCTCATCGAATCCTTCATAGCGACCAGCGACAAAAATGATCGCCTCATGAGCCACCAAGCGAGAAATCATTGCCTCATCAACAGCGACCCCCTGCGGGCTCATGGCGATGACCAAGGCCTCATCACCCAATAATGCTTTCGCTTTTTTCACCGACTGACTCAGAATCGGCGCCTTCATCACCATTCCGGGTCCTCCGCCATAGGGGCGGTCGTCAACAGTACCGTGCTTATCAGTCGCAAATTCGCGAGGATCGATGGCTTCTACTGTGTAAAGTTGACCGCGCGCTGCACGGCCTGTCACTCCCCACTCGGTCAGTCCGGAGAGCATTTCAGGAAAAATACTAATTAGACCCAGTTTGCGCAGGGCAACCGTTTGATCAGTCATCGGGATGCCAGTTCACTTCAATGACAGCGCCAGCTAAATCAACCCCTAGTATCACCGTGTCTTCGAGATAAGGAATCAAGCGTTCGCGATCGTCGATACTGGCCTCTGAAGCACGCACAACGAGCACATCATTCGCCCCCGTTTCTAATAGGTAATTAACATTACCGAGGTCGACCACATTACCTTCGTCATCACGCGTTCTAACAGCGCAACCCACGAGATCATCCCAGTAGAACTCACCAACCTCGAGTGGAGGCAGAGCCGACTTCGGTACCATGATGTCATAACCGCGCAGAAGCTCAGCCGCATTGCGGTCATCAACACCTTCCAAAGAGGCTATGAAACCTTTTCCTTGCGCGCGGATTTCGAGAACACGGACAGACCGACGTGACTGCCTGCGCGAATCAGCCAAAAACTGTGGTTTTAGGGAAGTTAGGGAGGCCGGGTTCTCGAGATTTACTTTGAGTTTCACCCAGCCCTTGATGCCATATACGCCAACGATCTTGGCGGCGGTTATGTCAGGGGTTGTGGCGTCAGAGCGCGCCACAGACAAACAATTAAGCTGCTGCGGCTGCTTGGCTCGCCGCTTCTTTGACTAGGCTAGCAACGCGAGGTGACAACTGCGCACCCTTCGCTACCCATGCATCAATACGATCGGTGTCGATACGCAGACGCTCTTCCTGACCACGCGCGATGGGGTTAAAGAAACCTACGCGCTCGATAAAACGACCGTCGCGTGAGTTACGGCTGTCAGTAACTGTCACGTGATAGAAAGGACGCTTCTTTGCGCCGCCGCGTGAAAGACGAATTGTAACCATTGCTATGTCCTAAACGTTGTGCCTCAGGAATTGTCCCAAGGCGAAATTTGAGGTCGCGAAGAGTACATGAACTCTCTGCACGTTTAAAGTCCCACTGAGCAGAATAATTACCGGCGCGGGAAGCCCGGTGGCATTCCGCCGCCTGGGGGCATACCACCACCGCCCATCATGCCGCCCATGCCACGCATCATTCGCTGCATGCCACCGCCCTTCATCTTTTTCATCATCTTCTGCATCTGTTTGTGCTGCTTGAGAAGACGATTCAAATCAGGAACTGCAGTACCAGAGCCCGCAGTAATGCGACGCTTTCGCGAAGGGTTGATCAAATCGGGGTTTTTTCGCTCCTTGGGCGTCATAGAGTTAATCATGGCTTCCATGCGATCAAACTGCTTGGTATCCAACTGTGCTTGAGCCGCCTGGGCCATGCCTCCCATCCCCGGCATCTTATTGAGCATGGCACCGATACCGCCCATATTCTTCATCTGCTGAAGCTGATCTCGGAAGTCTTCAAGATCGAAGCGACCGCCCTTCTCCACTTTCTTTGCGAGTCTTTGAGCTTTCTTTTTATCAACGTTGCGCTCTGCATCTTCAATGAGCGACAACAAATCGCCCATCCCAAGAATCCGAGATGCGAGTCGGTCAGGATAAAATGGTTCTAGAGCCTCCGTCTTTTCACCGACCCCCATAAACTTAATGGGCTTACCAGTGACCTGCCGCACAGAGAGCGCAGCACCACCTCGGGTATCCGCGTCCACTTTCGTCAAAATCACACCCGTCAGCGGTAGAGCCCGATTGAACGCTGTCGCCGTATGAACCGCGTCCTGACCCGTCATCGCGTCGATTACAAAGAGTGTTTCAATGGGATTGATCGCTTTATGGAGATCAGAGATCTCTCTCATCATCTCGTTATCAATCGCAAGACGCCCCGCTGTATCCACCAGAAGGACATCACTAAAGGCAGTTTTAGCGTTCCTCAATGCGCGACTGACAATATCGACTGGACGTTCGTCCACGGACGAAGGTTCAAATCGGGCACCAACTTCATCCGCGAGAGTTTCAAGCTGCTTGATCGCTGCAGGTCGATAAACGTCAGCACTGACAACCGTGACTTTTTTCTTGTCGCGCTCCATCAGGTACCGCGCGAGCTTTGCAACGGAAGTAGTTTTACCCGCACCCTGCAGGCCGGCAACCATAACAACTGCAGGCGGTTGAGCCGCTAAATTTAACTGCTCATTTGCTTCACCCATGACGCTTTGAAGCTCGGCCTGGACGATTTTTAGAAATACCTGTCCAGGCGTGAGGCTCGAGGTGACCTCGGTGCCGACGGCTCGCTCTTTAACGCGATCCGTGAATTCTTTTACCACCGAGAGCGCAACATCAGCCTCTAACAGCGCCATGCGGACTTCTCGTAAGGTGTCTTTGATATTGTCTTCAGTGAGGCGCGACTTGCCCGCCATGGCTCTTAAACTGGCGGATAAACGTTCGCTTAAGCTTTCAAACATGTTCTTTCCTGTGTCAATTTACAGTGCCGCACGCGCTGGAACCGCGTAGTATACGCTGACGGAAAAAAAATAATTAGGGGAGTTCTGCGATAACCATGGCAGGGTTTGTGAGTAGTCAGGTTCTTGCGGTGGCAGCGACGCTAGCGGCTGCACTATATCTTTACACTGCGGGGCAACAGCTCCTGAGACTTGAGCGACGCGAAGAGAAACTCCCGCGCGCCATCTTAATGCCCGCTGTTGCCGCACTCTTGCTCCACGGTTTTGTTATCTACGACAGCTCTGCAACCGTTGAGGGGAGTTTCGGCTTCTACCGTGTTGCCTCGCTCACGTTCTGGCTGATGGGTGCGCTGAGCCTGCTTATGCTCGCCATCCGACCGCTGCAAACGTTATTGATGGCCATTTTCCCTTTGGCAGCGATAGCGATATTAGTGGCCACACTGACGCCCGAAACCGCTAGACCGATGACTGACACACCCAGAGGTCTACTGGTGCACATCTCGACCTCGATCATTGGCTATGCGCTCCTAGGCTTGGCAGCACTGCAGGGCCTACTGGTGCTTCAGCAGAGTCGATTATTACGACAACACAAAACGCGCGGCCTAGTTCGCCTGTTGCCACCGCTCGATCGCAACGAACAAGTGATGTATGAACTCATTGCCATGGGCACGCTCGTGATGGCCGTATCGATATTCGCGGGTTTTTACTACGTCGACGACTTATTTGCACAGCACCTAATACACAAAACAGTGCTCACTATCATTGCATGGCTTCTATTTGCGATCATCTCAATTAGAAACCTGCAGTACGGCTGGCGAGTCAATACAGCCGTGATGCTTTGCTGCAGTGGATTTGCACTTTTAACAATCGGGTTTTATGGCTCGAAGCTTGTCCTTGAACTCGTTCTCAGCTAAACAAAATCAAGGGTTGCGAGCTTGTGCGTTTTTCTCAACAATTAGCCTTCACTTTGACGTTTGCGCATAAAGTTTGAACGACGCCCCGCTGGGACTCCTCTTTGCCATTCTGGCAGCACTTATTTTGTTGTCTGGTTTTTTTTCGAGCTCTGAAACCGGGATGATGGCGCTCAACCGTTACCGGTTGAAGCATCTGCAGCAGCAGGGCCATAAAGGAGCACTGCGAGCAGGCAAGCTGCTTGCCAGACCCGATCGGCTGATCGGGCTGATTTTGATTGGTAACAACCTTGTAAATATTCTCGGCTCCTCAATCGCGACCGTGGTGGCCATACGTCTTTATGGTGATGCGGGAATTGCGATTGCGACCATTCTTCTGACAATTGTGATTTTAATTTTTGCTGAAATCACGCCCAAAACGATTGCGGCACTTCACCCAGAAAAAGTGGCTTTCCCCGCGAGTATTATTCTTCTGCCACTGATGAAACTCGTATATCCGCTGGTTTGGTTGATCAATGCCATTACCAATGGCCTGTTATCACTACTGGGTTTCAAGCCCGACACCACGAGTGAAGATGCCCTCACCCAAGAAGAATTGCGAACCATCGTGAGCGAGTCCGGTGGTCTTATCCCGCGACGACACCGCAACATGCTGGTCAATATCCTCGACCTTGAACAAGTGTCCGTGAATGACATCATGGTGCCTCGAAATGAAATCTACGGTATCGACCTCGATGATGACGATGCAACGATTCTCGACCGGCTGAAATCAAGCACCCACACTCTGGTACCGGTCTTCCGGGGTGATATAAACAAAATCGAAGGCATCCTCCACCTACGCAATCTTGGTAAATGCCTTGACGGCGAGGGACTTAATCGAGAATCGCTAATACGCGAACTCCAGGAGCCCTACTTCACCCCCGAGAACACGGCTCTGCACATCCAACTGCGCCACTTTCAACAACGCAAACTGCGTCTCGGCATGATCGTTGATGAATACGGTGACATCTTGGGCCTCGTTGCCCTTGAGGATATTCTTGAGGAGATAGTTGGAAACTTCACGTCCAATCTCGTTGAAGATCAGGAAGAGATTGCGACCATGGCCGACGGTGGTGCCTCATGCACAGGCAGCATTCCCATCAGGGACATCAACCGGCAATTTGGCTGGTCACTACCAACTGATGGACCGAAAACCATCAGTGGTCTTGCCCTTGAAGCGTTGGAAGCGTTCCCTGTGGGTCAAGCATCTGTGCGTATCGGCGACTATCAACTCGATATCGAATGTATTGAGGGGAATGCAATTACGCAGGTTCGCGTGACACCTTTGTCGACGCTTAAAACAAGCAAAGATTGAGCAAAGGGTCTAGTTTAGCCATCGGCGATGGACTCGCTGTAGCCTGACTACCGCAATTAGAAGAGTGTAAAACTCGACTCTTTGCGTCGCCGCTGGCTAGCTTCCAGAATCTCTCGCTTGCGGGCATCATTGGCGGTAAACCAATCGACGATTTCATCACCCGTACGAAAGCACCCTTCACAGACGTCGTTCTGATCGAGTGCACAGATTGAAATACAGGGTGATTGTGGTGCCTCAGACATGGGGGTCGCCCGCCTCCTGCGCAGTGTAAAAGGCTTCAGTAAACTTACCGAGAGTTCCCGTCTCGATGGCGTCGCGAATGCCCTGCATGTGAGTTTGGTAGTAGGTTAGGTTGTGGATAGTGCACAACTGAGAGCCCAAGATCTCATTACAACGATCGAGATGGTGCAAATAAGCACGACTAAAGTTTGAGCAGGTGTAGCAGTGACAGTTGTCGTCTAGCGGTCGCGTACTTGTTTTATGCCTTGCGTTGCGCAACTTGATGACGCCATGACTCGTAAAAAGATGGCCATTACGCGCGTTGCGTGTAGGCATGACACAGTCAAACATATCAACCCCTCGACGAACAGCCTCGAGCAAATCGGCAGGGGTGCCAACGCCCATCAAATACCGGGGCTTATCATCAGGCAGTTGATTGGCGACATCGTCGAGCACCTGAATCATTTCTTCCTTGGGCTCGCCAACAGACAGACCACCGAGCGCGTAACCATCGAAGCCAATACCGACCAACCCTGCAAGCGACTCCTCGCGCAAGTGCTTGTACATACCACCCTGCACGATGCCAAATAAAGCTGAGGGATTGTCTGCATGGGCGTCCTTGCTTCGTCTGGCCCAGCGGAGCGATAACTCCATTGATCGACGCGCCTCATCCTCCGTCGCCGGATAAGGCGTGCACTCATCAAAAATCATGACAATGTCACTACCCAAATCACGCTGGATCTGCATCGATATCTCAGGATTAAGAAAGACCTTGTCACCATTGACAGGTGATTTGAATGTCACACCCTCTTCTTCGATCTTGCGGACATCTCCCAAACTAAAGACCTGAAACCCGCCCGAGTCCGTGAGAATAGGCCCTTCCCATCCCATGAAGTCATGGAGATCTCCGTGCATTGAAATAATGTCCGTGCCGGGTCGAAGCCACAGATGGAATGTGTTTCCGAGGAGGATGTGAGCGCCTGTCGCAAGGACGTCGTCAGGTGTCATGCCTTTGACAGTCCCGTAAGTGCCGACGGGCATAAACGCTGGCGTCTGCACCTGGCCGCGCTCGAAGGTCATTGTTCCTCGCCGAGCCAAGCCGTCCTTATTGGAAACCGAAAACTTCACTCTGGACCCTCAAGGTTTGTGGGTGATGAACATGGCATCACCGTAACTAAAAAAGCGATATTCCTTTCGAAC
>CBFHHL010000084.1:0-15276 GCA_965655685.1 Luminiphilus sp.
CTGCTGCGGCGAGTGGTGCAGTCATCGCTCGAGCAATGATCCGCGACATATTTGAAGGCGAACGGGCTTCACAAATCATGGCCTTGACCAGTGCGTCTATGGCTTGTGTTCCCCTCTTTGCGCCCACCTTAGGTGCTCTCGTCACCGTTGAAATGGGCTGGCGATTCACCTTCATTGCGCAGGCTATATTCGCCGCAGCTGTGCTACTCGGCCTCGCCTCTTTTCAAGAGACGATAAAGAAGTCTGAAGATTCGTCGCAAAAAAAGTTGAAATTTAGCGATGTGTTTTCCTCGTTTAAAGACTGCCTTTCGAGCCCTTTGTTTATTGGCTATCAGCTGAGTGGTACCTTTTCGTTTTGCGGAGTTTTCGTTTACATATCAACAGTTGCCTTTTTTCTACGGGACGTTTTTAAAGTATCTACGGAGTTCTTCGGCGTGGTTTTCGCGATGACGGCGGCTGGCTTTATTGTTGGGAGCCTCTCGAGCTCACGCTTGGTTATCAAGTGGGGAACCGATCAAACCCTACGCAGAGGTGCATTCATTTGCGCCCTATCAACCACTACAGCACTGGCGACTCTCGCCAGCCCCGAATCAACCAAGGTCTTATTGGCGTGCATATCTATTGCTTTTTTCTTCGGTGTCGGATTGATAGCGCCTAACGCCTCTATGGGGGCAGTCTCGCTGTACCCACACAAAGCGGGTGCGGCGTCTGCAGTGTACGGAAGCGTTCATTCCGTGGCGTCTGCAATCGTTGGTGTGATCGCTGGGGCGACCTACAATGGCCGGATGTTTGAACCTATTCTCATTATGCTGATCTGTTCGTTTGGCGCCTTAATTGGCATCGCCGTCACGCGCCACCACCGAACTAGACTCGTTTGAAGCGATAAATTAAACCCACTTGGGTAGTTAGCAGTCAGTGTGACTGCTGATACGATTTCGTTTGAATTCGCTGGGAGATAAACGATGCACGAACTCACAAGGGATATGGAAGTACTCCAGCAGGCAATTGTCCGATACAGCGTCGAGCGCGTGCGTATGGATCCACCCGAGCTAGACTCCCCCTGCACACCGGAAGAGTTGTCCGCTATGGCCGGTCAAACCATAACCGCAAAGGGCCTCGGGGGTCTTGAAGCGCTTAGACTTTTTACCGACGTATTGGCGCCCGCTTGCATCTCTACTGATCATCCCAAGTTTCTCGCTTTCGTCCCTACGGCTCCCACTGAAGCCTCAACGCTTTTTGATCTGATTGTTGGGGCCTCAAGCATTTGCGGTACGACTTGGCTCGAGAGCGCGGGTGCCACCTACGCCGAAAATCAGGCTCTCAGGTGGATAGCCGATCTCGCGGGCTTTGGTGCAGGCGCGGGAGGTACATTTGTCAGTGGCGGGACTGCGGGTAATTTGTCAGCCTTGGTGGCCGCACGACATCAATGGCGGCGCGGTAAGGATAGTCGCGCGGCGCTGAGGGGTCTTGTGATCTCATCGAAAGGTGCTCACGCGTCGATCAAGCAAGCAACGTATGTCATGGACGTGGATTTACTCGAAGTAGGTGGTGATCGATTAACAGGGCAACACGTATCAGAGGCTATTGAAGCCCTCAACCCCACCGATCGGGAGCGACTCTTTGCAGTTGCGTGCACAGCGGGCACAACCAATCTCGGAATTATCGATGACCTTTCAGGCATAGGCACTGTGAGCAAGCAACACGCAATTTGGATGCACGTTGACGGCGCATATGGCGGCGCTGGGCTCGCAGCACCAAGTGTGCGTGATCAATTCTCAGGAATAGAACTAGCGGACAGCTTTATTGTTGACCCCCACAAATGGCTATTTGCACCCTTCGATTGCTGTGCACTTATCTATCAGAATCCGACGCTGGCGCGTGAAGCTCACCAGCAACAAGGCGCTTACCTGGAGGTTGTCTATGATGGCGTTTGGAATTCCTCAGATTATGCCCACCACCTCTCTCGTCGCGCGCGAGGCTTACCACTTTGGTTTAGTCTAGCCACACACGGCACAGAGGCGTACGAAGCTGCGGTAGAGGAAACACTGCGCGTCGCAGGCGAGGCTGCAATCAAAATCAATGACCACCCAAACCTAGAGCTTGTTGTGGATCAGGGCTTATCAATATGTGTTTTCAGACGTCTGGGCTGGCAAGAAGACGACTATAAACGTTGGAGTGATCAGCAATTAGAGTCCGGCGAATCGTTTGTGACGCCCACTAAGCACAAAGGTGAGACGGTACTGAGATTCTGTATTGTCAATCCGCGGACCACGGTGGAGCACATTGAGGAAATTCTGGGAACTCTGTAATTTTAGCTGATTGAGATACATTGCAGACCGTTATGCCTAACCCTCGATGGGAACAATTGCTTCGCTATCGCTACATTGAACTGATTGCTCTGTGGGAGGGCCGGTTAACCACCCGCCAACTTTGTGACACCTTTAGTATTGGTCGACAACAAGCCAATAAGGACTTGTCCAGCTATCGTCGTGGACTCACCTGCGGTGACTTGGTTTATGATGCGGTGGCGAAACACTACTACCCCTCTGATGATTTTACGCCAACGCTGACGCGGGGGCTTGCGTCAGAATATCTGCAAATGGCAGCTCAGCAGAGCGATGTTCAGCAAATACTTGGCGAGCTCCCCGTCGTGAGCGCCAACGTTGAGGTCATTGCCGCGCCACTTCGGGAGATGCCTGCAAGCCTGCTTCGCCCCATTATCCGTGCGATGGCTGAGTCACGTCGCATCGACGTTGATTATGTCTCGCTCAATAACCCTGACCGAGAGGGACGGATCATCGCGCCTCACACGCTCGTTTGGACAGGTTATCGGTGGCATGTGCGTGCTTGGTGTGAGAAAAATCTGGATTTTCGTGATTTCGTGCTGAGCCGTTTCAGAGGTGATGCTGAGTTGATGGATGAAAGCGATCACAGCCGGGAGGATGATCAAGCATGGCAAACCCATATCACCCTCGAAATCACGCCCGATAATCGCCTTGAACCTGATCAAAAAGAGGTCATCGCTCACGACTACGGCATGACG
Source organism: Luminiphilus sp. (assembly GCA_965655685.1). Lineage (GTDB taxonomy): Bacteria > Pseudomonadota > Gammaproteobacteria > Pseudomonadales > Halieaceae > Luminiphilus. The sequence continues at coordinate 3,044 of CBFHHL010000084.1, forward strand.
GATGGACAACTTAAGCTGTCCATTCGCGCCAAACTGGCGCCCTACCTACTACAGCTTTTGAACTTACACGTTGGCAAGCAGCTCGACGACCCGCGAGCGCAGCAAATTGTGTTGGCCAACTATCAAGAGATTAGTCATTGGCTCATGTAAGCCGCTCTTGATGGCTTGTTGTATCTTGAACTGGCTCACGCGTCAGTGGCTCCCTACCTGCTGCAGCTTTTGAATCTCAATGAGAACAAGAAGCTAAATGCCCCATCAGCACAGGTGCTTTTGTTGGCACACTATTACCGGATAAATAGCCCGCTGATTTACACGAAGCCTCAAAATTCACGGTATTGTGAACTGGCTCACGCATCCTAAAGAATCCTATTTGTTCTCCAAAGCAACTTGTTACCATGATCAAGGTGGAGACAAAAAGTAGTTCTGATATGAATGCGGTAAGTCAATTACAACGCGAGGGTACAGGAAACGTCGCCGAGCGTAGGCTTCGAATGCCTGCCATTCCTGAGGATTTCTTTAGCCTAATCACGCACGAGCAGCGTATTGCTTTGAACCAAAAACAGCAGTTTGGCTGGTTTGTGAAGTTTGTACGCAGACCACTGTTTCAACCCATTGAAGTCGTGCTGTCGAATCCTGACGGAAGTGAGTTTCTGCTGCTTGACACCGAGGGCCTTGCTCGGCCCTTCTTCAACGTGCGCACGGACGATCTTCGCTAATAAAACCCTATTTCTTGTGGTGTTTCTTTCGTCGAACTGACGGCTTTCGAATGTCGGATCGCGGAATTCTGGGAAGCCTCCCAGTTGCAAAATAACGATGAATTGACTCTTGAGATCTTACGGCCGCCGACTTGGTCTCTGATGAGACCATGTTGTTCGACTGAGCTCTGTCAATCACTCGCGCTTTGACATTGTCGTTCCATTGCTGGTCAAGAACGTCTTGAATTACCCGCTGTGCATCGGCGTCGTGGACAGGACAAAGCACCTCCACCCGGTGATCAATATTTCTGGTCATCAGATCAGCAGACCCCAGAAGGTATTTGGGCTTACCTCGGTTGTAGGCCACATATACCCTCGGATGCTCCAAATACCGGTCAATAATACTAATTGCCCGAATATTGTCAGAGATGCCGGCGACCCCCGGTAGAAGCGAGCACATACCTCGAATAATTAATTTGATTTCAACACCAGCCTGGCTCGCCTCATACAATTTGAGGGTAAGTTGGCGATCGACAAGATTGTTGCACTTGAGGAAGAGCTGCGCCCTGAACCCATTTTGGGCGTTCGCAATCTCGCCGTCGATCAAGCTAACAATGCCTTCTCGGCTGGTGTGAGGTGATACCAGAAGTTCTTTGTAATTCGGTTGTTTGTAATTGTATTTGAGGAAATCAAAGACCTTATCGATATCCTGCCCGATAACCCGATCGGCGGTTAAAAGCGTGAAGTCAGTGTATAACCTCGCAGTTTTTTCGTTAAAGTTACCCGTCCCAATATGGCTATAGCGAACTACCTCCCCGTCCTCGATGCGTTCGATGAGAAATAGTTTGCTGTGCACCTTAAGACCCGGGATACCAAAGATAACCTCGATACCCGCCTCAGTGAGTCGCTCGGACCACGCAATATTGGCCTGCTCATCAAACCGTGCTGCAAGCTCAACCACAACCCGAACGCGCTTTCCGTTATATTGCGCATTAATAAGCGCATCGACGATTTGCGAATTACTCGCCACGCGATAGAGACAGATGCGAATAGAGGTCACAGCGGGATCAATTGCAGCCGTCTTCAAAATATCTACCACGTAATCGAACGGGTGATACGGGTAATAGAGAAGGTAGTCCTTTTTCCGCAGTTCGTTAAATATATTACGACTCGCGTCAAGCGTTGGTATACGCACCGGCGGCAGGGGCTTGAACTCGAGATATTTGGGTCCCTCGTTGGGGAACCCGATGTAATCTTTGGAATTGTGATACCGCCCACCCGGGATCAGGCTGTCATAGCGCCCAAAGCCTAGGCGCCTGCGTAAGTGATCCAGCAATGGCTCAGGCATCTCGCTGTCATATACAAATCTAACAGCATCCGCCTTTCGGCGTTGCTTCAAGCTCGAAGCCATTTTTTCAATAAGACTCTCATTAATTGACGCTTCGATTTCGATTTCAGCATCACGAGAGAACTTGAAGCAGTAGGCATCGGCGGCGCGAATGTCAAAGACCCCTCGGAAGGCTCGAGGCAAACAAGCGCGGATAATGTCGTCAAGCAAAATATACACTCTGCCTTTGGGGTCTTTGCCACGCGGAATGGCAACGAACCGACCGAGCACATCGGACGGGACCTCCATTACTGCATACTGGCTGCCCTCCTCGGTCTGGATATCAACCGCAAGGTACAGGGATTCATCAGCGAGTGCAGGGATCGCCTGCTCATCACTGAGCAGTATCGGCTCCAAAGTCGGCAGTACTTTACTTGCGAAGTAATCTTCCACGAACTCAAGCTGTTTAGCCGTCAGGCTTTTCTCATCAATGATGGAAATATGCCGGTGTCGGAGCTCAGCCATAACACCCACTTGAATACGATCAAAGTCGCTCTGTAATTTGACAATGCGTTGCTGAATAGTCTCCAGCAGGGCCTTCGCTCGTTGGCGCTTTGCACCCGTGGACACCACAATGAGACGCCGTATCTCAGCGACACGAACCCTGAAAAACTCATCGAGGTTGCTAGAAAAAATCCCGAGATATCGAAGGCGTTGAATAACAGGGACGCTTGGATTTTCAGCTTCCTGCAGCACTCTGTGGTTAAAGGACAGCCAACTCAACTCACGCGGCATGAATAGCGTCTCGTCAAGATCGGCCAAACGTCCATCAATAGGGTTATTCATAGCTACTTACGCTCTTATTATCTCTCTCTACACGTTAAAAAGGCCTTCAACTGCGCAGTATTTGTGAATCGCATAGGTTCGGCGTCAAAATACCAGAGTGACCCATCAAAAAATATGACGATTTCATTACGCCTCATGAAGCTGAAATAGCGTTTGTGACAAACTCCGCGGTTTCAATTGGCTTTTCCATCGGCAGTAAATGACCCGCGTCTATCATGGCCACCCGCAGGTTGGCATAACTTCGAAGGCGATCTGCTACAGCTTGCGTGATGACATACGATGACTGTCCACCCAAAATATGTACAGGCACCGTCAATTTTCGCAACTTTGACCAGAGACTTGGTGGTGATCTGTAGACACATGCCTCCCACTCACCCGAGAACCGAAGATGTACCCCATCATCGGAGGTCACATGCGCAGCTAGCACGTAATCCATTAACTCTTTGTCGGCTATAGCGGCAAAAGCACGTTTGCTTCGATAAAACTCGAATGCAGTTTGGTGATTCTCAAATTGATGTGGACGACCCAGTGCGCCCTGAATCATCCTGGGTTTATTAGGCCAAAGTCGAAACGCCAACCGGGACCAAGCAAGAAAAGGAGAGTTAATCGTTACGGGGTCTAGGGCTACGATACCCTTTACGAGTTCAGGTGCCTTGTGGGCTATCAACAAGCTAATCGCACCACCCATCGAATGTCCAACTAACCATACAGGTTCGGACGCCTCGCGCCTAAGCGTCTCTATCGCGTCCTCGGCGTAGACATCCCAGCTCATAAACCTGGGGGCTTTGGCTTGCCACAGAGGCCTGTGCTCAAGCGTGCTGATCCTTGCTAACGGCGCCAGCTCATTCAGAAAAGAGACATAAGTACCCGGGGGAAAGCCATTGGCGTGCAAGAAGACAAGATGTTCCTGCGAGTCAGCCGCATCAGAGTGTAAGAAAAGGGTTTGCAAACAACTACTCCAAGACAAACAAACAATGAGTCATTAATATCGACCCAGCCAAACCATAAGAATGATTATCCAACGGTGCATACGATGAGAAGTCTCATGCGCAAATTATTAGATAGTGTGGTCCGGACCATTATACTTTGTGGTCTGCTGTTTTCCGCGCTAGCAAACGCAAAAACAGACAGCTCTGAGCTTTACGATACGGTTATTCTGGGCGGTCGGGTCATAGACCCTGAGACGCTCACTGATCGCGTGACAAATGTGGGGATTCGTCAAGGTCAAATTGCGCAGATTACGGACGATTCAATTAGAGGCAAAACCACCATCGATGCCCACGGACTCGTTGTAGCGCCAGGCTTTATCGATATTCATTCGCACACCCCCACCCGACTGGGTGAGCACTTAAGCATTTTAGACGGCATTACAACTCAGCTCGATCTCGAAGCTGGCTCCTACCCACCCACAGACTATGGCTATCAGTTTCGAGGTGGTGCTCAACTGCATTACGGCTCGTCAGTTGGGCACTTCGCTATTCGCGGACTTGTCATGGAGGGCTCCTCGCAAAGTTACTTCTTCGATGAGACAGGATTCATCACCTTGGGTGGTGATATGTGGCGCAAACAGGCAACCCCCGCGCAGGTCGAGGAGATGCGCAAACATTTACGTAATGGCCTTGAATTAGGCGGCCTTGGGGTCGGTGTACTACTGGATTACATGACTGAAGCAGTTAGCGAAAGTGAGCTCAGCATGATTTTTTCAACAGCAGCTGAGTACGACAAACCCGTCTATGTTCACGTTCGTCGAGGGATGCCGGGCGACCCTACTGGTCTCGATGAGGTAATAGCCTTAGCTGAATCGTACAGCGTCGCGACGATGATCTGTCACATTACTCACTCGGCCATGGGCGGTATTGATGAGTGGTTAGCGAAAATTGATGCCGCCAATGCGCGCGGCGCCCGAATTACTACAGAAACCCTGTCCTATCTCGCCGGCGGCACCTCGATTGCCGCTGATGTATTTGTTAATCGCGACTGGCGAGCGATATTCGATATCGATTACGAAGACGTACAGTGGGTCCCCACTGGAGAATGGCTAGACGAAGAGCGATTCCTGCGCTACCAGCGCGATTATCCAACGAGCTCAATCAATCACCACTACGTCAAAGAAGAGTGGCTGCTTAAAGCGCTTGCATGGCCGGGAATGATGGTGTCAACCGACGCCCTCCCCGCTTTCGACATTGAAGTGAAAACAAACCCCAACATTGCAGGCACCTACGCCCACTTTCTTGGACGCTACGTGCGTGAGCTTGAGGTCATGACGCTCATCGAGGGACTGCGTCGTATCACTTTACTCCCGGCACAATGGCTGGCCTTGGCGTCTGAAGATTTCTCTCGAAAGGGCCGGGTTCAGGTGGGGGCTGATGCGGACATTGTGGTCTTCGACGCCGATCAGATCGCAGCGCGGGCTCAGTATGGCGACCCCTACCAGACTTCGCTCGGCATCCATCACGTTCTTGTTGGTGGCAGGCCTGTTGTAGCGAATGGAGTACAAGTGGAGGGGCGCTATCCAGGCAAACACCTTCTGGCTCCGGGCATCGCGGACTGACCAAGAATTGATGTTTACTCGTCTTTGTAATCCGCCTCGAGAATATTTTTCTCCTTCAGTGTCTTAGTCAGTTTCTCTAAGCGAACAAATGCTACAAGTCCAAACACAAAACCCAAGATTCCAAAAACTTCCATCTATCCTTACCGATGGTTTGCCAGCAACAAAGTTCCAGAGCCTTAGAGCTTGGAGAACTCCTTGTCCAGGTCGTATCGGCTCGAGGTGACATAGCGCTCCATCGCTGCAATTCGCCGCTCGGCGTCGCGCAATCGGTCGCGCGCCTTATTCATGCGCGTTCCTGGCGCTTCCGAATAGCGAAAGGCTGCGCGCTTGCGATAGGTTTGCCTATCTTCGTCATATTCACGAACGACCTCTGCATCATACACATCACCACTCCAGCGCGAGGGCCGCTTAGTGATCAAGATCCACGCGGCGACATAAAACCAAAACACGACGGATCCAGTGAATAAGAACAAAGCAAAGGCAGACATACGCGTTACCCACGTGGGCACTTCCCAGTAATCAGCAAGCCCTGCACAAACTCCTCCAAACCAACCGTCTGAGGGATGCCGATAAAGCCCTATGCCCCAGCCGCTTTTGCGACCTTGATTAAAGCTCTGATATTGGTTGCGATTTCTCCGACTCATCGGTCACCTTCCTTTTGGTTTCGCCAAGTGGGACGATCGGCGTCCAATATGGCTTCAAGATTGACAATACGGTCCGTCATGCGATCAACGGTTTCGAGCATTTCTTCAAGCGCTTCACGATCCTCATCACTGAGTGCACGGCTTGAGTTATTGAGGCTGCGGTAATGCAATGTTATCCAGATCGGTACAACGACCGTGAGGAACACGATCATTGGGACAAACATAAACTCAAAAAAATTCACTTACTTCTCCAATGTCAAAATACAATGCGATCAGGGCGCGACTTGGCTAGCAGCTGCGTCTGGCTCATCTTCGTTGGTACTAGCAGAAAAACGCTCCGCTAGTAACAGCCCCAAACCTAACGCACCCACGATAACTGAGGCCACTAACAAGGGCTCAACACCGGCAAAGACGCCTGCAGTTCCCATGCCGATCGCTGTGGCTAATAAAATAATGCCCCAACGACGCAATCTACCTTTGTTTTCCTGGATGATCAGTGACTGGCTGATCTCGCTTGCACCGACAACCTCACCCGAAATCCGCGACATCTGCACCAGCGCGTCCAATCGCTTTTCTAATGAATTTTGTTGGGCGCGTAACACCAAAAACACAATGATCGCAGGTGTCAGCATAAACACATAACCCACGCCGATCGCCATAACTCCTTCCATATTTTCCACACCTTCCATCCCAATGATTACCTGATATCCCGGTAAATTCTGTTTATGAATTCAAGAAAACCTATTCGGCTATTGGCGAGCGATTCGCGCACCCGATGAGGCATCAGATTCAAATACTTGTGGTGTCCCGTAGACATCGACATTTGCACCGCTCGAGGCGTCGCCCTGAAAATCAGTCGAGGCAAACACAGCGATCTTTGCACCGCTGGAGGCATCAACGGTCACCACCTCGGCTTCAAGGTCCCGTGCGTCGATGGCCGAGCCACTGGATGCGTCAACATCCACCTCGTTACAAGCCCCGCTTACTGCTAATCGGCTACCACTTGAAGCATCGAGCGAGAGCTCACGGCAGGCGATATCACGCGCCGTTATGCTAGCACCCGAGCTCGAGGAGAGACCTTCCAACTCCGGAGCGACAACGTCCACCGACACATTGCCGTAGGACTTTCCCCAATTCCACACACTCGAAGACCAAGAGCCACGCCTGATACGAAGCTCGCCATCATCGACTTCAATTTCGAGGCGTTCCAGATCGCTTTCAGTATCTGCACTTACAATCACCTGAGCTGTAGAACCCATAATGATGCTTACCTCAACACCTTGCGAGGCAGCAACACGGGTAAAGTCCTCGACATCAAAAGACTGCTCAACGCTCGCCTGCGTGGACAGGGATGCGAGCGCTACGAGCGGGACACAGATTTTTGCTAGAGTTTTACGCATCTTTCGCCACCTCCTCTCCTTCTCGGCTCGCGGCCATCGACTGTTTAAGCACCTCCAACTCATCATTCAACATGTCATCCTCAGCAAGCGCATCAATCTCATCGGCGAGACTGGGCTTTCCTCGCCCAAGATTCATGGCGTCTAACTCCCCTTCTAGACCATCGACTCGACGCTCAAATCGCTCAAAACGATCGAATGCTTCGTCGAGGTGGGTCCGATGAATCTGCTGCTGCGTTCTGCGGCGTTGGGTAACTGAATCTGCTCGCATGAGGATAGCCTTGCGCTTTGCTTTTGCGTCATCCAGCTTCGCCTGCAGCTGACCGACTTCATCATGAAGCTGCTGAATGTGCTCATCGGCAAGCACCAATTCACCTCTTAATGAGTCAGCCTCGGCCTCGACTCGACGCTTTTCGTTTAAAGCCGCTCGCGCTAGGTCCTCTCTGTCTTTAGAGAGTGCAAGTTTCGCCTTTTCTTCCCAAGTAATCGCTTGCCCTTGTAGTGTGCGTAGCTTGCGCTCCTGAGTCTTTTTCTCGGCGAGAATCTTTGCCGACGCTGAACGAACCTCAACAAGTGTGTCTTCCATCTCCTGAATAATCAGGCGGATCATCTTCTCCGGATCTTCTGCACTGTCACACATTGCATTGAGATTGGAATTAATAATGTCAGAGAGTCTCGAAAAAATACCCATAGTGTTTTCCTAAAGTCTTGAACTGAATTCGATAGTTAACTTGTGAAATACGTTTTGCGACATCCAAGCCAACTATTATTTCTTTTGTTATTACAGGTACTTAAAGGTCTTTTAGGGCCCTAATATAGTGCCGAACAAATTATTTAGGCTTTTTTGGCCTTAAAATTATGGCTAAATAAGCCTTATTTAAGGTTTAATTAGCCTTAAATTGTGTCGTGATACACGAATAACATGATATCTGAACAAAGTGTGATTGGAGAGAGCGCCGCACTCAATCGTGCGCTTGACCATCTTTCGAGCCTCGCGGTCATAGATCGCCCTATTCTGGTTGTCGGCGAAAGAGGAACCGGTAAGGAAATCGCGGCAAATCGCCTACATTTCCTTTCTCAACGCTGGCAAGCGCCCTTCATAAAGCTTAATTGCGCATCGCTACCTGAAACGTTACTCGACAGCGAGCTGTTCGGTTACGAGCCAGGAGCTTTCACGGGGGCCCGTAAAAGCCACGCCGGACGCTTCGAGCGCGCTGATCAAGGAACCCTCTTTCTTGACGAACTCGGGACCATGCCCCTATCGCTTCAAGAGAAACTACTGCGGGTTATTGAATACGGCGAGCTAGAGCGGGTAGGTGGCTCTCAAACAATCAAAGTGGATGTGCGAATCGTGGGAGCAACCAATGCCAACCTCAAGCAAATGGCAGAGGATGGCTTATTCCGTTGGGACCTTCTCGACAGGTTGAGCTTTGATGTTGTTCATATGCCCCCACTGCGTGCGCGTGACAATGACATTGACCTCCTCGCTGACCACTTTGCCATCCGTTTTGCTGCCGAATTTGGCTGGCATCATTTCCCCGGGTTTTCAGACACAGTGACTGAAGCCCTTCATAACTACCAATGGCCAGGCAACGTTCGTGAACTCAAGAACGTGATTGAACGCTCGCTTCATCGACAAGGGGACGACAACACACCGCTTCAGACACTCGTCATTGACCCCTTTGATGTTTTCGAACCACGCCCTGAGGCGCATCGGTCAACAGCGATAAACGCTGGGCAGGCTGAAGATGAGAAAAAGCAGCCCTCTTCCCTTCCGAGTAATTTGAGAGAAGCACTGGAGAAACAAGAAGCCTCATGGCTGCGCGAGGCACTTCGTGAAAACGCGCAGAATCAAAAGCAAGCCGCCTTGCGGTTGGGCCTAAGCTATGACCAGATGCGGGGACTCATGAAGAAACACGGTCTGCGCACGCGCGGTAGTCGTTCATAGCCATTACACCACTCTTACAAAGCGCCCTCCCCTTGAAAAATCCCTGCAAACAACTGCCCTAGCGATGAAGGCTACCCGCGCGTTAAACCCTCACTTCTAGTGAGACACGAGACGCTCGTACACACTGAGATTCCCCTCCACCATAGCATCGATAGAGAACGCCGAATTTGCGAGTACCCGCCCCTGAGCACCCAGACTCTTGCGCAAAGAGGGGTCAGAGAGCAGTAAATCGATGTGCTGATGTAATTTTTCGACATCACCCACGTCGAAGGTAAGGCCATTCTGCTCGTGTAACACAATCTCAGGGATACCCCCGGCTTCAGCAGCAATCACGGGAACACCACAGGCAGATGCCTGCAGGAGAGCAACACCGAGCCCTTCTTTTTCTGCAGGATGGACCACGGCGTAGAGGTTGGGCATGACGCGGCGCAAGTCATCGCGAAAACCCAGCATCTGCACACGCCCGCAATACTCAGGACGGGCCACTTCCTCCGATAACTCTGATCGCAGAGGTCCCTGTCCAAAAATAAGCACATGCAAGTTAGGATATTTAAGCAGCAACTCGGGCAGGACTTTGAGGAGAAAGCGATGACCTTTACGAGGGATTAACTGTGCTACAACGCCTAGTGTGGTCTCACCCTTGGGTAGAGAGAACTCGCGCTTGAACCACTCGCGATCGGAAGGTAGATCGTAGCTCTGAGCGTCCACCGCACTTCTTACTGCCGAAATCCTATCCCTATTTACGCCACACTCTACGAGCACACGTCCAATAGCTTCTGAAATGACAACAACACGCTGATAAAGACGATACTTCAAGGGGACCAACCATTTGGGCTCACGGTTGTCGACACGTCGCGAGAGCACACAGGGAACCCCCACAAGTCTCGCCGCAAGACCACCAAAAATGTCGGCGCCACGACGGCTGTGTATATGGACAATATCGGGAGACTCGGCTCGTATAACAACGGCGAGACGCCCGATCAGTCCAAGGTCTAAGTCGCCACGCATTGGAAGGGCATGAATAATTGTTCCCTCTGCAACCGCGTTCCTAATTGCGCCATCCTCAGGGCATACCAGCACGTTCTGCACACCACGCTTCGAGAGCCCATGAGTGAGCCAAGCCACTTGCTGTGCGCCTCCGTAGAGAAAGCGCCCGGCCTCAATATGCAGAATTTTCACTGTATGCTAAGTCTCAGTTACGCCAATAACTGCTCTTGCTTGGCAAAATCTAGCGTCGCGTTAACCGCGATCGTCAGCTTATCGATAAGCTCGTCAACATGCTCACGCTGAAGTATCAGCGGCGGGCATAGCGCAACACGGTTACCACCCAAGGGTCTTACAATAAGCCCCGCAGCCTCAGCCGCTTTCGCGCAATAGGCACCGACCGCCATACCGTCAAACGCTTGCTTAGTTTCCTTGCTGGCCACCAGTTCAATTGCACCTATCATGCCTTTGCCCGAAACCTCGCCAACGAGAGGGTGATTGACAAAGGTTTGCAGTTTTTCCTGAAGGTAATCGCCAACACTCGCTGCGTGCTCAAAAACGTGATCTCGCTCGTAAATCTCGAGAACTTTATGTGCCACCGCACAGCCAAGCGGGTGACCACTGTAGGTATAGCCGTGGCCAAAAACGCCCATATCCGAAGCGGCACTCTCGACTGCCTCAACGAATTCACCACTGACAACCGCGGCGCTTACGGGCACATAAGCTGAGCTCAAGGCTTTGGCAAACACCATCATTTCGGGACGCATTCCCATGGCGTTCGCACCAAAATCTTGGCCCAGGCGTCCAAAGCCACAAATAACCTCGTCATCCCACAACGCAATACCGTACTTATCCAAAACAGCTTGAATCACAGGGTAGTAGCCTTGGGGTGGGATGAGAACGCCGCCAGCACCAGAGACTGGCTCGGCGATCATGGCCGCAACAGTGTCGGGACCCGCTTCAAGAATTTGTGCCTCAAGCTCGGAGGCGCGACGTGCCACAAAATCAGACTCGCTCTCACCAGCTTTCGCGGCCCGATAGTAGTGCGGCGACCCTGTCCGAATCACACCAAGCGCATCGAAGGGCAACTGAAAATGATTATGGTTTGTCGGAATCCCCGTCAGCGATGCTGAGGCAACCGTCACGCCGTGATAACCCTTATCGCGTGCAATGATCTTCGTGCGCTCTGGACGCCCTGTCGCTGTAGCGTGATAGCGAATAAGCTTCACCAGCGTGTCATTCGCGTCAGAACCGCTGTTACCCAAAAAGACGCGTGCGTCTTTCAACGGCACCATACCCGCAAGCTTATTGGCGAGCTTCATAGCACTGTCGTGCGTTTTGCCACCAAACATGTGACTAAAACTGAGCTCCCGCATCTGCTGAGTCGCCGTTTCAATAATTTCCTCGTTGCCATAACCCAAAGAAGTGCACCAAAGCCCCGCCATCCCCTCTAGGTAACGCTTTCCGTTGCGATCGAAGATATAGGGTCCCTCACCGCGCGCAACGACCATTTGCTCTGACGCTGATGGATTAGTAGTTGGATACAACATAGATGTCATTTCAGCTTCCCCTTTGGCGCTTTTAGCCCTATCAAGCTACAGCGCCTTAACCGTTAAGACAGACGCAAGTTTGACGCATCTAACCTACCCAAAAATAGTACACAGAGGGGGTGCTTTTGTCGCGATTGCTCCGCTAGGTATATATTCATAGAAAGGAGACCTGAGCGTCAGGCAAACAGAGCGCGGAACGGTTGTTAGATGCACATATAAGGCCTTGACGAGAATTGACACACGGCGACATCTCGAAGTGGCGTACCAACAGCCGCAACCTGGGGCATGAGA
>CBFHHL010000085.1:0-6232 GCA_965655685.1 Luminiphilus sp.
GATGTGATTCTCCAGCTCATCGAACTCGTTGCCAATTACCTCACCATCGTCGTGGTCTACGACACCGACACGGACCAAGCCCGCATCGACTTGATGTCCCAGTTCGATGTGGGCTCTCCGGTACCCACTATTTCGCAGATGAGTTGCGGGTATATTCGAGCTCAGAGTCAAAAAGCCGATTCGTTCGTGGCCGCTCTCCAGGAGATGTTTTGTGATCCGGTAAGTGCCCTGCTCGTCATGTGGGAGCACAGTCGGAAAACGATCGACATCTTGCTCATAGCAATTTACCAATATAATCGGTGTCTCACCGACTTCGAGTCCTACATTAACGGGTCGCCGGAAGTGAGTAGCATAGAGAATTGCTTGGCATCGGTGTCGTCTAAAGTCACTCAATACTCGTCGAAAAGACGCTTCTCTGTGAGCGACTTCGCCGATGAGGAGCATGGCGTCATTTTCGTCGGCCACTGATTGAACGCCTGCGATAATTTCATAAGAGTACGGAGTGGTTGTGATGCCATCAGTGATAAGTCCAATGACGCTGTCACCTCGACCGCGGAGCTGCTGTGCGGCGGCGGAGGGTGCATAGTGCAGCTGGTCAATGGCCTCTTGCACGCGAGTGCGTGTTTTTTCAGAGATGCCAGTATGACCACTTAGATACCGTGATACGGTCCTAACTGAGACGCCAGCAAGGCCCGCAACATCGTTAATAGAGGCCATGGATTAACATTCAGCCCAAGCCATATTGTACGCGCCTGCGATTCCAGCAGCCTGTCCGAGCGCTGGCGCGCAAATGAGTTCTTGCATGGCTATTTCTGAGTTGTACATTGGTAAGTATCCTGCCAAGGCATCAAGACAGTTCTTCCGAACATGTGAGAGAAGGCCGCTGGTTTTACCAACGCCTCCACCAATGATGATCTTATTAGGCATATGATTTAGCAGCAAATTAGCACACATTTGACCTAGGTAGTACGCTTCAATGTCGTGGGCGATATGATCTGCCGCTAGATTTGACAAGGAGACACTCCAGCGAGCTTTTATGCTTGGTCCTGCTGCAAGGCCTTCTAAACAGTCACCGTGGAACGGGCAAACCCCCGGGAAAGCCTGATCCTGCGCATGGCGCTTTACAAGCATATGACCGACTTCGGGATGCATGATCCCGTTTGTTGTTGCACCGTTGTGGACAATCCCCCCGCCAATACCTGTACCGACGGTGACGTAGATTAGATGCTCCGGCTTTGCATGGCCACCAAAAGCGACTTCTGCAAGCGCTGCGGCATTAACATCCGTTTCTATGCCAACCGGAATGTCGAACTTATCCTGAAGGGTTTCGTAATAGTTGTAACCTTCCCAGCCGGGTTTTGGTGTCGGCCCTACAACGCCATAATTCGGCATCCTCCGTGTGATGAAAATCGGTCCAAAAGCAGCAACGCCCAAAGCCGTCAAAGGTTCTCGCGCATGGTGAGCGGAGAGGAATTCAATAACTGCTCCCATCGTCTCCTCGGGACTGCTTGTTGGCACAGTCAGCGTATCCTCAGAGTCCCAGTGGTCACCTACACTCACAATGAATTTTGTGCCGCCGGCCTCAATCGCGCCCACTCTGGATCTTTGTAATGTCACTCTCTATCACTCCTTCTGCAGATTCGCATCGGCGGCCCTCTCGAGCTTTTTGTCGTCTTTTAACAAAAACCAGGACAGCACTACGAAAAACGACACGACAGCTCCCATTAATTGATAAGACGTAACAAAGCCAAGCTGGTCGTACATCGACCCAGCAACCGCGCTTAAAAGCGCTGCCATCACTTGAGTTGTAAACTGAAACCCAACGATATAAACCGTTGCTGTTCGTTTTTCGTCGAAAACAGCGGCAATGTATTTGAACAATGAAACGAGCAAGATCGGTAGCTCCACCGCATGCAGCAACTTCATCAGAGAGATTTCTATCGGGGTGGTAGATATGCCGGAGCCAATAATCCGCGCGGCCATAATAACACCTGCGATCAAAAGGCCATTTTTTGCGCCCGTCTTATTGACGATCCAGGGCGCTACCATGAGTCCCAGTGCCTCTATACCGATCTGAATGGCATGAAGATCCGCGAATCGTGCTCTTCCTTCGTCTCGTGTTTCAAAGAGAGATGCAAAAAAATTCGGGAATTGCTGGTCATAAATCGAGTACACACACGCCACGCCAACGACATAAACTACGAGCGCAGCGAACTCTCTTTGCCGGATGAGATCTAGAGAGGTTTTTAACGAAATGTCTGATTTCTGGTTTGTCTGTGATGACGTTGATGCGGGTTCTTCAATGATGCTGGTGGCGACCAGGAATAAGCCTGCTGCGAGACAGGCGAATAAGAAGTTGTAATAAGGATCAATATTAAAAACGTGCCCAGCACTCCAACCAGCGATCGCGGAACCGATTGATCCGAAAACACGGGCATGGCCAAATTCGAAGTCAAACGTACGCCCGCAGCGGTCAATGTATGTTTCAAGTGCGCCAACACCTGCGCCGAACGCAAGACCCGCAAATAAACCGCCTGCTATAGCGCCTACCAAAAAAAAGTGTTTCAAGAGCGGGCCGTAAACCCAAATAAAGAAAGGGCCGGCCACGAGCAACAAGGCACCAACGGCGAATAAAAGGTTCTTCTTTAGGCCCAGCTGGTCCTGAACGTACCCATAGATTGGCATCACCAACATGGCCATCGCCGCATTCGCTGAATGTACGGCACCGCGCTCGCCACCGGAGAGGCCAATGGTGTCCTCAAGCCAAAACGCGAAGGATTGATACATTAGGGCCCAAGTGGCAAAGAAGAAGAAAAATGCAGCGCTGGAGGCGCTGTAGTTGCGGGTCAGTTGCAGCATATTTGTTCTCGGAACGTTTTTATTTTTGCCAGATCAGTCTGGTCAATATGTGCAGAGTGTGTATTCTGGATGCAAAAAAGTCTAACCTTAGACAAAAATTTTTCTTGGGGTGAACATTGCAGGTTTTCGAAGGTAAGCAGTTCGGTGAATGTTTCTTAGCTCGGTTTCGGGCCATTTTGACATTTGCGGGACTCATATTGACTGGATTAGCGCCGCTATCACACGCCACATCTACGGTAACTCACGTACTTTCTGCCTCTCCCGCATTGAGTGCAAGGGTATCGTCCCAGTTCGACGAGCCCGCAGTGGTACCTGGCCTTGCCGGTGAGGCTTGGCGGACCGACGGTTTCTCCAGTCGCGCAGAATTCATGTGGCCAGAAGGCTTAAGGGACGATGGTTTTACCCTCTCGTTTTGGGTCATTCTTGAAGCCTACCCTGCCGATCTCGAAGTTTTACCTCGTGACCTGACTCCGGGCTCTTTGGCGCGTCTAAGGGATGATGAACTGGGCTTCGATATCGTTGTAGACGCCTACGGCCGCTGGGGCGTCGATGTGCTGACAGAGCGGGGTATGCAGACCCTCAGAGTAGAAGAGCGCTTCCCCGAGCGGGCCTGGGCGCTGGTGTCTCTCACGCATCGACCAGCGGATCACAAAATTGAGGTTGCGCTCGACGGCGAGGTGGTTGTCTCGGCGGAAATTGAAGACTTTAAGTTGCCCAAAGACAAGCCATTGGTACTGGCGCAGCCTTTTAAGGGTGTCGAATTCCTCGTTTTTACCTTTAACGGTATCAATGGTTCCTACGATGATTTAGCGATTACTGAGCCGTTATCGCCGGCGGTACTTGCAGAAAAGTTTGCACTCAACCAATCGCGGTTGCCGCCTAGTGATGTCGCGCTTCAAGTGCCTGCTTCTCGCTTTGCTGATGATCATTTGCGGCCGAAAATTCATGCGATGCCGCCGGCAAACTGGACGAATGAGCCACATGGATTGGTTCGAAAAGATGGGCGATGGCATTTGTTTTACCAGCGCACACCCAATGGACCGTTTAAGACCTTGATGCATTGGGGGCACATGTCCTCGGATGATCTCATTCATTGGCGGCATCACCCTGATGCGCTCAAGCCCGAATTACAGACAGAAGACTTTGGGTTCGATCAGAAGGGGATCTGGTCCGGGGACGTGATAGTTGACGGCGATAAAGCCTTCGCTTTTTACACCAGTGTCAATCATTTCCACCGTTTAACTGCGGCAAACCCGGGTATTTCGATGGCTGTCGCTGCTGATAACGATCTGGATGAATGGGAAAAGATAGGGCCGGTCATAGACTCTAGAGAGGTTAACGATTTTCGCGATCCCTATCTTTGGAGGGAAGCGGATACGTGGCACATGATTATCGGAGCGAGTTTAGATACGGGTGGAGGGCTTGCTTATTACACGCTGGATCGGGGAGAGAATACGGCGAAATGGACTTATAAAAAGCGTTTCACGACGCTCTCCTATCGAATTCTTGATCCCGGATCAGATATTTGGGAGATGCCTGTTTTTGAGCCAATTGGTCAAGGCAAGCACATTCTCATAGTGAACCCCATCGGCGGAGCGGTGACGAAGTACGGTACGCCTGGCACCCGAGGGGTTTATTGGACAGGTCGGTGGGATGGAGAGCGCTTTAAACCAGATTATAAGCGGCCCAAAAACCTCGATGTTCTTGTTGGACATCTCTCTCCTACCGTGGCGCGAGGGGATGACGGAGATTTGCGTGCCATTGGCATCATTGACGAACGACGAACACCGCAAGCGCAGGAGGACGCAGGTTGGGCGCATACGTTTAGTCTCCCTCGAAGATGGTTCTTGATGCCCAACGGCGAAACATTGGGGCAAGCCCCCGCGCCTGAATTATTAGACCTGCGTGTCGGGGAGCCACTGATGTCCAAGGCGGTGAGCTTGAATGACGAGTTGGTCAGCTTGGGGGGCGAGAGCGGTAACTATGAGCTCGAGATTACCGACCTTAAGCGTGCCTGTGTATCCATTTCTTGGGGGGCGTCGGCTGATCTTACCGAGCAAAGTATTCTGACTATCGATGGTGAGACGGGGGATGTTGAGTTCAGCCGAGGTCAGTCTAATCTCGCTGGCACAAATGAGGGGCCCGATAAGGTTTCTGATCGATACAGTATTGAGGACTTCGGCGGCTTGGAGACCTTACGCATGTTTCATGACGGGTCGGTAACGGACTTTTTCATCAATGATGCTGCCGCTTTTGGCCTTCGAATCTACCCATCACGCGCAGATAGCAAGAGTGTGTCAATTAAATCCTGTGGCGAGGGTGGTCAGGTGGTCAACGTCTCTAAATGGCAGCTTGGATGAACATCAAAAAACGTTGACAAGGCGGTTTTCTGGCTCTAATTTGTCCTACGATAGACAAAAATAATCAAAAAATAACCGGCAATAAGGACGAAACGGGCGTCGGGAACTCGTGCAAAAGTCCTATTTGAAAGGGCATATGTGCATTCAGTATCAGGCGCCGTCATGCGGTAGAAACACACTTTATGGATTTACTTAATAGCGTTAATAGCGAGCGTTATTAACGATTGGCAACAAATAACCACGTGAGAGTGAATTATGAATAACAAGCTCCCCCTCAAACACCTTTTGCCGATATCAGTGCGGCGAACAATTTGGTTGTCAGCACTACCGACTCTAATGGTTTTTGCTGGCTCAGCCTATGCGCAAGTCGAAGAGCAAACAGAAGAACGACTAGAAGAGGTCATTGTCACTGGAGTGGTAAATACCATCTCCAAGAAAGACGCGACGTTTTCTGTGAATACGCTAGATACAGCACAGATTCAGCAACTGGCGCCCATCAGCACGGCGGACCTTTTGCAAAACATACCTGGGATCTATGCCGAGGGAAGTACCGCGGGTGAAGCCTCTAATAACATTACGGTGCGCGGTTTACCCGTAACGGGTGGCTTTCGTTATGCACCTCAGTTAATCGATGGGTTGCCGTGGTTCGAGGAGCCCGAGGTGCAGTTCATGAATAATGATTCTGCCGCGCGCTTTGATCTGATGACTGAGCGTGTCGAGGTGGTAAAAGGTGGCACCGGCGGGATTCTGTATTCAAACGGGCTGGGAGCAACGGTAAACCATGTTACTCGGCGAGGTGGTCAGCAGTTCGAAGGCGCGTACCGAGGCGAGGTAGCGGATTACAATTTCATCCGTAACGAGGGTTACATCTCCGGGCCCATCAGCGACAGCCTGACCTATGCGGTTGGTGGTTATTATCGTACATCTGACGGTATCCGCGATACCGGCTACAAAGCTGACCACGGCGGCCAGATTCGCGCCAATTTGCAGTGGCTGTCTGATGATGACCGCAG
>CBFHHL010000086.1:0-2367 GCA_965655685.1 Luminiphilus sp.
ACCCGCTTGATCGCCTTCGATTGCATGACCTAGGTGGCGATCATGCGCACCTCGTCATGATCCCTAATCCAGCACACCATCCGAGAGGTGACTTCGAACTGTCTAATGGACGGATTGGAGAGGGGTGCGGGCCGAGGGTAACGTTTTCCGGGCTGTCGGTGATGAGTAAGGAGCTATTTGCGGGATTGGCGCCGGGAAAATCCACCCTACGCCCGCGATTAGAGGCATCCATCAATTCACGGTGTTTGAGTGGCGAGCTGTGGTCGCGACTGTGGTCGGACGTTGGCACACCGGAGCGACTAGAAGCCTTAGAAGCTTCGCTGAGAGATCACGCGTAGCGCATAAGTTGACTGGCGAGTAGGTGCCTCGCGCTTTACACTAGAGGCATATTTTTTCTCAACGTGGACTGTCAGACCCTGCGCACGTCAGGTGACGACCTCTCAAACAACGGTTCCTGGACAATGCAATGCCTGATTTTCAAATAGCCCCGTCAATTTTGGCCGCTGACTTTGCACGATTGGGTGAAGATGTCGAAGCTGTGTTGGATGCCGGTGCCGATATCGTCCATTTCGACGTGATGGACAACCATTACGTCCCCAACCTTTCCGTCGGACCGATGGTGTGTAAGGCCTTGAGAGACTACGGGATTCAGGCACCTATTGATGTGCATCTGATGGTGCGGCCCGTCGATGAATTAGTTGGAATGTTTGCTGATGCGGGTGCGACGTATATTACCTTCCACCCCGACGCTTCCACGCATGTGGACAGAACGCTACAGCTCATTCGTGATGCAGGCTGTAAAGCGGGTTTGGTTTTTAACCCTGCCACTAGCCTCGATGCACTTAAATACGTCATGGATAAGATCGACATGACCCTACTTATGTCAGTGAACCCGGGATTTGGTGGTCAATCATTTATCCCCTCAACGCTGGATAAGCTCCGCGAGGCGCGCAGTCTTATTGACGAATCTGGGCTCGATATCCGACTGGAGGTTGACGGTGGCGTGGGGCCTGCGAACATCGCAGCCGCAGCGGAGGCCGGTGCCGATACATTTGTTGCAGGCTCCGCCATCTTCGGTAAGCCCGACTACAAAGCTGTCATTGACAGCATGCGCGAGGCGTTGGCAAGCATTGGTTAGGGTGCGCAATGAATCAAACTGAGTACGATGCGTTAATATCAGCAGGTTTCTCACGGATTCCTATTACGCGGACATTACTTGCGGACACTGAGACGCCGCTTTCGACTTTCTCTAAATTGTGCCGAGCGCCTTATTCCTTTCTATTTGAGTCTGTCGAGGGTGGTGAAAAGTGGAGTCGTTACTCGATCGTTGGACTTCCGGCCACTGAACGAATCGCTGTTTGTGGCTCAACTATTTTACGCTACCGCGGTACTGAGCTCGTTGAGTCTCACGAATCAGCAGACCCACTTGCCGATATCGAGGCTTTGCACGAATCGACCACCAGTGCGCCCCTTTCGTCCCTGCCCGTTTTTCACGGTGGTTGGGTGGGTTACTTTTCGTACGACACCGTCCGCTATGTCGAACCTAAACTTTCTTTGAGTGCTAACCCAGATGATTTGGGGACGCCCGATATATTGTTGGTGCTCGCCGAGGAGGTGGTCGTTTTCGATAATCTTCGAGGGACGTTAACACTCATTATTAATTCGGACGTCACAAAACAGGGTGCCTTGCCTGCGGCAATCGAGCGCTTGGACGTGCTTGAAAAGTCACTTGCTGAGCCGGCGGCGGCGCTGGGTAGCTTTGAGTTGGGCTCTACCGATACTAGCGATATTGAGTCACGCCTTACCTACGGCACGGACAAGGCCACCTTCGAGTCCTGGGTGGATAGGATCAAGGATTACATCCTCGACGGTGATGTTATGCAGGTGGTCGTTTCCCAGCGAATGACATTGCCGTTTTCAGCACCGCCGCTCAATTTGTATCGGGCTTTGAGGCACCTAAACCCCTCACCCTATCTCTTTTACCTCGATCTCGAGGGCTTTCACGTGGTGGGAAGTTCCCCCGAGATTTTGGTGCGTTCCGAACAGGGGAAGATTACGGTCAGACCGATCGCGGGGACAATTCGACGTGGTGCCGACGAGGCTGAAGATAATGAGTTAGCAACCCGATTACTTAACGACGAAAAAGAGCGTGCAGAGCACCTTATGTTGATCGACTTGGGCCGGAATGACATAGGGCGTGTGTCACAACCTGGCAGTGTAGAGTTGACCGATAAAATGGTGATCGAAAAGTATTCTCATGTGATGCACATCGTATCCAACGTTACGGGCGATGCACGCGCAAATACGACAGCGATCGATTCGCTTCGCGCGACGTTACCCGCGGGCACTTTGAGCGGTGCACCTAAG
>CBFHHL010000087.1:0-8822 GCA_965655685.1 Luminiphilus sp.
CGAAGTTGATTTTGCGAAGCTTTTCTCTACCGAGCTTCCGATGTTCACACTCTGTGAAATGCTAGGCGTTGACGAGGAGGATCGTCCCAACATTATTAAGTGGATGCACTATCTTGAGCTTGCACCACAATTTTTGACTCACCCCTTTCGAATGTTCATGGCCGAACCCATGTTTCTCTTCCGTTTCAACCAGATGTTAGAGGACATGTTCAACTATGGTGAGCGTGTGATGGCCGACCGGATTAAAAACCCTCGACAGGATCTCCTTACCGTTATCGCCAACGCAACGCTCGATAACAAACCGTTGTCCCAGAATTATCTTGATGGGTCTTGGCTGCTCATTATTTTCGCGGGTAACGATACAACGCGAAACTCATTGTCAGGCACTATCCGGCTGCTGACTGAGTTTCAAGATCAGCGACAGATGGTGATTGACGATAAATCCCTTATTGAGCGCATGTCGCACGAAGCGCTTCGCATGACCTCGCCAGTAATGCATATGCGCCGAACAGCGACACAAGATACTGAAATTGCCGGGCAGAAGATCGCCGAAGATGAGAAAGTGATCATGTGGTACGGCGCAGCGAATAGAGATCCTTCGGTGTTCCCCAACCCCGACGTCTTTGACATGACTCGTGACAATGTTGAAAAGCACGTTGCGTTCGGACACGGTGTTCACCGTTGTCTTGGCAATCGCATCGCCCAAATGCAGCTGAACATGGCCTACGAGCGAATTCTTGATCGTTTCCCAAATATCCATTGGACGGGCAAGCAAAAGATCGAGCCCATCATCTTAGTGCACGCCATCTCGAGTCTGAGGGTCAATCTCTACGGCAAGGGCGCAAGGCGACCCGCAAAGGTTGCGGTGCTCCGCTAGAACGGTATGTAACGCGCTAAACCAGCTGAGTTGCGATGGGTAGTTCCGTGGTGTTCTTAATTTCCGTCACCGCAATGTGGGAATGCATTTCGCGGACTAGATCTCCACTCAGCAGCGTATTTCTGACGAAATCTTCGTAATGCCGAACGTCTTTGCAGATGATCTTCAGAACGTAATCCCAAATTCCCGCCATGGTGTAGCACTCAACCACCTCTGGGTGTGCTTCAACCTCCTGTTCAAACGCCAGCAAGTTTTGCCGTCCCGTCTGCGTTAGGTTGACCGTTGCAAACACAACGATTTCCATACCCAGAGCATGCCTATCCAATAGTGCTACCCGGCGCTGGACAACACCCTCTTCTTCTAAACGATTTATTCGTCGCCAGATCGGTGACTGAGAGCTGTTCAGCCGATCCGCAAGCGCAGCTGTCGATAATGTCGAATCCTGCTGCAACGACGCCATTATGGCGACGTCCTGCTTATTCCATACGCCAGACATATTTAGTCTCTAAAAGTTAATTTAAAGAATAACTATCCCAAAAAATCTCTTAATTCAACCAATAAAGATGCAATTTTTCGCCAATGATGAAACATAATTTTCCAAGGGATTAAAACAGCTAAAACTTACGCCTGAGGGGATTAGCATGACACACGCGTCGCCCAAGCCACTTCGTAACGTCAACTTAGAAGACAAATTTAGGCAAGGTCCCAAACGAGCTTACATGAGCGGCATTGATGCACTGGTTCGACTCCCTTTGCTGCAACACGAAATAGATACGGCTAAGGGTTTAAACACTGGTGGTTTTATCTCGGGCTATCGGGGCAGTCCGCTGGGTGGTCTGGATCAAGCATTATGGTCAGCAAAAGACCATTTAGATCAACACAACATCACCTTCAACCCTGGGATCAATGAGGAACTCGCAGCAACGTCTGTCTGGGGATCTCAGCAGTTAGGCATTGTCTCTGACTCTCACTACGACGGCGTCTTTGGTATGTGGTATGGAAAGGGGCCAGGTGTAGACCGAAGTATGGACGTCATCAAGCATGCGAATGCTTTCGGTACCTCATGTTACGGCGGTGTACTTGCGATCGCAGGGGACGATCACGCCTGTAAATCGTCGACGCTGCCCCACCAATCCGAACATATGTTCATGGGCGCATCTGTACCAGTACTCGCCCCATCAAACGTTCAAGAAGTGCTCGATTTCGGAATCTATGGATGGGCCATGTCGCGCTTTTCCGGGTGTTGGGTGGCACTAAAAGCCATAACCGACAACATGGATTCAACTATGGGCGTGGAGATAGACCCCGCGCGATACTCAATTGTCCTGCCACCAAAAGAGGTGATTTCACCCGACGGGATGCATGCGCGCTGGCCCGACCCTCCCCTCGACCAGGAAAGACGCCTTAATCTTTATAAAATTTATGCTGCACGCCTGTTTGCGAGTATCAACGGACTGAACCGCATCGCGTTGGACTCAGCCGAACCGACGCTTGGCATTATTACATCAGGTAAAGCCTACCTCGATGTGATGGAAGCACTGCATTCGCTAGGAATCGATAAACGCGCCGCGAACGACTTTGGCATCAGAGTCCTCAAAGTGGGCATGCCCTGGCCTTTGGACCCTGAAATTATTCAGGTATTTTCCCGTGGATTGAGCGAAATCTTAGTCGTCGAAGAAAAGCGTTCTGTCATAGAGGACCAACTGACATCGCACCTTTACAACTTCGGTGGAGGGTCGAGGCCCAAGATATATGGCGAATTTGACCATAGAGGTGAGTCGCTACTACCCAATACAGGTGAGCTCGATCCAGACCTCGTGGCACACGCGATTGCCTCTCGACTAGAAAGGTTAGGTACTGGCTTCCAATCCTCCGCCAACGCCATACCGGCATCACAAAGACTAAGCGTAAATGCGCCTACTAGAACACCGCATTTCTGCTCTGGGTGCCCGCATAACAGATCAACCAAGGTGCCCCAAGGTAGTGTCGCTATGGGAGGTATCGGCTGTCACTACATGGCAACCGGGATGCCCGATAGAGACACCCGGACCTTCACCCAGATGGGGGGTGAAGGGGCTGCCTGGATTGGTCAAGCCGCATTCAGCACACGAAAACACGTGTTTCAAAACTTGGGCGACGGTACCTATTTTCATTCTGGCAGCCTCGCAATACGCGCGACAGTCGCCAGCAAGGTCAACATTACCTATAAAATCCTCTTCAATGAGGCGGTAGCGATGACAGGCGGACAAGCTATTGACGGGAGTCTCTCGCTAAATGACTTGTTGCATCAAATTCGCGCTGAGGGTGTACAACACATCGCCGTCGTTTCCGAGGATGCAAGGTCCAGCAATCTGCCTTCCTTTGTTGAAGTATGGCATCGAGCCGATTACGACGAGCTACAGCGTCGCTTTGCTAAGATAGAAGGCACCTCAGTAATCGTCTATCAACAGTTGTGCGCGACGGAAAAGCGACGTCGGCAAAAGCGGCAACTGCTTCCGCCAGCCAGAAACAAAGTCTATATTCATCCAGAGCTCTGCGAGGGCTGTGGCGACTGCGGGCGGCAGTCAAGCTGTCTTTCTATTCAGCCACTCGAGACCGAATTAGGGACCAAGCGCGTCATTGATCAGCACAGTTGCAACACAGATCTCAGCTGTATCGAAGGCTTCTGCCCGAGCTTTGTTACCCTGCCGGCGGTATCAATCGCCCCTCCATCTGCAGCACCTGAGATTTCCACTCTCATTTTTGACCCACTCCCCCATCCCTCGGTTGTTGCCCTTGATAAACCTTGGTGTGGACTGGTAGCCGGCATCGGTGGAACTGGGGTCCTGACAGTTAACTCGCTATTAGCAATGGCGGCACACATTGAAGGCAAAGGCTTTGCCACGATGAATCAAACGGGACTTGCTCAAAAGTATGGATCGGTGGTTAGCCATATCAAGATCGCCTCTAGTCAGAGGGATATCCATGCAGTTCGAGTCAAGGCAAATCAAGCGGACCTCCTGTTGGCCTGTGACGCCCTGGTTGCTGCAAATCCCGAGACTTTGAATAAACTAAGTGAGTCTTGTCACGCAGTGGTTAATACCCAGGTCACGGAAACGCGAGACTTCCTCTACACGCCTGACGAAAGCGCCTACAGGGAGAGACCGGATCAACAGATCCGCGACACCGTGGGGGAACATCAGATAGACGCTTTAGACGCCTCTACCTTTGCGGACGTTCTTACCGGAGATTCGATTGGCGCAAACTTATTCTTGGTTGGTCTGGCCAGCCAAAGAGGTTTATTACCCATCTCACCTGAAGCGATTCAACGAGCCATTGAGGTCAATGGCGTTGCAGTTACTCTTAATAAAGCGGCGTTTATCTGGGGGCGACGTTTCGCCGAGCAGCCGAAAAAGGTTCTGAGCCTCCTGCCAACCATAGAAAATAAACACCTGACCTCACTAGATGACATCGTTGCTGACCGAAAGGCACGACTGGTCCGTTACCAGTCTGAGCACTATGCATCCGTTTATCTGGAACGCATTTTGGCTGCTAAAGAGCGTCTTCATAAACTACCCGGTGCAGAGGAGATACTGTGTGAGATTGCGCGACAACTCTATCGTTTGATGGCCCTCAAAGATGAGTACGAGGTTGCTCGATTACTCACAGCCAAGAGTGATGGGCAAGGCCTTCCCAATCTAAGTCAAGCGGGGGTTGATTTTTATTTCGCACCGCCGCTACTTTCACGGCTACTGGCACGCAATGGACGACCCTTCAAGATGCGGGTCGGAGCTTGGGCTCGCTATCCATTAAAAGTACTTGCCGCCTTAAAGTTCCTGAGAGGTACGGCATTTGACCCCTTCGCTTACGCACAAGAGAGGCAGGCGGAACACAGAGACTTGCGGATCTACCTTTCTGATATCGACCTGATCACTGAAACGACGACCGCTGCAACACAGGACTCAGCAAAGCGCCTTGCCAATGCTCCATCACATCTCAAAGGCTACGCGCACATTCGATCAAACAACCGTGAAACGTGGCTCAAACACCGAAATCGCTACCGCAAAGAACTTCAACTAGTGCAACCACTTCACGCAACAGACATAAGTCATCAAGGTACCCATGAATAGCTTTACTCACTCCGAATTTGCCGACCATGAACGTGTAGTCTTCGTTAACGACAAATCTGCGGGACTACAGGCCATCATCGCCATCCACAACACGCAATTAGGTCCAGCGATCGGCGGTTGCCGGATGTGGCCTTACGAAACCGCAGATGCGGCCCTAACAGATGTTCTCCGTTTATCGCGAGGTATGACCTATAAAAATGCCCTCGCAGGCATCAGTAGCGGCGGTGGAAAATCCGTAATCATCGGTAACCCGCGGAAAGACAAGACACCGGAACTCTTCAAAGCGATGGGTGCGGCGATCGACTCCCTCGGAGGCCGATATTTTGTCGCTGAGGATTCGGGCACATCGCCAACCGACATGGCGTTCATGGCTGCAGTCACCCCATTTGTTTGTGGCCTCGATTCCGAGCAGAGCAATGGCGACCCCTCACCCAGCACAGCCCTTGGGGTTTTCTTGAGTATCCGAGAGGTGATTAACTTCCGATTTGGAACATCAGATCTCGCTGGCGTTCGTGTTCATGTCCAAGGCCTGGGAAGAGTGGGTTTCGAATTAGCAAAACTGCTCGTCCGAAACGGCGCCGTCGTTGTTGCCAGTGACATCAACGATGATAGTTGTAGTCTAGCTCGTGAAGAGCTCCGCGTACAGACTGTGAACAATGACGAATTACTGTCGACACAATGTGACGTTTTTGCGCCATGTGCACTTGGCGGCATATTGAATGAATCGTCTATTCCAACGCTCAAAACAGCAGTCATTGCGGGTGCCGCTAACAACCAACTACTAACGGGTCGGGATACTGAACGGTTGAGTAATGCAGGTATTCTTTATTGCCCCGATTATCTGATCAACGCCGGCGGTGTCATTGACGTCTATCAACGGCGGCACGGCGGCACTCAGAAGGATATCGATTCTGGCGTAGCAGCCATTCCAGTGCGACTCAAATCGGTACTATTGGAAGCAACTGCGAGGAGTATCTCTCCAGAGCAGGTGGCAAGGGAGCGCGCTGAGGAACTGATTTGCACGGATACATGCGAGCCCTTCACGACTGAGGCAGCCTAACCCTCCCAAATGGATATGGGGTAGTGGATGGGTATCTCGCGCACCACCGCCAGAGCCACGAAACGGTGTTAATACCCCTTTTTTCGAACTCCTAAGCGGATGCAGCAGGTTCAACTTTATCCTGAGGCTTGTGGTTAAACAGGCGCGTTACACAAAGCCTCGGAGCTGCGGCTTCATTGGACCCACCCCACCGGGCCGGAGAACTTTAGGCGCCGCCGCAATGGTCCTCCGCCTCATATATCAGAGGCAAATTTGAAACACCTAGGTCGTCAGAAACAGAGGCATGGGTTCCGTCGTGCAACGACTGTCGGTTCTGTGTTTTACCGTTACGATTTTGATGAGTGGGCTACATTTTAGCCCATGGGCAGCAAGTTATCAGCTCAGTGCTAGTGCTCTGTTACAGAAGAATACGCAAATTGGGATCTTGCACTGGCATTTTCGACCAATACGCCCTCAGCAGTATCGGGTTCAAATGCGCCAAAAAAAACAATTAATATGGCAGCAACTGCATAAATTCCCTTCTCCAGAAACATCGCTTTCGTACTCCCAAACTAGTGTTATGCGACACTACACGAGCAGCGTTAACCTCAAATGAATAAAGCATGAACCTTTGGTTGCATTCCCTGTTAGCTAGTTGCATCAATGCTGTCTGTCCACGAGAGGCATTTCAGCGACCAGCTCACACGCTATCTGGCTAGTTTGCCATGGCCTAGGGATGCTTTTTGTTCAGATGCTTGTGTTTTTGTGCGCGGTTGGCGGCAAGCAGCAACTCTGTCGACCATCATTTAGCATTTACAACCAAGACACCGGATTCAATTAGTGATAACAATCGCTCGATTTTGGCCGGTTGGATTTTGCTAGAGCCGTAACTATGTCCTTTCGTCCCTACCACAACCAGTTCGGCTAGCTCACCTCGCGACGGAGGCTATGACGGCTGCCGACTCTCCTTGAGCAATGTGGATGTTAGGGTTGGCAACCTGTGAATGTCTTACTAGAGATCCTCTGTCTGGGTGAGATATAGAGTCCCTATAAGCGTTTACGACATGGAGATGATTGCCGGACCAGGCTGAAGCGGCCTTAGCGGCTATCAAAATCTTGTGATTGAGTAACTTCTGCTCCCCATTTTGGGTTTGCCACTTCACTGCCGCCAACACCACACCAGTCTTGGGCGCAGCGTCACCACTAACTAACAGAACAGGACATTTTGCATTTTTGAAAACATTCCACTTGCTAGAATTGAACTTGAAGAAGGAATCAATGGTCGGGGTCTTTCGCATTAAAATCATGGTTGCGCCACGTGACTCCGCCTCTTGCATTAGAGATGCAGCCCAGTTACTACACCATGAGAATGTGATGTCGAAATCAAATTCATTGTGTTTTAGAGGGGCGCAAATCTCCTTTTCAAGCCACTCAGAGTCTCAGCGAAGCTCCTTAGTTGAAGGCTTGTCCTCAATTCTCGTGGCATCAACACCGATAAAAGCCACTATCTGAGGTTTGGTTGCGGCGCTCTTCGCGATCTCAATGGCACCTTCTAACGCAACGTGTCTTTGTAAGGTGGGATTGATTACAACAAAAAGTGTCTCTGGCTTAGCCATTTAGTTACACCTCATTAACCATGCAAAGAAAATACGCCCGCTTCGTTACTTCTTTGTGGCATTAACGCTACGAATGGATGACAGCCATCCACGGGGTACACAGACTTCATCTGCTGCAGATAGACGTGAGTCGATACAGGCTCGTCCAGTTGCTCAATGCGCTTTCATAAAAATTTAATGTGACGTGAGCTAGGCACTGCTATAGCAGTACCGGCGATCTTAGATGGAGACCTGTCTATGAAGTGTGTCGCTGGATTACTCGGGCTTTTTATTCTGACTTTCGCATGTGTTGTTGAGAGTAAAGAGATTACCGAAAAGAACACCGACTCTTTGAAACAGTTTTATGATATCGGCATGGAGTTGCGAGTTGATGGTGAAATCATTTCAGCGCCGCGCATAGTTTTGAACGCCGGAGGCAGTGGATCAATCGAAGTTTCCTCTGAGAACGTCAGCTACCTGATTACAGTGCAAACTGAGCCATCTAAAATTGTGTCGGGAACGGTCGTTATCCCCGTTGCATTCGATGTCAAATCCGACATTGCCAACGAATCTCGAGCAATTAATACGTTGGTGGATCTGCCTCTCAGTCAGACGGTGTCTTTGATAGGCAAAAAAAACTTTGATGCTGGGGTGCAACTAAATACGTCGATAGAACTGATCGACGAGGCTCGTAGCTGGTAGTCCCACCCTAGGGAGATGCGCTAGAGCCGCCGCCCCGATTATCTGATGGACCTCGCTCGCTATCCGCACATCAGAAGCCAATTTGAAAATAAAGAGGTCTTTAGAATGGGCTGTGATTTATACCGCGAGGCTGCTGCTGGCTATTATGCCGGGCCGGTGCATCAAGCATGGAATCAAGACATCGCGAGATCCGCACGCATTGCGTCAAGGGACTTCAACAGCGCCAGCTGGTCTAAGCTGGCCATGCCCCTTTTGAAGTCATCTCTATCACCGTTAATCCGCCAGCAAGACAGTGACCAAACGATGTGTTTTTCTAGGCTAGCCTGTTCGGCCTTCAGTAATCGGTAACCAAGCTCTGAGTGCATCATTATGTTACCGCACCGCTTGATTGAAAATGGACTGCAAGTGTAACACTTCTCGCAACCTAAAGCATCATTAATGTCAAACCCGCCATATTAGCCTCCGATTTGACTCAGGCTGTAAATCCTCTAGTGTCAGTG